>JALOAS010000156.1 GCA_023228705.1 Ottowia sp. | reverse complement strand
ACAAAAGATGACAATACAACTTATGTAGGTGACATAGGGAGTACTCCTGGTAAAGCTGTTTGGGACCATAATTTTGTTTTAGTTCAACATTTGAATCAAGATCCATCTGGAACAGCTCCTCAGATGATTGATTCCACAAAGTACGCAAATAATGGTACTTCTAGTGGAACTATGACTTCAGATGATCTAATTTCAGGAAATATTGGACAATGTTTAGATTTTGATGGTTCTGACGATTATATAAATTGTGGAAGAAATACTGAGTTAGCAGAAGTAGGATCAACTACAGGAATAACAGTTGAAGCAATAGTGTATCCTAAAACCACTGTTAGATCATTTGTTGCAAGAGATAATTATGGTTTCAGAGGTTTTGATTTAAGAACTGATAATTCTTATAATTTATGGTTAGAAACTGCTGGTGTAGCTGGACAAGCAAGCAATACATCATTATCTTCAAATGATTGGAACTATGTAGGAATTACTCATTATAATGCTGAATCTAAATGGTATATTTCTGGGAATTTAGATAAAACTTCTGCACAAACAGCTATACCAAATAATATAGCTTATACTTCTATTGGAAGTAGAATATACACTGGATACTATCAATATTGGAATGGATATATTGATGAAGTAAGAATTTCTAATATTGCACGTTCTGATGAATGGATGAGTGTTACTTATAAAAGTAACATAGATAATCTTATTACTTTCACAATAGATTCATCTGCATCTGCAAGTATAACACCTTCATCTAGTATTTCACCTAGTTCAAGTATATCACCTAGTATTTCACCTAGTATTTCATCTAGTATTTCACCTAGTTTATCAGTTAGTATTTCACCTAGTTTATCAGTTAGTATATCTTTATCTCCATCTCCATCTCCATATGATCCTAGTAATGTAATGAGAGTAGAGATAGATCATACTTTTATTGATGAAACTTTAACTGATTTTCCTGTTCTTATTAGAATTGCAGATAATGCAGGAAGACATAATCAAGATAACACTAATATTTTTGATGTATTAGGCAATTTAAAGTATAGATTACATGTTAAAACAGAAAGTGATGTAGAGTGTTATGTTGAAATTGAAAGATGGGATGCTGTAAATAGAGTTGCTGAATTATGGGTAAAGGTTCCATCTATTTCAAGCACTAGTAATACTATTCTTTACATTTATTTTTCTGCTTATTCAGCAGATAATACAACTTATGTAGGAGATATAGGAAGTACTCCTGGAAAGAATGTTTGGAATTCAGATTTTGTTGCTGTTTATCATTTGAGTCAAGATCCATCTGGGGGAACAGATTGTATTAAAGATTCTACATCAAATGAATTACATGGTACTCCACAAGAAGGATTAGATAGTTCTGATCTTACTGAAACAGGATTTGGTTTTGGAACTAATTTTGCATCCTCAAAATATATACTTTGTGGAACTCCTGCATCTATTTGGAATGATGGTTTAACATTAGAAGGATTTGTTCAACCAAATGATACTAGTTCTGATGATTTTTTAACAATTGGAGATCAGGCATATAAAGCAGTTTCTTTAGGTACTTATCAATTTATAAGCTCTATTAGTGGTTCTTTATGGACATTTAATCAAAATCAGACAGTTTTAGCAAGACAGTGGGAATATGTTGCTGGTGTGTTAAATGGTTCTGAAGGATATTTTTATCAATGGAGAGATTTTTCTTTAACGAAAAAAACGGATAGTAGTGAAGTAGGACAACCTGTAATTCAAAATTCTAATATTATCAAAGTAGGAGCCCATTATTCATTAGATTCGAGATATATGCTGAATGGTGTTTTAAGAGATGCTCGTATTTCTAAAACACCTAGATCAGATGCTTGGATTAAAGCATCTTATTATAGTACATTTGATAGTTTAGTTATTTTTGTTCCTTATGAATCAAATTCTATAGGAGATTGGAGTTCTTACCCATTTATTTTACTAACCATTGATTCTTCTGTAGTTGATGAAACTTTAGTTGATTTTCCTGTTTTAGTAAAACTATCATCTGCATCTGGTAAAACTGATACTGATATTACAGAAGTTTTTACAGAACTTGGAACAAATAAATATAAAATAGCTGTACAGGATATTGATTCAGGAAATCAATGTTATGTTGAAGTAGCAAGATGGGACTCTGTAAATGAAGTAGCCGAACTATGGGTAAAAGTTCCTTATATTTCTCCTGATACTGATACTAGATTAAAATTATATTATAGCAGTTTAGAATCTGATAATACAACATATGTAGGTGACATAGGAAGTACTCCTGGTAAAGCTGTTTGGGACCATAATTTTGTTTTAGTTCAACATTTGAATCAAGATCCATCTGGAACAGCTCCTCAGATGATTGATTCCACAAAGTATGAGAATGATGGTACTTCTGCTGGAACTATGACTTCAGATGATCTTGTTGATGGAGCAATAGGAAAAGCAATAGAATTTGATGGTTCTAATGATTATATATCTTGTGGGAATGATTCAGAATTACAAGATGTGTCAGGATTTTTAGGAATCACTCTTGAAGCAATAGTTAAAGAAACAACAGTAGGAAAGAGAGAGGCAATAGTTGCAAGAGATTCTGCTGTAAATAGAGGATATACTTTAGATATATCTACTACACATAAATTATGGTTTGAATGTGCAGGTGTAGCTGGAAAAGGAAGTGTATCTACTTTAAGTGATACTGATTTTAACTATGTTACCATTACACATATTAATGAAGTAACTAAATTTTTTATATCAGGAGGATTAGATTATTCTGTAACTCAAACAGCATTACAAACTGGAACTACTGTTAATACTACTATTGGACGAAGAGATCATACTTCTGCATATCAATATTTTAATGGTATTATTGATGAAATAAGAATTTCTAATAAAAGAAGATCACCTTCATGGTTAGAAACTACTTATTATAGTAATATTGATAATTTAATTACATTTGAAGTACAAGGCTCTGCTTCTCTTAGTGCAAGTATTTCACCTAGTTTTAGTGCAAGTATTTCACCTAGTATATCACCTAGTATATCAGCTAGTATTTCACCTAGTTCAAGTATATCACCTAGTATTTCACCTAGTATTTCACCTAGTATATCAGCTAGTATATCAGCTAGTTGGTCTCCAAGTAGTAGTTGGTCTCCAAGTAGTAGTCAGTCTCCTAGTGCTTCAATAAGTTATACTGGATCATCTAGTATTTCTTTGAGTCCTAGTTCTAGTTGGAGTCCTAGTGCAAGTATTTCACCTAGTTCAAGTATATCACCTAGTATATCACCTAGTATATCACCTAGTATATCACCTAGTATATCTGCTAGTTTATCACCTAGTTCTAGTTTATCTCCATCCCCTAGTCGTGAATGGGTGATAGCTATAAATGAACAGATTTATGGCTTAAAATTATTGATGTTGTTTAATCAATATTATTCTGATACTCCTTCTATTCAAAGTATTTTAAATCAATATTATAGAAGTTTGTTTACACCTACAGCTATTAATTATCAAGATTATGGGGATGCCACACAAATTCAGAGTTACGTTGATATTTTCTACACTGTTATTCCTGATTTAATGAAAATTCTTGAGCAAAGATATTCTCTTACTCAAGGAGATATTTTAGGAATTTTTAATCAATATTATGATATTGAATCAAATACTTTTATATCATCTACAAATGATCAAAGATACCAGATAATGGATTCTACAACCACTGCAACAAATAGTAGTGAAATTATTGTAGAGAAATTAGATGCAAATGATCAAGTTATAGAAACTAATACTATTGGATTCAAGTATTTAAATATTGAAGGATCATTAGATAGATTTTGTCTTTCATTAGATGTACAGCCAGTTAGTTATGAACATTATCTAAATTGTCCAATAGGATCAAATATAGAAGTGACTGTAAATGGGGAGCAATTTGATTTCTTTATTGAACATAGAGGAAGA
>JALOAS010000047.1 GCA_023228705.1 Ottowia sp. | reverse complement strand
TCAAAGCGGGCATGAGGGATTCTTTCTCAAGCTCTCAGTCGATGTTCAACGCGTCAAAGTCCGACGCATCGTGCCGCTCGCGCAGCATGTCCGGCGCGTCGCTGGTGCTGTTGACGCGGCGGCCGCGCTTGACGGTGGGGCGGGCGGCGATCTGCCGGGCCCAGCGCTGCACGTGCTTGTACTCGTGCACCGCCAGGAAGGTGCCGGCGTCGCCGTACAGCTTGCCCAGCGCCAAGGCGCCGTACCAGGGCCAGATCGCCATGTCGGCGATGGTGTAGCCGCCGCCGGCCATGTGGTCATGCTGCGCCAGGTGCTTGTCCAGCACGTCGAGCTGGCGCTTGGTTTCCATGGCAAAGCGGTTGATGGGGTATTCCCACTTCTCGGGCGCGTAGGCATAGAAGTGGCCAAAGCCGCCGCCCAGGTAGGGCGCGCTGCCAACCTGCCAGAACAGCCAGGACAGGCACTCGGCGCGCGCGGCGCCGCTGGTGGGCAGGAAGGCAGAGAACTTCTCGGCCAGGTACATGAGGATGGCGCCGGACTCGAACACGCGCTGCGGCGTGGGTCCGCTGCGGTCCATCAGCGCCGGGATCTTCGAGTTGGGGTTGACCGCGACAAAGCCACTGCCAAACTGGTCTCCCTTGCCAATCTCGATCAGCCAAGCGTCGTATTCGGCGCCTTCGTGGCCGGCTGCCAGCAGCTCTTCAAGCAGGATCGTCACCTTGACGCCGTTGGGGGTACCCTGCGAATACAGCTGCAGCGGGTGCTTGCCCACCGGCAGCGCCTTGTCGTGCGTGGCGCCCGAGACGGGTCGGTTGATGTTGGCAAACTTGCCGCCGGATTCCTTGTCCCAGGTCCAGACGGCAGGTGGCGTGTACGTGTCGGTCAAGGCAGCTCCTGTGCGTGTGAAGGTCAGCAACGATGATATCGTGGCGGCTTGGCGCCGGCGCGCAGGGCAAACCGGGCGTTTGCATGGCGCAGGGTCAATTTCTCGCGGGCTTGATGGATTCGTCGACATGCAGCATTTCACACGCATCCTGGCCACGCTGGGGCCGGCAACCGCCGGGCTGGCGCAGATCCGGGCGCTGGCCGACGCCGGCGTCGATGCGTTCCGGCTCAACTTCAGCCACGGCAGCCAGGCCGAGCACGCCGTGCGGATCGGGCAGATCCGCCAGGTCGAGCAGGAACTGGGCCGGCCGCTGGGCGTGCTCATGGACCTGCAGGGGCCCAAGCTGCGCATCGGCCGCTTTGCGCAGGGACCGGTCGTGCTTGCGGCCGGAGCGTCGTTCCGGCTTGACATGGACGCTGCGGCCGGCGATGCAGGCCGCGTCCAGCTCCCGCACGCCGAGGTTTTTGCCGCGCTCAAGGCGGGTGCCGAGCTGCTGCTTGACGACGGCAAGCTGCGCCTCAGGGTGACCCGCTGCGGCGCCGACTTTGCCGAGACCCGGGTGGTTGTTGGCGGCGCGCTGTCCGACCACAAGGGGCTGAACGTGCCGGGCGTGCTGCTGCCCATTGCCGCGCTCACCGACAAGGACCGCGCCGACCTGGAATTCGGGTTGGCGCAGGGCGTGGACTGGGTGGCGCTGTCCTTTGTGCAGCGCGCGCGCGACGTGGCCGAGGTGCGTGCGCTCATGGGCGGGCGGGCATGGATCATGGCCAAGCTGGAAAAACCCGCCGCCATTGACCAGCTGGATGCGATCCTGGCCGAAGCCGACGGCATCATGATCGCGCGCGGTGACCTGGGCGTCGAGTTGCCGCCGCAGCGGGTGCCCGTCTTGCAGCAGAAGATCGTGCGGCTGGCACGGGAGGCGGGCAAGCCCGTGGTGGTGGCCACGCAGATGCTCGAGTCCATGGTGCACGCGCCCGTGCCCACGCGCGCCGAGGTGTCCGATGTCGCCACCGCGGTGTACAGCGGCGCGGACGCCGTCATGCTGTCGGCGGAATCCGCAGTGGGTGATTACCCGGTTCGGGCGGTCACCATCATGCGCCAGATTGCCGACGAGGTCGAGGCCGACCCCAGCTGGCACGCTGGGCTGGCCAAGGTGCACGGTGGCAACCAGGCCAGCGTGCCCGATGCCATTTGCGTTGCGCTGCAGTCGGTGGCCGCTTTCCTGCGGCCCGCGGTGACCATAGCGTACACGGCCACCGGCGCCTCGGCGCTGCGCGCCAGCCGCGAGCGACCCATGACGCCCATCCTGGCCCTGGCGTCCGACCCTGCCGTGGCGCGGCGCCTGACGCTGTGCTGGGGCATGCGCCCGGTGCACTTCCCGGACCGCCTGCGCCGCCCGCACGACATGATCGCGCACGCGACGCGGCATGCGCGCAGTTCCGGGCTGGCGCGCCCGGGCGATTTTGTCGTCGTTATCGCCGGGCTGCCGTTTGGCAAGAGCGGCAGCACCAACCTGCTGCACATCGCGCAAGTCTGAGCCCGCCGGCCACGGCTGCTCAGGCGGGCCGGGAATTGTTGCGGAAGTATTCCTGCTGCAGCGCACGGATCTCGTCGGCCAGCCCGGGCGCCGGGCCGTCCACCGGCACGCCAGTGACAACTTCTTCTATGGCCAGCGTATGCACCGGCCCGGGCGCGATGCCCCACTCGTGCATCCATGCGGCCAGCTGCCGCGACGACGACGCGTAGACGATGCGTCCAAGCCCGGCCCAGCCGTGTGCGGCCGAGCACATGGGGCAGTGCTCGCCGGAAGTGTAGACGGTCGCGTTGCGGCGCGCATCGGCGCCGAGGTGCCTGCTGGCCCAGCGTGCGATCTCGATTTCAGGGTGCAGCGTGGCGTCGCCCTGGACCGTGTCGTTGTGGCCTTCAAACAGCACGGTCCCGTCGGCGCCGAGCAGCAGCGAGCCAAATGGCGAGTTCCCCTGCACCATGCCCTGGCGCGCCAGCTCGACGCAGCGGCGCAGGTACTTGAGGTCTGTTTCCGTCAGCATGCGGGCCAGTATGCCAGATGGGCAAGCCCGCCTGCGCCGTCCCGATGCGCGCTGGATGCCACGCGACGACACGGCGCCAAACGCGACGCAACGCCGTGCCTGCCGAACGCTGGTTGGCGGCCTCAGTCGGGCAACCGCATGTGCGTGCTGATCGCCATGCGGTTCCACACGTTGATCGCGCCTATGCCCATGATGAGCTGCGCGGTTTCCGCCTCGTCGAACACATTGCGCACGCGCTGCCACGTCGCGTCGCTCACGCCCTTTTCGGCGATGCGCGTGATCTCCTCGGTCAGCGCCAGTGCGGCCTGTTCGCGCTCAGAATACAGCGCCGGCGCCTCGTGCCATCCGGGCAGCACGTCCAGCTTGCGCTGCGGCACACCGGCCTTGCGCGCCTCTTCGCCGTGCATGGCCAGGCAATACGCGCAGCCGTTGATCTGCGAGGCGCGCATCTTGACCAGGCCAATGAGCGCTTCGCCCAGCGTGCCCGAGTGCACGTAGTTCTCCAGCGCGATCATCGCCTTGTAGCCGTCCGGCGCGGTGGTGTGCAGGTCCATGCGCTGCCGGGATGTCGATTTACTCATTGCGTTCTCCTTGTTGGGGCCAGCGCCCATTGTGTGTCTGAAGCAAAGGGACCACGGTGGCTGCAGTCTTGACGCTGGAGCGGTAAATCTGCGCGGCGCTACCCGTGCCGACGAGTGGAATTCATGGCACACTGAAGCGCATGGTCGAGCCACCGTTTGCATTTGCCGCGCTGGATCACGTGGTCCTGCGCGTGAGCGACCTGCCGCGCATGTTGGCGTTCTACCGTGACGTGCTGGGCTGCGGCCTCGAAAAGAAGCAGGAGGCCATCGGCCTGTGGCAGCTGCGTGCCGGCGACGCGCTGATCGACTTGCTTGAAAGCAGCGATGCGGCTTCCGACGCCGTTGACGCGCGGCGCCGCAACATGGACCACTTCTGCCTGCGCCTGCAGCACTGGGACGAGCAGGCGCTGCGCAGCTGGCTGCAAGGCCGGGGCGTGAGCGTGGGCCCGGCGGTCACGCGCTACGGCGCCTGCGGCAGCGGGCCGTCCATCTACATCGAAGATCCGGAAGGCAACACGGTCGAGCTCAAGGCGCCCTGAGCCGCTACGCCCCGCGGCGGTCACGCCAGGGGTCTGCTTACGGCTTGTCTGCGGCCAGTTCCTGCACCGCTTCCCAGGTGGCTTCGACGTGCCGCAATGGATCGCTGCCCTTGTGCACGAAGGCGATCTGGCCGTTGGGCGCAATCACGTACGAGATGCGGCTGGCCACGCCCGGCATCAGCGAAGCGGCGTCGTACGCCTTGATGGTGCGCGCATCCGGGTCAGAGACCACGGCAAACTGATCGTGGCAGGCTTCCGTGGAAAAGCGCTGCAGCGTCTCGATGTCGTCGTGCGAGATGCCGACCACGGTGGCGTTGCGCGTGGCAAAGTGCGGCGTGGCGTCGGCAAAGGCCTTGGCCTCTATGGTGCAGCCCCTGGTGAACGCCTTGGGGAAGAAGTAGATGACCACCGGGCCCTGCGCCAGCGCCGCAGCCAGGTCGAAATCAAAAATCTCGCCCGCCAGCGCGCCGGTGCCGTGCACGGCCGGCGCCGCATCGCCCACCTTGAGCGCCGCCTGCGCCGGGGTGCTGATGCAGGCCATCGCGCCGGCGAGCAGCGCGGCCGTCGTGGCGGCAGTGAAAGGTCTGTGGTGCATGGCAAGCTCCTGCATGGGTGCATCCGCCCAGTGTATCGGGGCGCGGGCCCCGTCGGTGGCTGCTGCACAATGGCGCCATGCAAGCCCACACCAAAGCGCCGCGCCGACGCGTGCTGCTGCTGGCCACTGGCGGCACCATCGCCGGTGCTGGCCCGGCTGCGGCCGGCACCGGTTCGGCTGCCTACGACTCCGCCGTGGTGCCGGTGCAGCAGCTGCTCGCGCAGGTGCCGGGGCTGGACGCGCTGGCCCATGTGGCTGCCGAGCAGTTGCTGCAGATCGACTCGGTCGACTTCATCGATGCGCTGCTGCTGCAGCTGGCGCGCCGCGTCGCAGGCGCCTGTCGGCAATCGGAGGTTGATGGCGTTGTTGTTCTGCACGGCACCGACACGCTGCAGGAAACCGCGTTTTTCCTGCACCTGACGCTGCCCACCGACAAGCCGGTGGTGCTGACCGGCGCCATGCGCGCCGGCACCGCGCTGTCGGCCGACGGCCCGGCCAACGTGGCCGATGCCGTGGCGCTGGCAGCGCATCCGGACAGCGCCGGGCGCGGCGTGCTGGTGACGCTGGGCGGCGAGATCTTCAGCGGCCGCGACGTGGCCAAGACCCGCGCGCAGGGCCCGGCCGCGTTTTCCTCGCCGCATGGGTCGCTGGGCTGGATGGCCGATGGCGCGCCGCGCTGGTATCGCCGCGTGGACCGGCCGCACACGCTGCACAGCGAATTCAACATTGAAACGATGGACGCGCTGCCGCTGGTGGGCGTGGTGACCAGCCACGGCAACATGCGCACCGAGGTTTTCGATGCCTGGGTCGCCGCAGGCGCCCGCGCCATTGTTTTTGCGGCGTTTGGCGGCGGCACCGTGCCGTCCTACCTGCTGCCCGAGCTTGCCGACGTATCGGCACGCGGCGTGGTGCTGGTGCGGGCGTCGCGCACGGGCTGCGGCCTGGTGCTGCGCAACGCAACCGCCGACGACGCGCACGGCTGGGTTGCTGCGGCAGACCATGGGCCGACGCAGGCGCGCCTGCTGGCCGCGCTGGCGCTGACGCGATCGGCTGATCCGCTGCACGTGCAGGCGGTGTTTGATCGGTATTGAGGGGTGGGGGTGGCAGCTTGCTGGTTGGCAGGTGTTTGCGACGGACGCCAAGCATGCGTCAAACTTAGCGATTGCCGGGATGTGCGCCCGGCATGCGGCCAATGGATGCCACATCCACAATCCACCAGCAACGGAATATCGCCTTGCGCTGTCACCGCTGTTGCTGAAGAAAGCCTTCCTCACCACCGATAGGTGGCTCCTTCCGACTTGTCATGCAACGCATGAACTTGCTGCATGCAGCAGGCCGTTTGCAGTCAATCCGCGATTGTCTTGCCGCGCCGCGGCGTCATGCCAGCCGACCCCGGCACGCTGCCCGGAAACCAAGTCGGCACATCAGTTCAGGACAAACGCCAGAACAGGGGCAAGCAGCGCAACTGCGACGAAGGGCCAAAATCTTTCGATGAGAGCGTATTTGTAGTGCACCATTTTGCGGTTCTTGGTACAGGTTTGGCGTTGAGCGAATAGGCTGTCCAGCGTCCAGCGAAGCCGAATGACCCCGGCCCTTGCGGGCCTTGCATGAAAGCCGCCTGCGGCGGCCCATGATGAATCATGGCGGCGCAGCCGCAGCCACCGAGTAGGCCGTCCAGCGAGTAAGCCGTCCAGCGTATGCCGCGCCACGCTCGACGCTCAACACTCAACGCTCAACCTCATCAAGGTCATCCGTCATGCGCCTGATCTTGCTGGGCATCGCTTCTCCCCAGGAAATCCGATGCCGCCGGCAGCACGAGGTTGCCCAGCCGCAGCGTGTTGGCTGCGCGCACGGCCGCCACGCAAGCCTGCGCCGCCGCTTCGGCGGCCATGATGCACAGCACGTTGAAATCCAGCGCGGGGGCATGGCCCGTGGCCAGCGCAAACAGGGTGTCGCCGTCGCTGATGGTATGCACGGGCCGGATTGCGCGCGCCAGGCCGTCGTGGCCGGCTCCCGCGAGCCGCGTCGCGCGTGCCTTGGACAGCGGCGCGTCGGTGGCAATGACGCCGATGGTGGTGTTGCTTCCGACCAGCAGGTTCCAGGGTTCGTCGCCCGCAAGCGCCGACTGCGTGCTGTTGCGCAGGCCCTTGCCATCGTCCCGGCGCGCGCCGGCAATGGGCTGGCCCGTGCCCGGATCAACGACGTCGCCCAGTGCATTGACGGCAACCAGTGCGCCAACGGTGACCTCGCCCAGCGAGACGCTGGCGCTGCCCAGGCCCCCCTTCATCGCGCAACCCGGTCCAAACAACTTGCCCACCGTGGCGCCGGCACCGGCGCCTATGCTGCCCTGGCGCACTGCCTCGTCGCTGGCCGCCGCGCAGGCTGCGTAGCCTGCGTCGGCGCCGGGGCGGATGCGGGCGTCCCCCAGGTGCAGGTCCATGAGCACGGCGGCCGGGACGATGGGCACCAGCTGGCCCCGCTGGTCGCCCAGCCGCAGCCCGATGTCGTGCTCTTCCAGCCAGCGCATGACGCCGGCCGTGGCGTCCAGCCCCCAGGCGCTGCCGCCGGCCAGCAGGACGGCATGGACCTGGTCCACGCTGTTGACCGGGCTGAGCAGGTCGGTCTCGCGGGTTCCCGGCGCGGCGCCGCGCACGTCGACGCCGCCCATGGCGCCGCGTCCATCCGGCGCCTGCGCCAGGATGACGGTGCAGCCGGTGGGCCGGCGCGCGCTGGTGTGATGGCCCACCTGTATGCCTCGCACGGCGGTCAGGGTGTGATTGGTTGCGGTCATGGCGGCGGTCCGTGGCCTGTCAGGCTGCGTTCAGCGCTTCACGCAGTTGTCCGGCGTAGCGTTGCAACGCCTCGGGACCGGGTTCGGGCCGCGGCCAGGTCAGGTGCAGGCCGTCGCCCGTATTGCGCGGAAGCACATGCATGTGGAAATGGTTGACGGTTTGCTCGGCCACCCTGCCGTTGGCCTGGAACAGGTTCAGGCCCTCGGGCGCGAACGCCGTCCTGGCCGCGCGCGCCAGTCGCCACGCCACGCGCATGACGGCCGCCGCCTCGTCCTCGGTCGTTTCAAACAGCGTCGCGGCGTGGCGCCTGGTGGCGACCAGCACGTGCCCGGGATTGACCTGGCCCAGGTCCATGAACGCCAGCGTCAGGTCGTCTTCAAAGACCCGGGCCGATGGCAGCTCCCCGGCCACGAGCTTGCAGAAGATGCACGTCCCAGGGGACGACGTGTCTGTGAATTCCGGCATCTGAAGGCGCTCCTCCTGCGGTTGTTTGCGTGACTCTTGGCAGGATGCCGGGCTCCAGTCGGTTGCCGTTGCCCTGCCACGCCTGCCATCATAAACCGGAAGGGGCCGGCTCGGGCCGGCCGCGCGGCACGCGTCGGCCATCAGGGATAATGACCGGTTTGCTGCTGCCGAACGGGCGGGGTGGCGCCTGCGGCGCGTCATGCCGGGGCGGGCGGGAGCCCATGCGTTTGTTGCCAGGGATGAAGGAAAGGGGTGTTTGCCATGCACGGTACCGTTTCTGATGACATCGGGAAGCTGGTCTTGCGCCTGTGCCTGGGCGGGTTGCTCGTCCTGCACGGGATTGCCAAGCTCAGGACGGGGGTGGCATGGCTGGAAGGGTCGCTGGCCAGCCACGGGCTGCCGTCAGTCATTGCGTATGGCGTGTACGCGGGCGAGGTGCTTGGGCCGGTGCTCATCATCATCGGGCTGTGGACGCGGATTGGCGCGGCGCTGGTGCTGGTCAACATGATCGCCGCGGTCGCGCTCATGCACACGGCCGACTTCTTCGTGCTGGGCGGTGGCGGCGGCTGGGCGCTGGAGCTGCAGGCCTTCTATTTCCTGACGGCGCTGGCACTGCTGTTCCTGGGCGCGGGGCGGTTCAGCGTCGGGGGCAGCCGGGGCCACTGGAACTGATCGCATACCGCCGCTGCGGCCACATCGTGGCACCTGATTGGAAACGATGCTCAGCAACACCACACGCATGACGGATGACCTTGATGAGGTTGAGCGTTGAGCGTGGCGCGGCATACGCTGGACGGCTTACTCGCTGGACGCTGGACGGCCTACTCGGTGGCTGCGGCTGCGCCGCCATGATTCATCATGAGCCGCCGCAGGCGGCTGTCATCAATGGCTCGCAAGGGCCGAGGTCATCTGTCATCCGCTGAGCTGATGATGCTTGCCAATCAGGTCGTGGCATGAGCTGCCGGCCCGCGCCACGTCAGGCGTACGCGGACACCGGCGGGCGGGTGCAGGAGAGGTTGCGGTCGCCCCAGACGTTGTCGACGCGGCCCACCGGCGGCCAGTACTTGCTGCCGTCAGCCAGCGCGCTCGTGTTGGCGGCGCCCACTTCACGCGGGTAGGGGTGCGGCCAGTTGCCGGCAAGCAGGCTGGCGGCGGTGTGCGGCGCGTTCACCAGCGGGTTGTCGTCCTGCGGCCATTCGCCAGCTTCGACCTTGGCAATCTCCTCGCGGATGGCGATCATGGCGGCGATGAAGCGGTCCAGCTCGGCCAGGTCCTCGCTCTCGGTGGGCTCGACCATGAGTGTGCCCATGACCGGGAATGACAGCGTCGGGGCATGAAAACCATAGTCCGCCAGCCGCTTGGCCACGTCCTCGGCACTGACGCCGCTGGTTTCCCTGAGCGGCCGCAGGTCGAGGATGCACTCGTGGCCCACGTAGCCGCTCTCGCTCGCGTAGAGGGTGGGGTAGTGGTCGGCCAGGCGGCGGCTGATGTAGTTGGCGCTCAAGATCGCGATCTGGCTCGCACGCGTGAGCCCGGCCGCACCCATCATGCGGATGTACATCCAGCTGATGGGCAGCACGCTGGCGTTGCCGTAGGGTGCCGCGGAAATGGCCCCCACGCTCCCGGCTGCGCCTGGTTCGCTGCCCCCCGAGGGGGCTGATCCACCTTGGGGCGGCCCGGCGGTGGATCGGGCGCCTGTGGCATCGGCAGTGGCGTGGCCGGGCAGGTAGGGCACCAGGTCGTCGACGACGCAGATGGGGCCGACACCGGGGCCGCCGCCGCCGTGCGGGATGCAGAAGGTCTTGTGCAGGTTGAGGTGGCTCACGTCGCCGCCGAATTCGCCGGGCGCGGCCAGGCCGACCATGGCGTTGAGGTTGGCACCGTCCAGGTAGACGCGGCCGCCGTGCTCGTGCACGATGGCGCACAGCTCCTTGACCCGGGGCTCGAACACGCCGTGCGTGCTCGGGTACGTGATCATGATGCACGCCAGCTCGTCGGCGTGCTGCTCGCACCTGGCGCGCAGGTCGCGCAGGTCCACGTTGCCGTGCCGGTCGCACTTGACGACGACGACTTCCAGGCCGGCCATCATCGCGCTGGCCGGGTTGGTGCCGTGCGCGCTTTCCGGGATGAGGCAGACGGTGCGCTGCACCTGCCCACCCGCCACGTGCCAGGCGCGGATCGCCAGCAGGCCCGCGTACTCGCCCTGGCTCCCGGCATTGGGCTGCAGGCTGACGTCGGCGTAGCCGGTGATGGCGGCCAGCCACTGGCGCAGCTGCGCATCGAGCAGCGCGTAGCCCTGCTGCTGGTCTGCCGGTGCAAACGGGTGCACGTTGGCAAACTCGGGCCAGGTGATGGGGATCATCTCGCTGGTGGCGTTGAGCTTCATGGTGCAGCTGCCCAGCGGGATCATGCAGCGGTCCAGCGCCAGGTCCTTGTCCGATAGGCGGCGGATGTAGCGCAGCATGCTGGTCTCGTTGTGGTGCGTGTTGAAGACCGGGTGCGTCAGGAATTGGCTGCTGCGACGGAGCCCGGCCGGGATCAATTCTGGCGCCGATGCCTGCAGCGCATCAAAATCCGGCAGCGGTTTTGCGTCGTCGCCGGCAAAGATGCGCCAGAGCAGTTCGACGTCGGCGCGCGTGCTGGTTTCGTCCAGCGACAGGCACAGATACACGTCCCACGCCTTGCGCAGGTTGGCGCCCAGCGCAACCGCCCGCGCGGCGATGGCGTCCGTGGCGTTGCCGGTCTGGATGCTCAGGGTGTCAAACGCGCTGGCGTGGTGGTCTTGTGCAAAGCCCAGCTCATGCAGGCCCGCCTTCAGGATGGCCGCCAGCCGCGTCACACGCTCGGCAATGCGAACCAGGCCTTGCGGGCCATGGTAGACCGCGTACATGCTGGCAACCACGGCGGGCAGCACCTGCGCGGTGCAGATGTTGCTGGTGGCTTTTTCACGCCGGATGTGCTGCTCGCGCGTCTGCAGCGCCAGCCGCAACGCCGGTGCGCCGTGCACGTCCCGGCTCACGCCAACCAGGCGCCCCGGCAGGTTGCGCTTGTACGCGTCGCGGCAGGCCATGTAACCGGCATGCGGGCCGCCGGCGCCCATGGGCATGCCCAGGCGCTGCGTGCTGCCGACGACGATGTCGGCGCCCATCTCACCCGGCGTCTTGAGCAGCGTGAGCGCGAGCAGGTCGGCGGCAAAGATGGCCAGCGCACCCTTGGCGTGGATCTTGTCCACCTCGGCGCTCCAGTCGTGCAGCCAGCCGCTGCTGGCCGGGTACTGGATGAACGCGGCAAAGTAGTCGTCGGCGGCAATGGCCGCGTCCCATTCTTCCCGGCTGTTGGCCGCCTTGACCACCAGCTCCAGCGGCGCCGCGCGCGTCTGCATGACCTCCAGCGTCTGCGGGTGCGTGTCGCCGGCCACGACGATGGTGTTGCCCTCGGCGCGCACGGCGCGGCGCGCCAGCGTCATGGCCTCGGCCGCAGCGGTGGCCTCGTCGAGCATGGACGCATTGGCGATGTCCATCCCGCTGAGGTCGGTCACCATGGTCTGGAAGTTGAGCAGCGCCTCCATGCGGCCCTGGCTGATCTCGGCCTGGTACGGTGTGTACGCGGTGTACCAGGCCGGGTTTTCCAGGACGTTGCGCAGGATCACGCCGGGTGTGTGGCAGCCGTAGTAACCCTGGCCGATAAAGCTCTTGAGGATGCGATTTTTCCCGGCCATGGCGCGGAGCTCGTCCAGCGCGTCGGTCTCGGTTGCCGGCGCGGGAAGCGGCATGGGCTGCTCGCGCACGATGTTGGCGGGCACGACCACGTCGGTCAGCGCCTGCAGCGAGGGCTGGCCTATCGCGTCAAGCATCTTCTGCTCGTCGCTGGGCGTCACACCGATGTGACGGGCAATGAATTCGCCCGGATTTTCAAGACTGGCAAGGGTGGGTCTGGCAGACATGGGGTTTCAACTCGGAAAAGGCAGGTGCGCCAGCACACGCGGCCGCAGATACGGCCTGCGCTGGTGCAGCGTGTGCGGGCCGATGGCGTCAGCTGTCGACAAACGCCTTGTAAGCGGTCTCGTCCATGAGCGCGTCAAGCTGGCTGGCGTCGGCGAGCTTCATCCTGAAGAACCAGCCCGCACCCATGGGGTCGCTGTTGGCCAGGGCGGGGTCGTCGACCAGCGCCTGGTTGGCCTCGGTGACCTCGCCGGCCACCGGTGCATAGATGTCGGCGGCGGCCTTGACCGACTCGACCACGCCAACCTGGTCCTTTTGCGCAAAAGAGCTGCCGACTTCCGGCAGCTCGATGAAAACCACGTCGCCCAGCGCGTCCTGCGCGTGTTCGGTGATGCCGACGGTGGCGGTGTCGCCTTCCACGTTGATCCATTCGTGGTCTTCGGTGTACTTGATGCTCATGATGGCTCCAGCAAGAGAGGGGTGAATGATGACAGTGGGGTTCAGCGCTTGTAGTGCGGCGCAACAAACGGCATGGCAGACACGACCATGGGCACGGGCCTGCCGCGCACCACGGCGTTGACCAGCGTGCCGGTGGCCGTGTGCTCTGGCGTAACGTAGCCCATGGCGATGGGCTGGTCCAGGCTGGGCGCCAGCAGGCCGCTGGTGACCCGGCCGATGTTGTTGCCGGCAGCGTCCTGCAGCGGTGCCGGCTCGCGCACCGGAACGCGCTGCTGCGCCACCAGCCCGACCCGCTTGCGCGCAAGCGGCAGGCTGCCGTCCAGTTGCGCCAGGATCTTGTCGGCGCCCGGGAAGCCGCCCGCGCGCTCGCCGCCCCTGCGGCGCGGCTTTTGCACGGCCCAGTTCAGGCCGGCTTCCATGGGCGTGGTGCTGCGGTCCATGTCGTTCCCGTACAGGCCCAGCCCGGCTTCCAGCCGCAGCGAGTTGCGCGCGCCCAGGCCGGCCGGCGCCACCTCCGGCTCGGCCAGCAGTGCACGCGCCAGCGCCTCGGCCTGGCCTGCGGCAATCGAAATTTCAAACCCGTCCTCGCCCGTGTAGCCACTGCGCGTGACATAGACGGGCTGGCCGCGCCAGTCCAGCGTGCGGCCAGTCATGAACGTGAGTTCGGCCACGCCCGGGATGTGTCGTGCCAGCGCCGCCTCGGCCTGCGGGCCCTGCAACGCCAGCAGGCCCTGCCCGGGCAGCGGCTGGACGGTGCAGCGGCTGCCGATGCGCTCGCGGATGTGCGCGATGTCATCGGCCTTGCACGCGGCGTTGACGATGAGGAAGAGCCGATCCGCCCCCCGGTTGACGAACATGAAGTCGTCCGTGATGGTGCCGTCATCGGTCAGCAGCAGGCCGTAGCGCTGCCTGTCCACGCCCAGGCCGAGCACGTCGGCTGGAACCAGCGTCTCCAGCGCCGCGGCCGCGTCCGGGCCGATGAGCTCCAGCTGGCCCATGTGAGAGACGTCAAACAGCGACGCCGCCGCCCGCGTGTGCCTGTGCTCGGCAATCAGCCCGCTCTTGTACTGCACCGGCATGGAATAGCCGGCAAAGGGCACCAGGCGTGCGCCCAGTTCCTGGTGCAGTGCGTAAAGGGGAGTCTTGAGCAGATCGGTATCGGACATGACAACCTCCTGGGGTATGACGCCAGAAAAAAAGTTGGCCCCGCTGTCCGCTTTACCTGAGAGATTCGCGCGGGTGGTTGCCGCACTTGCTCCTTCGGTGGAAGGCAGGCCGTGGCGGCTGCCTCCTCTCTCCAACAGGAAAATCGCCCTGATGCCAGGCGCCTGCCAGTCCTTTTGCCTGAGCGTTCGTGCGCGCCTTCGGCGGTGCCTGGCCGTTTTTCACGCGCCCGGCACTCTCTCCTGACAAGGATTTGATTCTACGTGCAATCGCCGCTGCTGCAAAGGTGTACGCGTCGTGCGCACCGCAAACCCGGCTCAGCCCAGCAGCAAGGCGTCGTCGGCCAGTTCCTCGCCGCGCACCTTCTCGAACATGTGCAGCAGGTGCTGCACGTCCGTGCCGGCCCGCTCCTGGCCGGCCACGTCCAGCACCACCTGGCCCTGGTGCAGCATGACCGTGCGCTGGCCCACCTGCAACGCTTGTCCCATGCTGTGCGTGACCATCATGGTGGTGAGGTGGTTTTCGGTGACGATGCGGTCGGTCAGTTCCAGCACGAACGCCGCGGTGCGCGGGTCCAGCGCGGCCGTGTGTTCGTCCAGCAGCAGGATGCGCGAGGGGCGCAGCGCCGCCATGAGCAGGCTCACGGCCTGCCGCTGGCCGCCGGAGAGCAGGCCGATGCGGTCCTTCAGCCGGTTCTCCAGCCCCAGCCCCAGCGTGGCCAGGCGCTCGCGAAACAGCGCGCGGTCGGCCTTCTTGACGCCGCGCCGCAGCCCGCGGCGGGTGCCGCGCTGGTACGCCAGCGCCATGTTCTCTTCTATGGTCAGCGCCTCGCAGGTGCCCATGAGCGGGTTCTGGAACACCCGCGCCACCATGCTGGCGCGCGCCCACACCGGCTCGTGGGTGACGTCGCGATCGCTGATGACGACCCTGCCGCTGTCGATGAACAGGTCGCCGGTGATGGCGTTGAGCAGCGTGGACTTGCCCGCGCCGTTGGACCCGATCACGGTCACGAACTGCCCCGACGGGATGTTCAGCGACAGCTCCCGCAGCGCCCGTGTTTCTATGGGCGTGCCCTTGTTGAACGTGATCGTCAGGTCCTGGACTTCAAGCATGGCGGTCAACCTCCCATGGCGGTGGGACGGTCGGCGGTCTTGCTTTTCTTGCCGATGCGCGGGATCACCAGCGCAAGCGTGACCAGGATGGCCGTGACCAGGTTCAGGTCCTGCGCCTTCAGTCCGATGAAGTCCGAATTCAGCGCCACCGAGATGAACAGCCGGTAGATGATTGCGCCAACCACCGCGGCCAGCGTGGCAAAGATGATGCGGCGGGACGGAATCAGCGCCTCGCCGATGATGACCGCGGCCAGGCCGACGACGATGGTGCCTATGCCCATGGAGACGTCGGCGCCGCCCTGCGTTTGCGCAAACAGGGCGCCGCCCAGGCCGACCAGCGCGTTGGAGATGAACATGCCGACCAGCACCATGGCGCCGGTGTTGGTGCCCTGGGCCCGCGCCATGCGCTGGTTGGAGCCGCTGGCGTGCATGGCCAGTCCGTACTCGGTGGTGAAGAACCAGTCGGTGGCGAACTTGAAGATGACCACGATCACCAGCATGATCGCGGGCCGGGCCCAGTAGTCGGGCATCCACGCCGGCTGCAGAACCGTGAAGATGGTCGTGTCGTTGATGATGGGGATGTTGGGGCCCCCCATGACGCGCAGGTTGACCGAGAACAGCGCGATCATGAGCAGGATGGACGCGAGCAGGTCCATGATCTTCAGGCGCACGTTGAGCCAGCCGGTGACAAAGCCGGCGCCGCCGCCGGCTGCGGTGGCGATGGCCGTGGCCAGGAACGGGTCCCAGCCGCGCGTGATCAGCACCGCGCACACGGCGCCACCCAGCGGGAAGCTGCCGTCGACGGTCAGGTCCGGAAAATCGAGCAGCCGGAACGAGATGTAGACACCCAGGGCGACCAGGGCGAAGATGAGCCCGATCTCAACGGCGCCCAGCAGGGAAAACAGCGACATGGAGCGACGGCGGTCGTGGATCCGGGCCGGTCAGCGCCCGGGTGCATGAAGAAAGCGGTGCGCCCGGGCCGGCGGTGCTGCGTGCATCCGGCCGCAGGCGCAAGTGCAGGAAATTACTCGACCACCTTGGTGGCGCGCTCGATCAGGCTGTCGGGCACGACGATGCCCTGCTTGGCACCGGCCATGGGGTTCACGTACAGCTCCAGGTTGTCGCTGGTCTCCACCGGGATTTCGCCGGGATCGGCGCCGTCCAGGATGCGCGCGACCATGCGGCCGGTCTGCTTGCCCATGTCGTAGTAGTCGATTCCCAGCGCGGCGACGGCGCCCCGCTCGACGCTGGCGGTGTCCGAGGCAATCAGCGGAATCTTGGACTCCTGGCCCACCTTGACCAGCGACTCGTAGGCCGAGACCACGTTGTTGTCGGTGTTGGTGTAGATGACGTCCACCTTGCCGACCAGGCTGCGCGCGGCGCTGCCCACGTCAACCGTGCGCGGGGCGCCGGCTTCGACCAGTTCCATGCCCATCGTGGGCAGCAGCTTCTTCAGCGCCTCGACCACGACCTTGGAGTTGGCTTCGCCCGGGTTGTAGACCATGCCCACGCGCTTGGCGTCGGGCACCACTTCCCTGAGCAGGTCCATCTGCTTCTCCAGCGAGAGCACGTCGGACACGCCCGTCACGTTGGTGCCGGAGGCTCCCCAGCCGGAGACCAGCTTGGCCGCCACCGGGTCGGTCACGGCGGCGAACACCACCGGAATGGTCTTGGTGGCCGCCACCACGGCCTGCGCCGTCGGCGTGGCGATGCCGATGATCACGTCGGACTTGTCGCCGATGAACTTGCGCGCGATCTGCGCTGCCGTGGCGTTGTTGCCCTGCGCGCTCTGGTATTGCCACTTGAGGTTCTCGCCTTCCTTGTAGCCAGCTTCTTCCAGCGCCTCGTGCGCGCCGTCGCGCACGGCATCCAGCGCCGGATGCTCAACGATGGCCAGCACCGATACCAGCTTCTGCTGCGCCTGCGCCGGGCTGACCGCGGCAAAACCAAGCGCCAGCACGGCTGCAGCGAACCAGGACGATTTCTTCATGGCTGATCTCCCAAATGTTATGGACAACGTCTCCGTGCGGCCGGGCGCTGAACGCCGGAGCCGCCGCGTAACGTATTGTGCCCCAAGCGAGCCACCATCACGGAGCCCGGTTGTCGCGACACGCGTCGGGATATGGCGCGCCTACATGTCCGGGTAGTTGGGACCGCCGCCGCCTTCGGGCGTGACCCAGACGATGTTTTGCGTCGGATCCTTGATGTCGCAGGTCTTGCAGTGCACGCAGTTTTGCGCGTTGATCTGCAGGCGCTTGCCGCCGTTGCCATCGTCAACGAACTCGTAGACGCCGGCGGGGCAGTACCGCGCCTCGGGGCCGGCGTACTTGGCCAGGTTGATGTCCACCGGCACGCTGTCGTCCTTGAGCGTCAGGTGCGATGGCTCCCCCTCGCGGTGGTTGGTGTTGCTGATGAACACGCTGGCCAGCAGGTCAAAGGTGAGCTTTCCGTCGGGCTTGGGGTATTCGATGGGCGCGCACTGCGCGGCCGGCTTGAGCTGCTCCCAGTCCAGCTGCTTGCGGTGCCGGGTCCAGGGAATGTTGCCGCGCAGAACAAACTGCTCGAAGCCGTTCATCAGCGTGCCCATGACCAGCCCGCCCTTGAACCAGTTCTTGAAGTTGCGATCCTTCTTGAGTTCCTTTGCCAGCCAGCTGTTCTCAAATGCCTCGGGGTACGCGGTAAGTTCATCATGCGTGCGGCTGGCAAGCACCGCGTCGCAGGCGGCCTCACCAGCCAGCGCGCCGGTCTTGATCGCTGAATGGCTGCCCTTGATACGGCTCACGTTCAGGAAGCTCGCCTCGCAGCCCACCAGCGCGCCGCCGGGGAACACCGTCTTGGGGATGGACAGGTAGCCTCCCGTGGACAGCGCGCGCGCGCCGTACGAGAGGCGCCTGGCGTTGACCTCGCCACTGTCGTCGGTGAAGAAGCGGCGGATGTACGGGTGCGTCTTCCAGCGCTGGAATTCACGGTACGGGTTCAGGTACGGGTTGCTGTAGTCCAGCCCGATCACGTAGCCGCAGTAGACCTTGTTGTCCTCGGCGTGGTAGAGGAATGCGCCGCCATAGGTGGCGTTGTCCATGGGCCAGCCTGCGGTGTGGATGACGGTACCGGGCTGGTGCCGGCTGGGGTCCACCTCCCATACTTCCTTCACGCCTATGGAGTAGCTCTGCGGGTCGCTGTCGGCGTCCAGCTTGTAGCGCTGGATCAGCTGCTTGCCCAGGCTGCCGCGCGCGCCTTCGGCAAACAGCGTGTACTTGGCGTGCAGTTCCATGCCGATCTGGAATTCATCGGTGGGTTCGCGGTTCTTGTCCAGCCCCATGTTGCCGGTGGCCACGCCGCCCACGCTGCCGTCTTCGTTGTAGACGACCTCGGCCGCCGGGAACCCCGGGAAAATCTCAACGCCCAGGTTCTCGGCCTGCTGTGCCATCCAGCGCGTCACAAGTCCCAGGCTGGCGATGTAGTTGCCGTCGTTGTTGGCAAACGGCGGCATGAAGAGCTGCGGCAGCTTGAAGCTGCGCTTCTTGCCCAGGAAGACGTAGGCGTCGGAAGTGACCGGCTGGTTCAGCGGCGCCCCGTCCTGCTTCCAGTTGGGAAGCAGCTCGCCCAGTGCCTTCGGATCGATGACGGCGCCCGAGAGGATGTGCGCGCCGGGCTCGGACCCCTTTTCCAGCACGGCAACGGACACGTCCTTGTCCTGCTCGGCAGCGCGCTGCTTGATGCGGATGGCCGCCGCCAGTCCGGCCGGACCGGCGCCGACGATGACGACGTCGTAGTCCATGCTCTCTCTGGGGCCGTACTGTTCGAGGATCTGCTCGGGGGTCATGGCATGTCTTGCAGTTTGCGCGGTAAGCGGGAGCGTTGCGGCGCTGCCCAACGCGGGGATGCCTCCATTCTATGGGCTCGCCGCGGGCCGTCGCCACGCGTCGCTTATCATGGGCGCTGCCTGCGTGCAGGGGAAAGCATGAGAATAGAAGTTCCGGAACAAAAGCAGCTCGTCCAGGAAGCCGTCCTGCCCATACGCTGGGCCGACATGGACGCCATGGGCCACGTCAACAACGCGGTTTACTTCCGCTACATGGAGTCGGGCCGGATCATGTGGTTTGACGCGCTTGGCATCACGCCCAACCCCAAGGGCCAGGGCGTCGTGATTGTCAATGCCTTTTGCAATTTCCTGCACCAGCTGGAATATCCCGGCGAGCTGCTGGTGCGCACTTACGCCAGCGGGCTCAAGCGCTCGTCGCTGGACACCTGGGTCACGCTGGCGCGGGTCGATGCGCCGGCGCGCATCTGCGCCAACGGCGGCGCCACCGTGGTCTGGGTGGATTTTCCGAAGCAGAAGTCGGCGCCGTTTCCGCCGTGGCTGCGCGAGAAACTGCAGGGTGCGGGCGTGCATGCCAGCCCGCCCTGAGCCGGCGCACGGGCTGGCATATTAGAATATCAGCCTCATTTGTAAATGGCTGGCATCGCCGGGTAGCCAATTCCTGCATGCGCATCGCCACGCAGGCTTGTCCCGTATTTTTGTGATTCAGCCGTTTGGGTGGCGGAGCTTGCGCGGCGCAGGTGTGCACAACGCGGGCCGGTGAATTGGGCCGTGCTCCCGCGCTGTCTCTGGCGCGGTGCATCCGTAGCGCCCGGCTTGCAACGATCTCGCGTGGGTGGCGAAATTGGTAGACGCACCAGGTTTAGGTCCTGACGCCAGCAATGGCGTGGGGGTTCGAGTCCCCCCCCGCGCACCACAGCATTGTTTTGTATTGAGATAGATGAATATGGCCGTGACAGTCGAAACACTGGAAAAGCTCGAGCGCAAGATCACGCTGACGCTGCCCGAGGAAACCATCAGCAATGAGGTGCAGGCCCGCCTGCGCCGGCTTGCGCGGACGGTGCGCATGGACGGATTCCGTCCGGGCAAGGTGCCGATCAGCATCGTGGCGCAGCAGTACGGTGATTCGGTGCGTTTTGAAGTCATGAACGACAAGGTGGGCCAGGCCTTCTTTGACGCGACCCGGGAAGCGGAATTGCGCGTGGCCGGGCAGCCGGCGATCACCCCGGCCGAGGAGGCGGCGGAAGGCCAGATGGCGTTTGACGCCGTGTTCGAGGTATTCCCCGAAGTCCAGATCGGCGATCTGACCGACCTGGACATCGAGAAGGTCACGGCCGAGGTGACCGATGACGCGATAGAGCGCACGCTGGACATCCTGCAGAAGCAGCGCCGCACGTTTGCGCAGCGGCCGCAGGATGCGGCTGCCGAGGCGGGGGACCGCGTGACGGTTGATTTTTCCGGCAAGATAGACGGCGAGCCTTTTGAAGGCGGGCAGGCCGAGGGCTTTTCCTTCGTGCTGGCCGAGGGCCAGATGCTGCCCGAGTTCGAGACGGCCGTGATGGGCATGAAGGTGGGCGAGAGCAAGACGTTCCCGCTTGCGTTCCCCGAGGACTACCACGGCCAGGAAGTCGCGGGCAGGTCCGCTGATTTCATGATCACCGTCAAGAAGCTGGAAGCAGCCAAGCTGCCCGAGGTTAACGACCAGTTTGCCAAGTCGCTTGGCGTCAAGGACGGAACCGTGCAGGCGCTGCGCGAAGACATCGCGCAGAACCTTCGGCGCGAGATGCACTTTCGGCTGGCCTCGCGCAACAAGCAGGCCGTCATGGACGCGCTGCTGACCAAGGCCGAGCTGGACGTGCCCAAGACCAGCGTGCACCAGGAGGTGCACCGCATGATTGACAGTGCACGTGCCGAGCTGGAGTCGCGCGGCGTCGAGGACGCCAGCCAGGTGCCGATGCCGCACGAGCAGTTCGAGGAGCAGGCCGAGCGTCGCGTGCGCCTGGGCCTGATCGTGGGCGCGCTGGTCGAGGCGCAAAAGCTGGAGGCCACGCCCGAGCAGATCAGGGCGCAGGTGGAAGAGCTGGCGTCCAGCTACGAAAAACCCAGGGAAGTCATTCGGTATTACTATGCGGACAAGCAGCGGCTCGCCGACGTCGAAGGCATCGTGGTGGAAAACAACGTCACCGAGTACGTGCTGGGCCAGGCCCGGGTCACGGAAAGGACCGTGCCCTTTGACGAACTGATGGGCAACGCGGATGCGCAGGGCGAGGCCGCCGAGCCCGAGGCGCAGGACGACGCGCAAGCGCAAGCCTGAGCCGCCCCACTCATTTCAACCGGAGCCAATCATGTCCGAGTACCAACGTCCCAGCAACCTGCTGATTCCCATGGTCATCGAGCAGACGGGCCGTGGCGAGCGCTCGTTTGACATCTACTCGCGCCTGCTCAAGGAGCGCGTGGTTTTCCTGGTCGGCGAAATCAACGACGACGTGGCCAACCTCATCGTGGCGCAGCTTTTGTTCCTGGAGAGCGAGAACCCGGACAAGGACATCTCGCTGTACATCAACTCGCCGGGCGGCAGCGTCACGGCCGGGATGGCGATCTACGACACCATCCAGTTCATCAAGCCGGATGTGTCCACCATGTGCCTGGGCTTTGCCGCCAGCATGGGCGCGTTCCTGCTGGCTGCCGGCGCGCGCGAAAAGCGCTACTCGCTGCCCAACAGCAAGATCATGATCCACCAGGTGCTGGGCGGCACGCGCGGGCAGGCCACCGACATCGAGATCCATGCACGCGACATCCTGCGCACCAAGGAGCAGATGAACCGCATCCTGGCCGAGCGCACCGGCCAGCCGTACGAGAAGGTGGTGGCCGACACCGAGCGCGACCACTTCATGACGGCACCGGAGGCCAAGGAATACGGCCTCATCGACGACGTGCTGGCCTCGCGTCCCTGAGCCGCACCGGCCTGCACGACGGCTGCTGGCCGCCCGTCGCCCTCATGGGGGCCGCGAGCCCACCAACGCGCTGGCCCGCCCGGCACAGGCACGGCCGGGGGGGTTCCGGGCCCGGCGCCTGCGGTTGACGAAGGCCGAAGACGCCTCGCAATGCCGCAGCAGTGGTGCCACTACAAGGCGCCGCGCACAGGCTGGCGCGCAGTTTGAGTATTATGGATGCTCAATGACAGGAATACTCACCCATGGTCGATAAGAAAAGCACTTCAGGCGACAAGTCGCTGTATTGTTCGTTTTGTGGCAAGAGCCAGCGCGATGTGAAAAAGCTCATCGCAGGTCCCAGCGTGTTCATCTGTGATGAATGCATAGACTTGTGCAACGATATCTTGCGCGACGAGGGGCCGGCCGAGGAAGCAGCAGGCGGAGACAAGTCCGCGCTGCCCACACCCGCGGACATCAAGGCCAACCTGGACCAGTACGTCATAGGCCAGGACCCGGCCAAGCGCGTGCTGGCCGTGGCCGTGTACAACCACTACAAGCGCCTGCGCCACAAGAACGACAAGGACGATGGCGAGGTCGAGCTGACCAAGAGCAACATCCTGCTCATCGGTCCCACCGGCTCGGGCAAGACGCTGCTGGCGCAAACGCTGGCGCGGCACCTGGACGTGCCCTTCGTCATGGCCGACGCGACCACGCTGACCGAGGCCGGCTACGTCGGCGAGGACGTGGAAAACATCATCAGCAAGCTGCTGCAAAGCTGCGACTACGACGTCGATCGCGCGCAGCGCGGCATCGTCTACATCGACGAGATCGACAAGATCACGCGCAAGGCGGACAACCCCAGCATCACGCGCGACGTCTCCGGCGAGGGCGTGCAGCAGGCGCTGCTCAAGCTGATCGAGGGCACCATGGCCAGCGTGCCACCGCAGGGCGGGCGCAAGCACCCCAACCAGGACTTCCTGCAGATAGACACCACCGACATCCTGTTCATCTGCGGCGGCGCCTTTGCCGGCCTGGAGAAGGTCATCGAGGCGCGCACCGAGGCGGGCGGCATCGGCTTTGGCGCTGTCGTGCGCGGCAAGCAGGAGCGCAGCGTGAGCGAAGTCTTCCGCGACGTGGAGCCCGAGGACCTGATCAAGTATGGCTTGATCCCCGAGCTCATCGGCCGCATGCCCGTGGTGGCCACGCTGGCCGAGCTGAGCGAGGACGCGCTGGTGCGCATCCTGACCGAGCCGAAGAACGCGCTGGTCAAGCAGTTTGTCCGCCTGCTCGAGATGGAGGGGGTGGAGCTGGAGATCCGCACATCCGCCCTGCACGCCATCGCGCGCAAGGCGCTGGCGCGCAAGACGGGCGCGCGCGGGCTGCGGTCCATTCTTGAACAGGCGCTGATCGACACCATGTACGAGTTGCCGCACACGGCCAACGTGGCCAAGGTGGTTGTTGACGAAGGCACCATAGACGAGCAGCAGCAGCCACTGCTGGTATACCGCGAGGCCGCCAGGAAGGCCTGATCCGGTACCCGCGGCCGCAGCCATCGGGCGCTGCGCCGGCAAGACGCCATCCAGGCGCCGCGCTTGCGGCGCCTGTTACCACAAACCGGCCACCCTGTCCATGACCGGGCGGCCAGCAGGGAAAACGCATGTCCAGAACCACTGTTTCATCCGCTCAACAGACCAGCCTGCCGCTGCTGCCGCTGCGCGACGTCGTGGTCTTTCCACACATGGTCATCCCGCTGTTCGTGGGACGGGCCAAGAGCATCCGCGCGCTGGAAGTGGCCATGGCGGCCGACCGGCGCGTCGTGCTCGTTGCACAGAAAAACGCGGGCAACGACGATCCGCAGGCGTCGGACCTGTTTGACGTCGGTTGCATCGCAAGCATCCTGCAGATGCTCAAGCTGCCCGATGGCACGGTCAAGGTCCTGATCGAGGGCGGCGAGCGCGCGCGCATCGCCACCGTGGGGCAGGAGAAAGACCACTGGACCGCCGAGGTCGAGGTGCTGCCGCAAACCGGCGGCGGGGCGGCCGATGCCGAGGCGGAAGCCTTGCGCCGTGCCGTCCTGCAGCAGTTTGACCAGTACGTCAAGCTGAACAAGAAGATTCCCTCGGAAATCATGGCTTCGGTATCGGACATCGAGGAGGGCGACCGGCTGGCCGACACCATCGCGGCGCACCTGCCGCTCAAGCTGGAGGAAAAGCAGCATGCGCTGAGCCAGGTCGACGTGCGCCAGCGGCTGGAAAGCCTGCTTGAGCAGCTGCAGCGCGAGGTCGACATCCTCAA
>JALOAS010000155.1 GCA_023228705.1 Ottowia sp. | reverse complement strand
TACTCACATTAAGTTTAATACCGAAGCATTTGGTATTTAAGGAGAGAAATAAATGGCAGATAAAAGACTTAATTGGTTCCAAAGAAATATCTTAAGACAAAAAGAGCCAATAAAAGAAGTAAAAGAAATAATAGTTGAATCACAAACTCCTACAGAAGTAAGTGATACCATAATTAAATCACTATCAACAAGTTCATTAACTATGGTTGATAACATAGATACAATAGTTTCTGATGAGAGAGCACTTAATACTATATATGACCAAATGGATCAAGACGCTGTAATTTCCTCAGCACTTGATTTATTTGCTGATAACTCAACAATACCTAACCAAAAGACAGGGCACGTTGCAGCAGTTGAAATGCCATCTGACCCAGATATTCAAGAGGAGTTAAATGACTTCTTATGGAATATCTTTAAGGTAGATACAGAAGCTTGGCATTTAGTTAGGTCTATTGTTAAGTATGGTAAAGTAGTAATAGACACAGACCCAGATGAAGCTGAGGGGGAGTGGGCATTTTCTGAAGTTGAAGACTTGGCAAATGTACACGCATTAGTAACTCCAGCTGGTAAAATTAAATATTACGCATTCACTAATAAATTAGAACCTGATAGAAACAACCCATTCAACTACTTTAAGAGAGATGAAGAATCACTATATAAAGTAGAGCCAAGTTCTAAACACATCTCAGCCTTTAATTCAAGAGAGATTAAAGGAACAATGACTATAAGGACTGAGTCTGAATACTTACCAGAAGGATTTATAGATGAAGAACTTAAGATAAGATCTGGCAGGTCAATCCTTAACCCAGTAATCAATACATGGCAAACACTTTCAAATATGGAAAATGCCATGTATGTTAACAGACTTACTAAGTCAACTCAGTTTAAGGTAGTACAAGTTGACGTTACAGGACTTAATAACAAAGAAGCTAATGTCCTATTAAATGACGTCAAAAATGTCCTTAAAAACTCAGAAACTGTTGACAGAACCAATAACCAGTATTATAATAGAAGAGCTCCTGTTACTGTAGATGATATGGTAATCTTACCTAAGAAGGGTGAACAAGGTTCAGTATCATTCCAATCTGTAGGTGGAGAATTAAACGAAGCACCTATGAAAGACATTGAGTATCTAAGAAACAAACTGTTCGCTGGATTAGGGGTTCTAAAAGCTTACTTAGGATTTGAAGAAACAACTCCAGGTGGTTTAGGAGACTCAACTCTCTCAAAATTAGATGAGAGATTTGGTAGAAGAATCCAAAGATTACAAACAGTATTAAGAGGACTTTTAGAAGAAGCAGTAGCAAGTTATTGGATTAATAGTTCTCAAACAAGAACTGAAGATAACCTTCCAGAATTCAAAATAGTCCTTGGTAAAGTATCAACTAAAGAAGATGCTGACAATAGAGCAGTAATGACTGATAACATTAATACAGCAGATAAGATACTTGCTCTACTAAAAGATGAGTGGTTCGCTGATAAGATTGATGTTGATAAAGCATTTAAGTATATCTTTGAGACAGTATTAAGTATAGACACATCTACATTTGATAAAGTACCTTCTCCTGATGATATTAAAATAACAGTAGGAGGAGATGCTGACGACTTAGTTACTCCAGACATTTCAGAGGACTTAGAGGGATTTGTAGGAGAAGATGATTTAGGAAGTTCTTTATCAAAAGAAGACCTAATTAAAATGGCTCCTAAGGAAATTGAAGGTTCAATCAAGACACTTATCAATCAAAAAGATGTTAATGCTCTGATGAAAGAATATGATATCATTTTAGAGGATTCTAACTATAGACAAGTTCATTTAGAAGATGTTCTTAAAACAAAATCCTTCAAAGAAGTATTAAATGAAGAGACTTATAAATCACTAAGAGCAAAAGCTTCTGCTAATGATCCTAAGAGAATAGCTAAGTCTAAAAAGATTGTAGTAAGATATACTGGTATAGATAACGATAACTACATAACATTCTCAGCTACTGCAGAAGATCCTAAGAAAAATAAGGCAGAAGGTAAACCAACATCTTACACAACAAGAGTAAACCTAAAAGACTTAGCAAAAGTCTTAAAGCACCAAGGAGAGTTTACAGATAGAGACTTAGTTCTCTCAGCACTTCAAGGAGATATTGCAGTAGGATGTACTTGCCCAGCTTCTAAATACTGGGGACAAGAGTATGTAGGAACTCAAAATGACTATTCAATAGTACATAATGATATACCACCTACAAGAAATGTGCCTACACAAGTTTTATGTAAACACATTTTAAGTACCACACTATCGATCTCATTCTGGTGGAATACAATAGTAAGAGACCTAAGAAATAAAGGCCTATTAACTAAACATGATAAACAAGCTAAAGCAACTACAGAAAGTGTAGAAAATACAGAAACTGAAGATGCTTCAAACACTGCACAGTGATACTAATTTAGGAGGTAATTTATGAGCAGACCAATGACAATAAAACACCCACTTCTTAAACAAGAAAATAACACTTCAATTATTAAAGATACAGTAAGAGAGCATATACAAAAAACTTTTGGAGTAGAAACGAAAGTTTCTATTCTTTCAGAGAACTCTCTCAAAGTAGACTTTAACAACAGACTTGGAAGTGCTAAGAGTGGAAGTAGAGACAGAGTTAGAGACAGTTTAATAAACTTACTTCAAGAGGAGTTTGGTATTGATCCTATAATTACAAGAGACAGTTCTGCTTATGATATTACATTATTTGAACAAGAAGAGCCAGACCTTCCAGTAACTAAGAAAGAAGTAGAAGATGAATCAAACGTTATCTTAGACAGTAGATTCATTTGGTTCTTTACAGTATTAGATGAATTCTCTGAGCCACTTGTAGAAATGATAAATACATTAGAAGAAGCAATAGACGCTGTAGTAGCCTCTAAAGATGCTAAATACATTATTGCTAATCCTTATGTTGACCCAGACCCAAGTAAACCAGAGGTAGACCTAATCTTTGCAGACAATCCAGGTCCAGTAGTTGTATATGATGGAATTAACTCACCTTCTATTATAGCTCCAAGTGAAGAAGATGAAGAAGAAATTCAAGAAGAATCTACACAAGCAGATGGAGTTGCTTCACAAGTAACAAGCTACCCACAACAAAGAACAAGACAAAGACCTAAGAAAAGTAAGAAACCAAAAGGAATTAGACTCTCTGAGGCTGTTCAAGAACCTCAAGAAATCACACCAGAACCTAAAGATTACTTAAAAGTTCAAACTGGCAGTGATGATGTAGTAGCTTATAATGGTTTAAAACAACTAATTGCTTCCTATGAAGGAAACCCTTCAAACTTATCTGAGGAGTTCAAGGGAGTAACAATAGAGCTTGTTCAAAGAAACTTAGAAGAAAACGTAAGAAACATAACAATACAACTATTAAAAAAACTTCAACAAAGACAAGTAGTTGAGGAAAATCCTGGAAGAGCTTCCTTAATGAATAACTTAATTGATACAGGAAAAGTATTTAATATACTAGCTTCAAGAGTTAAAACAATGTTATCTGCTAATAAAGATAAAGCTAACAATGAAGAATCACTTGATTCAATAGCTTCTGAATTAGGGATTAAATAAGGAGACTAACTATGAAAGTACTAACAATATTATTTGAAGGAAGATTTGTAGGATCATATTTAATACCTAAGGATGAGTTTGATGTATATAAAGAAGCATTAGAGTACACAAGTGAAGTAGATAATGATTCATTACACTCTGTCCTTTATGAGATAGACTCTCTCTTTGAGAAAGTAGAATTAGAAGAGATAGATGTATATGAAACCTCTGATATTGATGGTGAACTATAATGGAACTAATTAGTCTAATAACAAGGTACTCTACTAAAGGAGAACTTAGAGTATCACCAAACAACATCCAAGAAATAATCATAGTAAATATAGCAGGTAAGTATTACAAAGTACAACTAACACTTACTTCTGGTAGAACTTACTTCTTAGCAGATTCTCAAGGTAACGATGTATTTGATTCTAAACCAGAAGCTACTTCAGTAT
>JALOAS010000046.1 GCA_023228705.1 Ottowia sp. | reverse complement strand
ATGGACAGACAGGCACTGCCGCCACTTCCACCGGCTGCTGACGCAAAGGACGCGGCTTTACACCGAAATGATCAGCACCGACGCGCTCATCCATGGCGCGTCGCAGCAGGAGCGCCTGCGGCTGGACGAGGCCGAGCACCCGGTGGCGCTGCAGCTGGGCGGCAACGACCCGGCGGACCTGGCGCATTGCGCGCGCCTGGGAGCCAGGGCCGGGTTTGACGAGATCAACCTCAACTGCGGCTGCCCCAGCGAGCGCGTGCAGCGCGGTGCGCTGGGTGCCTGCCTCATGGCCGAGCCGGCGCGCGTGGCCGACTGCGTGCGGGCCATGGTCGATGTCGTCGACGTGCCGGTGACGGTCAAGCACCGGATTGGCATAGATCGCATTGAAAGCTATGCCTTTGTGCGCGACTTTGTCGGAACCGTGGCCGAGGCAGGCTGCCGCATCTTCATCGTCCACGCGCGCAACGCATGGCTGCAGGGGCTGAGCCCCAGGCAGAACCGCACCGTGCCGCCGTTGCGCCACGCGCTGGTGTACCGGCTCAAGCGGGACTTCCCGCAACTGGGCATCGTCATCAACGGCGGCATTGCCAGCGATGCGCAGGTCCAGGAGCACCTGGCGCACGTGGATGGCGTGATGGTCGGGCGGGCCGCGTACCACGATCCCTGGTGGCTGAGCGGCTGGGACACGCGGTTCTGGGGCGCAGCGCCGGGCCCGCGGCCACTCACGCGCGCCGACGTGCAGGCGCAGATGGTCGCGCACATGGCGCGGGAGCATGCGCGCACCGGCAGCGAATGGCCGGCCATGGCCCGGCACATGCTGGGTCTGTACAAGGGCGAGCCAGGCGCGCGGCTGTGGCGGCGCATCTGGAGCGACCATGGCCTCAAGATGCTGCCGGTTGCCGACGTGGCTGCGCAGGCCAGCGCGGCGCTGCGCGTGCCCGAACCCGCTGTTGCGTAAACGCATCGCTGCCGCGGATGCCGGCAGCGACCCGCATAGAATCAGCTGCCTGGCGTTTTTGCGGGATATCCGCGTGCGTTCTCTGACCCTTCTGCTCCTTGGGCTGTCCCTGTCCCCGCTGGCGATCGCGCAGGGGCAGCCGGGCGATCCAAACAGCCTGCCACCACGTGCGGGCGCAACGGCGGCGCCGGCTGCCGGCATGGCGTCGGCCACGCAGCAGCGCGCGCCGCGGGTGCTGGTCACGCCCGAGTGGGCTGCGCGTCACCAGAGCCTGGACAAGGAGGACCGCCAGCTGCGCTGGATCGTGGGTGCCGAGGTCAACTCCAAGCCGGATTTCTTTGGCCGCTCGGGCCGGGGCTACGGGGTGCGGCCGGTGCTGGCGCTGGAATGGGGGCGCGTGCACGCGAGCACAGGCGGCGGGCACAGCCTGATGGCGCAGGGCCGCGAGCGCAACAGCGCCCGCGGCGGTTCCATCGAGCGCATCGTGCGCGCCACCGACCGATTCAACGTCAGCCTGGGGCTGAGCATAGACCGCGGGCGCGACGGCGCAAGCTCGGACCGCCTGCGCCGGGCGCCGGACGTGCCGGTCACCGCGCGGCTGCGGGTCAAGGCGCGCTACTTCCTGGGGCAGCGCTGGACCGCAAGCCTGGGTGCATCGCAGGACATCCTGGGCAAGCACGGCGGCCTCAAGGGCGATGCACGGCTGAGCTACCAGTACCCGATGAGCCAGGTCACGACCATCACCACAGGCGTGGGCGCATCGTTTGGAAACGGAGCGTACATGCGCAGCCAGTACGGGATACCGGATTCACCCGCGTATGGCTTTGCGCCGTTCCGGCCGCGCGCCGGCCTGTTCGAGACCAATGTGGGGGTGGATGTGGCGCATGCCATCTCGCGGCGATGGGTTGCTTTTGGCGGCATCGGCTTCTCGCAGCTGCACGGCGACGCCAGGCGCTCGCCGCTGACCCTGCACAGCAGCGGCATGTCCGCTTCCATAGGCGTGGCCTGGCGCAACTGATGTCGGCGCGCCGGCCTGCGCGGTTGCTGGGGCCCGGGTGCGACCGGGCCCCAGCAGCGCTTACTGCTTGCCGCGTGAATCGCGCAACGTGGCGGTGCGGTTGAAGATCAGCCGGGTGCCCGGCTCGTGCAGGTGCTGGTCGGCAACGAAATACCCGTGCCGCTCGAACTGCACGTTCTGCTCGGCGTGCACCGCGCCCAGCGAGGGCTCGACGATGGCGTGCATCGCCTGCAGGCTTTGCGGATTCAGCGTCTGCAGGAAGTCGGCCTTGCCCACGTCCGGCTGCGGGTCGCTGAAGAGATGCTCGTACAGCCGCACCTCGGCGCGCAGGCCGTCGGCCTGGCTGACCCAGGTGATGGCGCCGCGGACCTTGACCTGGTCGGCGCCGGGGGTGCCTGATTTTGTGTCGGGGATGAGGCGTGCACGAATCGCCGTGACTTGGCCGCTGGCGTCGTGGTCGGCGCCGGTACAGGTCATGCTGTATCCGTACTTGAGACGCACGCTGTTGCCGGGGAAGAGGCGGAAGAAGCGCTTGGCCGGCTCGTCCATGTAGTCGCTGCGCTCGACCCAGAGCGTGCGGCCCAGCACGAAGCGGCGCAGGCCCCATTCCGGGTGGTGCGGATGCAGCGGCGCTTCGCAAGGTTCCAGATGGTCCGTGCTGCCAAAAACCTCGGCCCAGTTGTCCAGGATGAGCGGCACCGGGTCCAGCACGGCCATCGCGCGCGGCGCCGCCGGCTCGAGCATCTCGCGCAGCGCGGCGTCCAGCGCCGCGTAGTCGGTCCAGGCACCGCTGACCTTGGTCACGCCGCTGCGCCGGGCAAACAGCCTGAGCGTCTCGGGCGTGTAGCCGCGCCGGCGCAGGCCGGCCAGCGTGGGCATGCGCGGGTCGTTCCAGCCGGCCACGTGCCCATCCTGCACCAGTTGCCGCAGTTTGCGCTTGCTGGTGATCACGTGCGTGACGTTCAGGCGGGCAAACTCGTACTGGCGCGGCGGCGGCGGCGTGAGCAGGCCGCCCTCGCACAGGCGCGCCAGCACCCAGTCGTAGAACGGGCGCTGGTCCTCGAATTCCAGCGTGCAGATGGAATGCGTGATCTGCTCCAGCGCATCCTCTATGGGATGCGCAAAGGTGTACATGGGGTAGATGCACCAGCGGTCGCCGGTGCGGTGGTGGCTGGCGTGCCGGATGCGGTAGATGGCCGGGTCGCGCAGGTTGATGTTGGGGCTGGCCATGTCTATCTTTGCGCGCAGCACGGCGGCGCCCTCGGCCAGCTTGCCGTCGCGCATGTCGCGCAGGCGCAACAGGTTCTCGGCCGGCGCACGGTTGCGGTACGGGCTGTCCTGGCCGGGTGTGGCAAAGTCGCCGCGCGTGGCGCGTATCTGCTCGGGCGTCTGCTCGTCCACGTATGCCAGCCCGGCCTCGACCAGGTATTCGGCGGCCCGGTACATGAAGTCGAAATAGTCGCTGGCAAAGTATTCATGCGGCTGCGGCTGCTGCGGGCGCGCCGGGTCGTCGGCGTAGTGGTGGTCGTACCCCAGCCAGTGCACGGCATCGCGGATGCTCTGCACGTACTCCGGCTCTTCCTTTTCCGGGTTGGTGTCGTCAAAGCGCAGGTGGCAGACGCCTCCGTACTTTTGCGCCAGCCCGAAGTTGAGCCAGATGCTCTTGGCATGCCCGATGTGCAGGTAGCCGTTGGGCTCGGGCGGAAAGCGGGTGCGGATGCGCGCCGGGTCGGCGCTGCCGGCGGCGTGGTGCGCGCCATCGCCCGGGCTGCCGCCCCAGCGCCTGCCGGCGTAGCGTCCGGCGGCCAGGTCTTCCTCGATCACGCGGGTGATGAAGTTGCCCGTGTCGGCGCCCGCAGGCGGCGTGGCGTTCTTGCTTGCAGTTGTCATGGCTGGATTCTAAGGAGAGTGCGTGCTGCCGCGGGCGTACCAGGGTTGGTCGCCTGGGCTGGCCCGGGCTGTTGGCGTGGGTTGCGGCGGAGAGAGACGGCGCAGTTATTACAAAATGATGCATTCTTCACAGAGCAGGCATGGCCTTTCAGGAGTCAAGCAGGTGTAATGAGGACAGATCTTGCCGCGAGGATGGATCGTGTTTGTACAGGAGAAAGCCATGAAAGCCGTTTCGCGCATCTTTTTGATCGGCGCCTTTGTTGCCGGATCGCTGGGGTTCGCTGGTGCTGCCCAGGCCGATTCTGACGTCTCTTGGTCGCTGACGCTGGGCTCGCCCGGGATGGCGCTGGGCGTGGTTCAGGGCGGCCCCATCTATTACGGCGCGCCGGTGTACGTGCAGCCGCGCCCGGTGTACCGGACGTACGGGCCTCGTTACAGGCCGCACCGGCACCACTACCGCTCGCAGCGCCGTCATTATCGGCCGCATCGGCACGACTACCGGTCGCATCACCGGCATCGTCACGGGCAGGGACACCGCCACGGGCACTGGAACCGCTGAAGCCGGTTCGCACCGGGGTGGAGCCGCCCGGCGGCCGACGCTCAGGACGGCTGCGACGGGGCGCCGGGTTTCAGCGTCATTTGCCCGGCGCTGATGCGAACGTCGAAATGACGCAGGAATGACTGCCCGAGCAGGGCGGCATCGGGGCGTTCGGCCTGCAGGCCTACGGTGACCGTCGTGTCGTTGTAGACCAGCGGGCCGACCTTTATGGGAACGCCGCGCACCAGCCGGCCCCGGGTGTTGCCGCCGGCCGTGGCCAGCACGATGGGCTGCCCGGCGGGCAGGCGTGCGGCCTGGGCCAGCTGCGCGGTGACCGCGACGCTGGTGGCGCCGGTGTCGACCAGGAAGCGGACCGGCGCGTGGTTGACTTCGCCGGCAACGTAGAAGTGGCCGTCGCGGCTGCGCGGGATCACGAGCTCGCCGCCGCTGGCGGTGTAGGCGGCGAGGTTGGCGCGCTGGCGCGTCTCGTTCCACTGGAATCCCGCCCACAGCACGCCCGCCACGACAAGCCAGAAGACCATCATTGCCAGCGTGCTGCGGCGCAGCGTGCTTGCGGTACTGCGTGTCTTGGGACCCTGCTGCATGCCTTGAGTATGCCTGTTTTTTGCCGATTTGCCGTGGGCGACAGGCGTTGTTGTTCAAAATGGCACGGCACGCAAAGGCCGGTTCGATAGACTTCAGGCCGGGTGTGCCCGATCGTGGCCGCTTGCGCTGCGGCACTTGGGGCAGCCTGCAGCGCCGTCTTTACAACCAGGAAAGCCATTTTGGAAGCGATTTTGCTGCTCAAGGCCGCGATCATGGGGATTGTCGAGGGGCTGACCGAGTTCCTGCCCATCTCCAGCACGGGGCACCTCATCCTGGCCGGCGCGCTGCTGGGTTTTTCCGACGACAAGGCCAAGGTCTTTGACATTGCCATACAGACAGGCGCCATTTTTGCCGTGATCCTGGTTTACTGGCAGAAAATCAGTGCGACGCTGCGCGAGCTGCCGCACGGGCGGCAGGCGCAGCGCTTTGTGCTGAACGTGCTGATCGGATTCGTACCCGCGGTGGTGCTGGGCCTGCTGCTGGCCCAGCTGATCACGCAGCACCTGTTCCGGCCGCAGGTGGTGGCCGCCGCGTTTGTCGCGGGGGCGTTCATCATCCTGTGGGCGGAGCGACGGCCCCAGAGCGCCGCGCGCGTGCACAGCGTGGATGACATGTCGCCTGCCGATGCGCTCAAGGTGGGGCTGGTGCAATGCCTGGCCATGGTGCCGGGTACCAGCCGCTCCGGCGCAACGATCATTGGCGGCATGCTGCTGGGGCTGTCGCGCAAGGCGGCCACGGAATTTTCATTCTTCCTGGCGATCCCCACGCTCATTGGCGCCGGCGCGTATTCCGTTTACAAGGACCGGGCGCTGCTGTCTGCAGCCGACCTGCCGCTGTTTGCCGTGGGCCTGGTCTTTTCCTTTGTCAGCGCCTGGTTCTGCGTGCGCTGGCTGCTGCACTACATTGCCCACAACAGCTTCGTGCCATTTGCGTGGTACCGCATGGCCTTTGGCCTCATCGTCCTGCTGACCTGGTGGGGCGGCTGGGTGCAATGGTCGGTTTAGTCCGCCCCGCGTCGCGCAGCTTTACATTTCTTGAAAATTGACACATCACGCGGCTGCAACGACGGCGCAGCATGTGCGCAGCGTTGCATGGACCCCCTGATTCCCGAGCGAGCACGTATCACGCATGTCTGATCCCGATTCTGTCCCGGCCGACGCAGGCGGCAGGCGCCAGCCGCGCGGCTGGCGTGGCGTCCTGCTGTTCCTGCTGCTGCTCGTGGCACTGGCTGCCGGTGCCTGGTATCTGATGCAGCGCGCGCAGGCGCCGGCCGATGCTGCGGGCGGGTTCGGGCGCGGACGTTTTGACGGCAGCGTGACCGTGGGCGCGGCCGTGGCCGAGCGCGGACGCCTGCCCATGGTCATCGAGGCGCTGGGCACCGTGACCTCGCCACTGACCGTGCAGGTGGTGCCACAGGTGTCGGGCATCCTGACCGAGATCCTGTTTGCCGAAGGCCAGCAGGTCGCGCAGGACCAGGTGCTGGCGCGGGTTGATGCGCGCTCCTACCGGCAGGCGTTGGCACAGGCCAGTGCCCAGCAAGCCCGCGACGAGGCGCAACTGGCCGCGGCCAAAGTGACGCTGAAGCGCTACCAGGCCCTGTGGAAGCAGGATTCCATTGCACGCCAGGAGCTGGATACGCAGGCGGCGCTGGTGCAGCAGCTCCAGGCGACGGTGGCGGAGGACAAGGCCAACGTCGATGCGGCACGGTTGAACCTGGATTTCACCGAAATCCGGGCGCCGGCGACTGGCCTGATCGGCCTGCGCGCCGTGGACCGGGGCAACCTGGTCAGTGCCGATGACACGACGGTGGCCACGATCACCCAGATGGTTCCCATGGACGTGGTCTTTTCCATTCCGCAGGACCGGTTGCCGGCGGTGCAGCAGGCGCACGCCGCCGGCCTGTTGCCGGTAGCCGTGCTGGACCGCACGCGCAGCGAAGTCCTGGCGCTGGGTGAATTCCTGACGCTGGACAACCTGGTTGATACGGCCTCGGGGACGGTACGCGCCAAGGCCCGGTTTGCCAACAACGACGGCCGCCTGTTCCCCAACCAGTTCGTCAACGTGCGCCTGCAACTGGGATTCATGGATGGTGTGCTGGTGCCCGTCACCGCCGTGCGCAACAGCCTGGCCGGCGACTACGCGTACGTGATCGACGACGAGCTGGTGGCGCACATGCGGCTTGTCACCCAGGGACTGGCCGGAGCCGAGCAGGTGCTGATTACAGAAGGGCTGGCAGCGGGCGAGCGGGTGGTCAGCGAAGGCGGCGACCGCGTCAGGGCGGGCGAGAAGGTCAGGGTGGCGCGCCCGCAGGAGAGCGGCGACGCGGACGCACCGGAGCAGGCCCGAGCCCCGCAGCAGCAGCGTGGCCGCGTTCCAGCGGCTGCCGCGCCGGGGCCGTAGGCGCGGGTGGCCATGAACATCTCGCGCATCTTCGTGGAGCGCCCGGTGGCCACCGGGCTGCTCATGCTGGCCATCGTGCTCACCGGTCTGGTGGGGTTGCGCTTCCTGCCGCTGGCGGCGCTGCCCGAGGTGGACTACCCGACCATCCAGGTACAAACGCTGTATCCGGGCGCCAGCCCGGACGTCATGAGCCGTACCGTGACGGCGCCCCTGGAGCGCCAGTTCGGGCAGATGCCGGGGCTGGCGCGCATGAGCAGCACCAGCGGCGCCGGCATCTCGCTGGTGACGCTGCAGTTTGAGCTGAACGTGGACATGGGCAACGCCGAGCAGGAGGTGCAGGCGGCGATGAACGCGGCCGACTCGCTGCTGCCCGCCGACCTGCCGGCGCCGCCGGTCTACGCCAAGATCAACCCGGCCGATGCGCCCATCCTGCAACTGGCGGTGACCTCGGACAGCCTGCCGCTGCCGCAGGTGCAGAACATCGTCAACACGCGGCTGGCGCTGAAGATCAGCCAGATCAACGGCGTCGGCCTGGTGACGCTGGCCGGCGGGCAGCGCCCGGCCGTGCGCGTGCGCGGCAATCTGCAGGCGCTGGCGACCATGGGCCTGGAGCTGGACGACATCGGCAGCGCCATCCGTGCCGGCAATTCCAGCTCGGCCAAGGGCAGCTTTGACGGGCCGCTGCGGCAGTACAGCATCAACGCCAACGACCAGTTGCTCAGCGTGCAGGAATACCGCGAGCTCATCATCGCCTGGGTCGATGGCGCGCCGGTGCGCCTGGCCGACGTGGCCGAAGTGGTGGATGGCGCCGAGAACGACCGGCTTGCAGCCTGGACCGGCATCAAGGATGCGGCCCCAGGCTCCGGTTCTGCGGCAGGCGCCGATGCGCCGGCGCTGCAGCAGGCCATCATCGTCAACGTGCAGCGCCAGCCGGGTGCGAATGTGATCGCCACCGTGGACGCGATCAAGGCGCGCCTGCCCGAGCTGGAGCAGAGCCTGCCGCAAAGCGTGCAGCTGGCCGTGCTCAGTGACCGCACGCTGGGCATCCGTGCCTCGGTACGGCACGTGGGACTGGAGCTGGCGCTGGCCGTCGTCATGGTCGTGCTGGTGATCTTCTTGTTCCTGCACAGTCCCCGCGCGACGCTGGTTGCGTCCGTTGCCGTGCCCATTTCGCTCATCGGCACGCTGGCGGTGACCTACCTGCTGGGCTACTCGCTCAACAACCTGAGCCTGATGGCGCTGACCATTGCCACCGGTTTTGTCGTCGACGACGCCATCGTCATGATTGAAAACATCGCCCGGCATCGTGAGATGCAGCTGGCCGCCGCAGGCGGACAGGCACGCGGCGTAGTCGCGGCAAGCGATGTTTCGGCGTCACGCGCACCCCAGGCGGAATCCGGATCCGGGGCCAGCCGAAATATTTCGCGCCACGACGAGCTGGGTGCCGTGCCGTTTGCGGCGGCGCTGGAGGGCGCCCGTGAAATCGGTTTTACCATCGTCTCGCTCACGGCCTCGCTGATCGCGGTGCTGATCCCGCTGCTGTTCATGCAGGACGTGATCGGCCGCCTGTTTCGCGAATTTGCCGTGACGCTGGCCATCACCATCATGGTGTCCATGGTGGTTTCGCTGACGCTGGTGCCCATGTTGTCGGCGCGCTGGCTGGAAGCCGGCAGCACCGGAGGCGGGCGCCTGGGCCGCAGCGTCCAGGCCGGGCTGGACCGCGTCATCGCCGCGTACGACCGCGGCCTGTTGTGGGTGCTGCGCCACCAGACGCTGACGTTGCTGGCCGCGCTGGCGACGCTGGCGCTGACGGTGGTGCTCTACTGGGGCATCCCCAAGGGCCTGTTCCCGACCCAGAGCACGGGCCAGATCGAGGTGCAGTTGCAGGCCGACAGCGACGTGTCCTTTGCGCGCATGGCGGCGCTGCAGGGAGCGGCGGCGCGTATCATCCTGGCCGACCCGGCGGTGCAATCGCTCAGCTCGGTCGTGGGCGTGGACGCGGCCAACAACACGGCGCTTGCTGCGGGCCGGCTCATGGTCAACCTGCACCGGGGCGGGCTGTTTGGCGTCCCGGAGGCCGCCGTCATGCAGCGGCTGCGCGAGCGCGTCATGGCGGTCGTGCCCGGCGTTGCCGTTTTCATGCAGCCGACGCAGGATCTGACGATCGAGTCCGAAAGCGGTCCCACGGCGTTCCGGTTTGACCTGGAAGGCGCCAGCATGCAGGAAGTCAATGACTGGGCGCAGCGCCTGGCCGAGCGCCTGCAGGCACTGCCCGAACTGCTCACTGCCACCACCGATGCCGGCGCCACCGGCCTGGCGGCCAGGGTGCAGGTGGATCGCGACACGGCAGCGCGCCTGGACGTCTCCAGCAGCGCACTGGACAACGCCCTGTACAACGCCTTTGGCCAGCGCATTGTCTCCACCATCTTTACCGAGACCAACCAGTACCGCGTGATCCTGGAGGCCAGCGTGGACGGCCCCATGGACCTGGGCCAGTTGCGCGACCTGCCGGTATCGACCCGGGGTGGCGGCCACGCACCACTGGACTCCTTTGCCCGGGTGCTGGAGCAACCGGCGCCGCTGCAGCTGCACAGGGTGGGCCAGTACCCGGCGGCCACGGTCGGCTTTGATACGGCGCCCGGCGTCAGCCTGGGTGCCGCCGTGCAGGCCATACGCGAAGCGGCGCAGGACGCCGGCCTGCCGTCCAGCCTGACGCTGCGCTTTACCGGCGCCGCCGGCGCCTACCAGCAGTCACTCCGGGGCCAGTTGTGGCTGATCCTGGCCGCCGTGGTTTGCGTGTACATCGTGCTCGGCGTGCTCTACGAGAGCTACGTGCATCCGCTGACCATCCTCTCCACGCTGCCTTCGGCCGGCGTGGGCGCGCTGCTTGCGCTGTGGCTGACCGGCCATGCGCTGGACATCATCGGCATCATCGGCCTGGTGCTGCTCATCGGCATCGTCAAGAAGAACGCCATCATCATGATCGACTTTGCCATCGATGCCGAGCGCGAGCAGGGAATGCCCGCGCAAGAGGCCATCCACCAGGCGGCACTGCTGCGTTTCCGCCCCATCCTCATGACCACGCTGGCGGCGCTGGCCGCGGCCGTGCCGCTCATGGTCGGGCTGGGCGAGGGCGCCGAGCTGCGCCGGCCGCTGGGCGTGGCCATTTTTGGCGGCCTCGTGCTGTCGCAACTGCTGACGCTGTTCACCACGCCGGTCATCTACCTGTGGTTTGACCGCCTGGCACGGTGGCGCCGCACTGCGCTGCCCGGCGACGCGGCGCCCGCCTTCGTGAAGGAGGGTCGGCCGTGAACCTGTCGCGTCCCTTCGTCGAGCGCCCGGTGGCCACCGTGCTGCTCACGATCGGGCTTGCGCTGGCCGGCATCATGGCCTTTGTCCTGCTGCCGGTGGCGCGCTTGCCGGCGGTGGACTTTCCGGTCATCTTCGTCAGCGCCAACCTGCCCGGCGCGTCGCCGGCCGACATGGCACGCGCCGTAGCCACGCCGCTGGAGCGCACGCTGGGCACCATTGCCGGCGTCAACGAAATGACCTCCAGCAGCAGCAGCGGCTCGACGCGGGTGGTGCTGCAGTTTGACCTGGAGCGCGACATCGACAGCGCCGCGCGCGACGTGCAGGCAGCCATCAACGCGGCACGCGCCGACCTGCCGGCCAGCCTGCGCAGCAACCCGACCTACCGCAAGGCCAACCCGGCCGCGCGGCCATTCATGATCCTGGCGCTCACGTCCAGGACGCGCACGCCGGGGCAGATCTACGACGCGGTCAGCAACGTCATGGAGCAGCGCCTGCTGCAGGTGGACGGGGTGGGCGACGTGCAACTGGGCGGCGGTTCGCTGCCTGCGGTGCGCATCCAGCTCAATCCCCTGGCGCTGAACGCGCTGGGCATCGGCAGCGAGGACGTGCGTGCGGCCATCCAGGGCAGCAACGCCAACCGGCCCCTGGGCACGATCCAGACCGGCACCAGCCGCCACGGACGCCAGTTGCAGGTGCTGGTGCCGCCGCCAGGGTTGCGCGCTGCTGACTACCGCGACCTGGTCGTCGGCATGCGCAACGGCAGTGAAATCCGGCTGTCGCAGGTTGCCGAGGCCATTGACGACGTGGAAGACCGGCACACGCGCGGCATCTTCAATGGCCGGCCCGCGGTGATCGCCACCATCACGCAGCAGCCGGGCGCCAACCTGATCGCCACGGCCGACGCCATTCATGAGCTGCTGCCCACGCTGCGCGCGCAGCTGCCACCCGACGTCGATCTGCAACTGGCCATGGACCGGACCGGTGCGATACGGGACTCGGTGCGCAACGTGGAGATGACGCTGGTCATCGCCGTGCTGCTGGTCGTTGCCGTGGTCGGGCTGTTCCTGCGCAACCTGCGCGCGGCCGCGATCCCGGCGGTTGCCACCGGCGTGTCGCTGCTGGGCACCTTCGGCATCATGCTGGCGCTGGGGTTTTCGCTCAACAACCTGACCCTGATGGCGCTGACCATCGCCACCGGCTTTGTCGTCGACGACGCCATCGTCGTGCTCGAGAACATCTCGCGGCACCTGGAGCTGGGCCGCAGCCGCCGGCAGGCGGCGCTGCAGGGCACGCGTGAGGTGGGGTTTACCGTGCTCACCATCAGCCTGTCGCTGGTGGCGGTATTCATCCCGCTGCTGTTCATGGGCGGGCAGGTGGGCCGCATGTTCCGCGAGTTTGCGGTGACCCTGTCCGGGGCCGTCATGATCTCGCTGCTGATTGCCCTGACGACCACGCCCATGTTGTGCGCCATGCTGCTGCCGGTGCGCGCGAGCGCGCCGCTGCCGCGGCGCTCGCTGTCCGGTCGCCTGCGCGCGCAGGTGGGAGCCGCGCTGGCGCGGTTCCAGCGCAGGCTCACCGCAGGCTACGCCCGGGCGCTGGACTGGTCGCTGCACTGGCCGTGGCTGGTCGTGCTGCTGCTGGCGGCCGTGGTCGGGCTGAGCGTGCTCATGTTCCTGCACATTCCCAAGGGCTACTTCCCCGAGCAGGACAGCGGCCAGATGTTTGGCGGCCTGCGCGCCGACCAGAGCATTTCCTCGGCGGCCATGGGTGAGAAGCTGCAGCAGGCGGTGGACCTCATCCATGCCGACCCGGCCATGGACACGGTGGTGGCCTTTGCCGGCGGCCGCGGTGCCGGCGGCGGCTTCCTGGCCGCGGCGCTCAAGCCGCTGCGCGAGCGTCCGGCGCGCGAGAGCACGCGCACGGTCATCAACCGGCTGCGGCCGCGGCTGGAGCAGATCACCGGACTCAGCATCTTCCTCATGCCGTCGCAGGAATTGCGCATGGGCGGCGGCGGGCGGCAGAGCAACAGTGCCTACCAGTACGTCCTCAAGGCCGACAACCAGGACGACCTGAACCTGTGGACAGGGCGGCTGGCCCATGCGCTGCAGGCCGACGCGCGCCTGGTTGACGTGGACGCCGACCAGCGTGACAACGGCGTGGAAACCTACATCCGGGTCGACCGTGCCAAGGCGGCCAGCCTCGGCGTGTCTTCAAGCGACATCAACGCCACGCTGTACGACGCCTTTGGCCAGCGCCAGGTCGCAACCCTGTACAGTGACCTCAACCAGTACGCCGTGGTCATGGAATGGGCACCCGAATACGCCACCTCGCCCGCCGTGCTCAAGGACATCGAGGTGCCGGTGCGCGGAACGGCCGGCGGGGGCGACGGCAGCGATTCGGCCAACCCCGCGCAGCGCGATGCCTCGCGCGGCGATCCCATCTCCGCTGCACCCCGGGCCATGGTGCCCCTGTCGGTGCTTGCGTCCTTTTCAGAGCGCGCCGTACCGGCTGAGGTACGCCACGACGGCGGCGAGCTGTCGTCCACCATCGCGTTTGACCTGGCCGATGGCGTATCGCTGCAAGCGGGGCAGGAGGCGGTGCTGGAAGCGGTTGCCGCCGTGGCGCCGCCCAACAGCGTGCGCGGCGCCTTTGCCGGCGCTGCTGCTGCCGCACAACAGATGCAGTCGCAGCAGGGCGTGCTCATCCTGGCCGCCATCGTCGTCATCTACATCGTGCTGGGCATCCTGTACGAAAGCCTCATCCACCCGATCACGGTTCTGTCCACGCTGCCCAGCGCCGGCTTCGGTGCCGTCATTGCGCTGCTGGTGCTTGACATGGAGTTTTCCATCATGGCGCTGATCGGCGTGTTCCTGCTTATCGGCATCGTCAAGAAAAACGCCATCCTGATTATCGACTTTGCCCTGCAGGCGCAGCGCACGCGCGGCCTTACGGCGCAGCAGGCGGCGCGCGAGGCCAGCCTGCTGCGCTTTCGTCCCATCCTCATGACCACGCTGGCCGCCGGCCTGGGCGCGCTGCCGCTGGCTGTCGGGTTGGGGCAGGGCGCCGAGCTGCACCGGCCGCTGGGCGTGACCATCGTCGGCGGCCTCATCGCCAGCCAGTTCTTCACGCTGCTCACGACACCGGCGGTCTACGTGCTGCTGGATCGCTTGCAGCCCCGCCGCCGCCTGCGTCCGGCGGCCGGGACGATTCCATCTGCGGCATGAGTGCAAACTCCTGCACGCGTCCACCATCCATGCGACGGCCCGCATTGGCGCTTGCGCTTGTCGCAGCGCTTCTCGGCGCCTGCAGCGTGATCCCGCCGGAGACGGCGCCCAGCGCACCCATATCGGACGGATGGAAAAACGCCACGCCCGAGGGCTGGGTCAACACGGCGCAGCGCGCGCCGGACTGGGACAGCGGCCAGTGGTGGACGCTGTTCGGCGATCCCGTGCTGGACGGGCTCATGGCACAGGTGGAGGTGGGCAACCAGAACCTGGCGCTGGCCGCGGCCGACGTGGCGCAGGCCCAGGCCCTGCTGCGCCAGACGCAGGCGCGGCTGCGGCCGACGCTGGACGGCAGCCTGGACACGCAGCGCAGCGGCAGGCCGGCGCATGGCTCCGCATCCGTGCAACTGGACGCAAGCTGGGCGCCGGACCTCTGGGGGCGGATCGATGCGGCCGTGCGCGCGCAGGGCGCCAGCGTGCAGGCGCGCGAGGCCGACCTGGCTGCTGCACGCCTGGAGGCGCAGGCGAGCCTGGCCACGGCGTATTTTTCCGTCCGTGAAAACGATGACGAACTGCGGTTCCTGGACGACATCATTGCCGGCTACGAACGCACGCTCCAGATCACGCAAAATCGATACTACGCCGGCATTGCCGCCCGCACCGACCTGCTGCAAGCGCAGACCACGCTGGAGAACACCCGTGCCAGCCGTGCCTCCCTGCAAGGTGCGCGCGAGCGCAGCGAGCAGGCCGTGGCCGTGCTGCTGGGCAGGGCGCCGGCTGATTTCACGCTGCCGCCGGCCGACTGGCACAGCGTGGTGCCGCAGGTGCCGCTGTACCTGCCGTCCGAGCTGCTGCTGCGCCGTCCCGATATTGCCGCGGCCGAACGCGCCGTGGTGGCGGCCAATGCCGACATCGGTGCCGCCCGGGCGGCATTTTTCCCCAGCCTCGACCTGAGCGCGTCCCTGGGCGGCAGCGCAGCCAGCCTGGCTTCGGCGCCGGCGCTGGCCTGGTCGCTCGGCGCCGCGCTGGCGCAAACGATTTTTGATGCCGGCAGCCGCCAGGCCGCCGTCGACGAGGCCCGCGCCGCACATGCTGCCGCCAGCGCACGCTACCGCCAGGCCGCGCTCACGGCCATGGAAGAGGTTGAAAACCAGCTCGTCACCCTGCGCACACTGGCGCGGCAACTGCAGCACCAGCAAGCTGCCGCAGAAGCGGCAGCCGATGCCGAACAGCGCCTCCTCAATCGCTACAAGGCCGGTATGGCCGCATACACCGAGGTCGTGACGGCACAGGCAGACAGCCTCAACGCACGCCGCGACGTGTTGCAACTGCAACTGCAGCGCCAGCAGGGCGTCATCACGCTGGTCCAGGCGCTGGGCGGCGGCTGGCAGGTGCCGTGGGAGACCGAAAGCGGGGACTGAACCTGCCGGCTGCCGCTGGCGGCACTCGGGCGCGCCCCCGCGGCGCTCATTTGCCATCGTGCCGATGGCTTGGATGCTGCCTTCCTCGCATGCGCGGGCTCCACCACGCGGGACGGTGTGCTCTCACTCAGCTCAGGCGGTTGCGCCGGTACTTGAGCAGGCGTCCCTTGTAGCGTGGTGCATGTCCCGGGCGATCCGGGCGGTCCGCTTCGCGCAACCGGATCTGCTCCTGCAGCTTGAAACCATGCGCCGCCATGCAGCGGTTGAATGCCGGCCGGTAGCCCCGGTCCGCATCCACGATCCAGACTTCCGACCGGGGCCGGGCATGCCGGTTGATGAACGCCGCCACGGCCGGCGGCGCGTCGCGCTGGTACAGCAGATCGCTGCCAGCGATCAGGTCGTAGCGGCCGCAAAGCACGGTGCAGCCAACCTGCGCCCGCGTGGGTGGCGAATCCAGTCCCCACTGGCCGTGGCGGTAGCGCAGCCTGGGCGGCAAGCGATTCAAGTTCAGGTTTTCATGCAGAAACAGAGGAACCAGCGGATGCCGGTCGCTGGCCGTGACGCATGCACCCCGCTTGTGCGCGACCAGGCTGGCCAGCGCCAGGCCGCAGCCAATCTCCAGGATGCGCTCGAGCGGATTGACCGGGCGCAACGCCAGGTGCGAAGCCAGATGAATGGCCGAGGGCCACAGCAGCCCGAACAGGGGCCACAGCGCCGAGCTGATTCCCACGCGCGCTGCCCGTCCCGCCGGGTCATGGTACTGCTGGCGGTCCAGCAACGAACGGATCAGGAAATCCCCGGCCTGGGGAATGTGGATCTGCTGGACCCGGGTCTTGAATCCCGTGGGACGCATCATGTGCTTGATTGTCCGGCATATTTGCGTCCTGGATGGCCGACTCGCAGCACGCGGCAAAGCGGAGGCCGGAAGACCGTTCCCTGGGACGAGAGGGGTCTTGCGCAGCCATCCAAGCGGCTTGTGCATGGCGCGTCGGCCCGGGTCTGGCGCAGCGCGTTGTCGCATCAGCGCGGTGGCCTCATGTTGCGGGAATGCGCAGGCAGCCGCGCGCACCGGGCCAATCCGGGTCTGCGTGCCGGGCATTGTGAACGGGCTCAGCCAGTCCATGGCGGCAGGCGCCGCGGCGCGGATGGTACAGTTTGTGGCCGCCGCATCGGGGCCGGGCCAACCTCCCTCATGAACAGGTTTTTGCAATGACCTTGATTTGCCAGGATGACTTGATCGAGACCGTGGCCGCGGCCTTGCAGTACATCAGCTACTACCATTCGGCCGACTACATCGAGCATCTGGTTCGCGCCTGGGAGCAAGAGGAGAGCGCCGCGGCCAGGGACGCGATGGCGCAGATCCTGACCAACAGCAGGATGTGTGCCATGGGGCATCGCCCCATCTGCCAGGACACCGGCATCGTCAACGTGTTCCTGGAAGTGGGTATGGATGCGCGCTGGACGGGGTTCACCGGCAGCGTGGAAGACGCCGTGAACGAAGGCGTGCGGCGTGGCTATACCCAGGCTGACAACCTCCTGCGCGCAAGCATCGTGGCCGACCCGATCTTCACGCGTCGCAACACGCGCGACAACACGCCGGCCGTGATTCACGTGCAGCTGGTGCCGGGCAACACGGTGGCGGTGACTGTGGCGGCCAAGGGCGGCGGCAGCGAGAACAAGGCGCGCCTGGCCATGCTCAACCCGGGCGACAGCGTGGTGGACTGGGTGCTGCGCACCGTGCCCGAGCTGGGCGCGGGCTGGTGCCCGCCCGGCATGCTCGGAATCGGCGTGGGCGGCACGGCAGAGAAGGCGATGCTCATGGCCAAGCAAAGCCTGATGGAAGACATCGACATGTACGAATTGCAGGGTCGGGCCGCACGTGGCGAGCAGCTCACGCAAATCGAGGAGATGCGGCTTCAGATCCATGAGAAGGTCAACGCACTGGGCATAGGCGCGCAGGGGTTGGGCGGGTTGACCACCGTGCTGGACGTGAAGATCCGCACGCATCCCACGCACGCGGCCAGCAAGCCCGTGGGCCTGATTCCCAACTGCGCTGCCACGCGCCATGCGCGGGTCGTGCTCGATGGCTCCGGGCCGGCGTACCTGGACCCGCCCAGCCTGGACCTGTGGCCAGCCGTGCATTGGCTGCCGGACGCCACGCAGGCGCGGCGCGTGGACCTGGACACGCTCGCGCAAGAAGATGTGGCCGGCTGGCAGGCCGGCGAGCGGCTGCTGCTCAGCGGCAAGCTGCTGACCGGACGCGACGCCGCGCACAAGCGCATCCAGGAGCTGCTGGCACGTGGCGAGCCGCTGCCGGTGGACTTTGCCAATCGCATCATTTATTACGTGGGTCCGGTGAGCCCCGTGCGCGATGAAGTGGTGGGCCCGGCCGGCCCCACCACGTCCAGCCGCATGGATGGATTCACCGACATGATGCTGGAGAAGACCGGCTTGCTGGCCATGGTGGGCAAAGCCGAGCGTGGGCCGGACACGGTGGCCAGCATCAAGGCCCACGGCAGTGCCTACCTGATCGCCGTCGGCGGCGCCGCGTACCTGGTCAGCAAGGCCATCCGCTCGGCACGGGTCGTGGCGTTTGAAGACCTGGGCATGGAGGCGATCCATGAATTCGAGGTGGTCGACATGCCGGTCACCGTGGCGGTCGACGCGCAGGGCGTCAACGTGCACGAGACCGGTCCGGCGCGGTGGCGCGCGCAGCCAGGCGCGGGCACCGGCCGGCGCGTGCCCATACACTGGGATTGATCCCGGCCAACGTCCATCGCCAGTTTGAACCCGTCACCAGCCATGCCCCCGACCCCTGATCCCAACACCGGTCAAGACGCCGCCAGCACCGAATTCGCGGCCTGGACCGGGCGCAGCGAAACCGTGCACGAGACGCTGGCGCCCTGGCCGCTGCAGGCCTACTCCGCGATCCTGGACCGCACCGATCCGGCGCCCGATCAGGGCACGCCATTGCCGCCGCTGGCGCACTGGGGCTGCTTTCTGTCCCCGGTACGGCAGTCCGAGCTGGCCCTCGACGGCCACCGCAGCCGGGGGGTATTCCTGCCACCGGTGCCGCTGCCGCGGCGCATGTGGGCCGGCGGCCGGCTGGACTGGCGGCCGGACAACCCGCTGCGCGTGGGCGATGCGGCGCAACGCGTCTCGCGCGTCGCGTCGGTGGTGCGCAAGCAGGGACGCAGCGGCGAGCTGGTGTTCGTGCTCGTGCATCACGAGATGCACAATGCCGCAGGCTTGGCGCTGGTGGAAGAGCAGGACCTGGTCTACCGGGAAGCGGCCCGTCCGGGCGATGCGCCGCCGCAGCCCGTGGCAGCGCAGACCAGCGCCCGCTGGCGCGAGCAGGTGGTCCCCGACCCGGTGCTGTTGTTCCGCTACAGCGCCATGACCTTCAACGGCCACCGCATCCACTATGACCGCGACTACGCCGTGAAGGAAGAGCGCTACCCGGGCCTGGTCGTCCACGGGCCGCTGATTGCCACGCTGCTGGCCGACCTGGCGCGGCGGCACGTGCCCGCGGCGCAGCGTATCGCCCATTTTGAGTTCCGTGCCGTGCGGCCGCTGTTTGACCTGCATCCATTCTGGATCCTGGGCGAACCGGAAGCCGACGGCCGCACCATCCGGCTGTGGGCGCACGACCACGAGGGCTGGGAGGCCATGCGCGCGCAGGCGCGGTTCACCTGAACGTGCAAGCGGCCCGCTTGTGCGGAAAGACCGGGGCCAAAGGCAGGAGATTGATTTGCAGACCCATGACCACGCAGAAATCCGGGACGCGATCCGCGCGCTGTGCGCGCAGTTCCCGGATGCATACCACCGCCGCATCGACGCCGAGCGCGGCTATCCCGAGGAATTCGTGCAGGCGCTGACCGAGGCCGGCTGGATGGCGGCGCTGATCCCGGAGGAATACGGCGGCTCCGGACTGTCCATGGCCGAGGCATCGGTCATCATGGAGGAGATCAACCGCTGCGGCGGCAATTCCGGCGCCTGCCACGGGCAGATGTACGTGATGAACGCCATCGTGCGCAGCGGATCGGATGCGCAAAAGCAGGAGTACCTGCCGCGCATCGCCAGCGGCGCGCTGCGCATCCAGTCCATGGGCGTGACCGAGCCCACCACCGGCAGCGACACCACGCAGCTCAAGACCACCGCGGTGCGCAAAGACGGGCGCTGGGTCATCAATGGCCAGAAGGTGTGGATCTCGCGCGTCCAGCACAGCGACATGATGATCCTGCTCGCACGCACGACGCCGGTGGACCAGGTGCGCAAGCGCTCCGAAGGGCTGAGCTGCTTTCTCGTTGATCTCAAGAGCGCCATCGGCAACGGGCTGCACGTGCGGCCCATTCCCAACATGGTCAACCATGAGACCAACGAGCTCTTCTTCGACAACCTGGAGATCCCGGAAGAAAACCTGCTCGGCCCCGAGGGGCTGGGATTCAAGGTGCTGCTGGACGGGCTGAACGCCGAGCGCACGCTGATTGCCGCCGAATGCATAGGCGACGGCTACTGGTTCATAGACCGCGCCAGCCGCTACGCCAACGAGCGCGAGGTCTTTGGCCGCAAGATCGGGCAGAACCAGGGCGTGCAGTTTCCCATTGCCGAGGCGTACATCGAGGTGGAAGCGGCCAACCTCATGCGCTGGAAGGCCTGCGCCAAAATTGATGCGCACGAGAACGCCGGCGCCGAGGCCAACATGGCCAAGTACCTTGCGGCCAAGGCAAGCTGGGAGGCAGCCAATGTCTGCCTGCAAACGTACGGCGGCTTTGGCTTTGCCAGCGAGTACGACATCGAGCGCAAGTTCCGCGAGACGCGGCTGTACCAGGTGGCGCCCATTTCGACCAACATGATCTTCAGCTACGTGGCGCAGCACATCCTGGGCCTGCCGCGCTCGTTTTAAAGGAGAAGGGAACATGCAGGGAAAGGGGGCGCGGCCGCTGGACGGAATCACCGTGATCTCGCTGGAGCACGCCGTTGCCGCGCCGTTTTGCTCGCGCCAGCTGGCCGACCTGGGCGCGCGCGTCATCAAGGTCGAGCGCCCGGGCGCCGGCGACTTTGCGCGCGCGTACGACACGCGCGTGCGCGGCGAGGCATCGCACTTTGTCTGGACCAACCGCAGCAAGGAAAGCCTGGCGCTCAACCTCAAGCACCCGGATGCCCGTGTGGTCCTGGACGAGCTGCTGGCCGACGCCGACGTGCTGCTGCAAAACCTGGCGCCGGGCGCCGCGGCGCGAATGGGCCTGTCGTTCGAGGCGCTGCACGCCAGGCTGCCGCGCCTCATCGTCTGTGACATCTCCGGCTACGGCGCCGATGGCCCGTACCGGGACAAGAAGGCGTACGACCTGCTGATCCAGAGCGAGGCGGGGTTCCTGTCGATCACCGGCACGCCCGAGGAGCCGAGCAAGGCCGGCTGCTCCATTGCGGACATCGCGGCCGGGATGTACGCGTACAGCAGCATCCTCTCGGCGCTGCTGCTGCGCGGCAAGATCGGCCAGGGCAGCCACATCGACGTTTCCATGCTCGAGTCGCTGGCCGAATGGATGGGCTACCCGCTGTACTATGCGTTTGATGGCGCCGCGCCGCCGCCGCGCACCGGCGCCGCCCACGCCGCGATCTACCCCTACGGCCCGTTTCCCGTGGGCGACGGCGGCACCATCATGCTGGGCCTGCAGAACGAGCGCGAGTGGCAGGTGTTTTGTTCGCAGGTGCTGGCCGAGCCGAAACTGGCCGCCGACCCGCGCTTTGACAGCAACACGCTGCGCAGCAGCAACCGCAGGGAGCTCAAGGCCATCATCGACGGCGTCTTTGCGGCGCTGACCACCGACGAGGTCGAGCAGCGGCTGGACGGCGCACGGATTGCCAACGCGCGAATGAACGACATGGCCGGCCTCTGGGCGCATCCGCAACTGAAGGCGCGCGAGCGCTGGCAGGAGGTCGATTCGCCGGCCGGGCCCGTTCCCGCACTGCTGCCGCCCGGCCGCAACCCCGCGTTTGACTACCGGATGGACGCGGTGCCGCGGCTGGGCGAGCACACCGACGCGATCCTGCGTGCGCTGGGCCGCAGCGACGCGGAAATCAAGCGCCTGCGCAACGAGCGGGCCATAGGCTGATCGTCCGGGCATTACGGCCCGTGGCACGGAAGGACAATCCCCATGAACGACGCAACCCCGGAGCTGGCGGCGTTTGCCGCCGGACTGCGCTTTGACGCCATCCCTGCAGCGGTCGTGCACGACCTGGCAAATCTGCTCGTTGACTGGTTCGGCTCGGCCGTGGCCGGGCACGGCGCGCGCCCGGTCATGAGCCTGGCCGCCTTTGCCCGCGCCATGGGCCAGCCCGGCGGCCCCAGCGAGACGCTGGCCGACCGCGGCAGCAACAGTCCGTGGCTTGCGGCGCTGGCCAACGCTGCGGCATCGCACGTGGCCGAGCAGGACGACGTGCACAACGGCTCCGTGTTTCACCCGGCCACCGTCGTGTTCCCGCCAGCGCTGGCGGTGGCGCAGGCAAGCGGTGCCAGCGGGCCGGATTTTCTTGCCGCCTGCGTGGTCGGTTACGAAGTGGGCATACGGGTGGGTGAGTTCCTGGGCCGCTCGCACTACAAGGTCTTTCACACCACCGGCACCGCCGGCACACTGGCCGCAGCGGCAGCCGTGGGCAACCTGCTGCGCCTGGACGCGACGCAGATGCAGCATGCCTTTGGCTCGGCAGGCACGCAGTCGGCCGGTCTGTGGGAGTTCCTGCGCACGGGCGCCGACAGCAAGCAGCTGCACACCGCGCATGCCGCTGGCGCCGGTCTCCTGGCCGCGTACCTGGCACAAGACGGCTTCACGGGGGCACGCGATATCTTCACGGGCGCGCAGGGCATGGCGGCGGGCATGAGCAGCGATGCCGACGCCAGCCGGCTCAACGACCGGCTGGGAACGCGCTGGGCCACGCAGGAAACATCTTTCAAGTGGCACGCCAGTTGCCGCCACACGCATCCGGCAGCCGATGCGCTGCTGGCAGCGATGCGCGAGCATGACCTGGCGCCGGATCAGATTGCGCAGGTCACCGCGCGCGTGCACCAGGGTGCGCTGGACGTGCTCGGCCCGGTCGTGCGGCCCACCACGGTGCACCAGAGCAAGTTCAGCATGGGCACCGTGCTGGCGCTGGTCGCGCAGCATGGCCATGCCAGCGTCGACGCGTTCGAGCGCGATTACCTGAGCCCGGCAACGCAGGCGTTTCGGGACAAGGTCAGCATGGTGCTCGACCCGGAAGTTGACGCTGCGTATCCCGAGCGCTGGATCGGCAAGGTCAGCGTTCAGACCACCGACGGCCGCGTGCTGCAGGGTCGCGTGGACGAGCCCAAGGGCGATCCGGGCAACACGCTCAGCCGCGACGAAATCAGCAGCAAGGCGCTGCAGCTGGCGCGGTTCAGCGGTGGCGCCAGCGAGGCCGAAATGACAAAGGCGTTGCAGGCGCTGTGGCAGGCCGCGCACTGGCCCCGCGTGCCGCGGCTGCTGCCGGAGCAGCCGCAATGAGCGCGCTGGACAGCCCGTTGGGCAGAGCGTGCACGCTGCTGTTTGTTCCCGGAACGCAGCCGCAGCGCTTTGCCAAGGCGCTGGCCAGCGGCGCCGGCGCGGTCATCATCGACTGGGAAGACGCCGTTGCGCCGGACCGCAAGGCCGAAGCACGCGAGCAGACGCTGCAAGCCCTGGCCGTCTTGACGGCGCAGGAGCGGCAGCGCGTGGCGGTGCGAGTGAACGCGGCCGCCACGCCCTGGCACGCCGACGACCTGGCCGCCCTGCAGCGTGCCGCCGCGGTGCAGGCGCTTGTGCTGCCCCAGGCCGAGCGCGCCGCAACTGTGGCCGAGGCCGCTGCTGCGCTGGGGCAGGGCGCAGCCGTCTTGCCGCTGGTTGAATCCGTGGCCGGGTTGTATGCGGTGCGCGAGCTGGCTGGCGCGCCCGGCTGCTTGCGCCTCATCTTTGGTCATCTGGACTTCCAGGCCGACGCGGGGCTGGCGCCGGGCCCCGACGAGCAGGAACTGGCGCCCGTGCGGCTGCAGCTTGTCCTGGCGTCGCGCGCCGCGGGGTTGCCGGCGCCGGTCGATGGCGTCACGCCCAGCGTGGACGACCGGTCACAAATCCACCGCGATGCCAGCCGCGCGCTGCGCGGCGGTTTTGGCGGCAAGCTGTGCATTCATCCGGCACAGGTCGGGCCGGTACACGACGCCTTTCGCCCGTCGGTGCAGGAGCTGGATTGGGCGCGCCGCGTGATTACCGGCTTCAGTGCCAGCAGCGGCAGCGCATTTGCCCTGGATGGCCGCATGGTTGATGCGCCGGTGGTCAAGCTGGCCGAGCGCATCCTGCATCGCCAACAGGCATTGGCCCCGGAGAAGAGCTGAGAGCTTGAGAAAGAATCCCTCATGCCCGCTTTGACCGCCCAAACCCGCCCACTCCGCGTTGCAAATGCTCGCCATGGCACGGGCCATGCCTGCGCTTTGCGTCTTGATTGGACGGGCTTTGG
>JALOAS010000044.1 GCA_023228705.1 Ottowia sp. | reverse complement strand
TCCTGCAGTCGATTCGCCCGTAGTCAGAAAAACGCACCCCGGTTTGAACCCAAATAATTGGGTTGCAAGGAAAATTCGCTCGCGGAGCGCTGGAACTTCAGTTTATAGAAAGTTCGCGGCGCGTCGCTGCGCGACTCCGCATGTGGCGATGCGGCCGAGCTCAGCGTCCGCTGAACTCGGGCTTGCGCTTTTATAGAAAGTTCGCTGCGCGTCGCTGCGCGACTCCGCATGTGGCGATGCGGCCGGGTTCAGCGTCCGCTGAACTCGGGCTTGCGCTTTTGCAGAAAGGCGGTCACGCCTTCGATGAAGTCCTGCGTAAACCCCAGCCGCGACTGCATGTCGCGCTCCACGTCCAGCTGCTCGTCCAGCGTATGCGTGTGCGCGCCGCGCAGCAGCTCGCGCGTTGCCACCAGCGCCCGCGTCGGCATGGCCGCCAGGCGCTCGGCCATGGCCGTGGCCGCGCCAAGCGCGTCGTCGGCCACGTCCCAGATCATCCCCATGGCCTGCGCCTCGGCTGCAGGCAGCGCGTCGCCAGTCATGGCCAGCGCCAGCGCGCGCGCCAGGCCAACGCGCTGCGGCAGCAGCCAGGTCGCGCCGCAGTCGGGCGCCAGCCCGATCTTGCTGAATGCCTGGATGAAGCTGGCCTCGCGCGCAGCAATGGCCACGTCGCACATCAGCGCCAGCGACGCGCCCGCACCCGCAGCCACGCCGTTGACCGCGCACACCGTGGGCACGCGCACGCGCATGAGGCGCCGCATCATGGGGTTGAAGAACGCCTCCATCGCCGGCCCCGGCTCAACGTCTTCCGGCCGCAATTCGCGCTGATCCAGGCCAAAGGCCGACAGGTCGGCGCCCGAGCAAAAACCCCGGCCGGCGCCGGTCAGCACCAGCGCCCGGACCGAATCGTCGCGCTCGGCGCGCTCCAGCGCATCGGTCAGCGCGCGCGCCATGGTGAGGCTCAGGCTGTTGAGCGAATCGGGGCGGTTCAGCGTCAGCGTGACGATGGCGCCCTCTTGTGCGTACAAGACCGTCTCCGGGTCGTTTGTTTCCATGGCTGCTGTCCTTGCGGTTTCAAATCATCTACGATGGGCGCCTGATCCAGGAGCTTGCGCGCGGCGCGGCTGCCCGTGTCCGGCATCGCAAGCAAGGCAGGCGCTTCAATCGCAAGCAAGGCAGGCGCTTCAACTCAGGCCGTCGTCACGGCCACCATCCTGACGCGGCCTGCAGCGCAGCCAGGCGCCCGGCTCCGGGACGATCGTACCTGCAAATGACCGTTTGCAAGTTCGCTTACCATGTGCCCACACGAACCCGCTCAGGAGAAACCCCGGCATGGCTTATGAATGCATCACCGTTCGCACCGAGAACGACAACATCGGCGTCATCACGCTGAACCGGCCCAAGCAGCTCAACGCGCTCAACGACCAGCTCATGACCGAGCTGGGCGAGGCGCTGCTGGCCTTTGACCGGGACGACGCCATCGGCTGCATGATCCTGACTGGCAGCGAAAAGGCCTTTGCCGCCGGCGCCGACATCCGGGTCATGGCCAAGTTCAACTTTCTCGATGCCTATGGCAGCGACTTCATCACGCGCAACTGGGAAACCCTGCGCGCCATCCGCAAGCCGGTAATCGCCGCAGTCAGTGGCTACGCGCTGGGCGGCGGCTGCGAGCTGGCCATGATGTGCGACTTCATCATCGCGGCGGACAACGCCCGCTTCGGCCAGCCCGAGATCACCATAGGCGTCATTCCGGGCGCCGGCGGCACGCAGCGCCTGCCCCGCGCCGTGGGCAAGTCCAAGGCCATGGACATGGCGCTGACCGCACGCATGATGGACGCCGAGGAAGCCGAGCGCGCCGGGCTGGTCAGTCGCGTCGTGCCGGCGGAGCAGCTCATGCCCGAAGCACTGGAAGCCGCGCAGGTCATTGCCGGATTTGGCCGGCTTGCGGCCATGGCGGCCAAGGAGAGCGTCAACCGCGCCTTCGAGGGATCGCTGTCCGACGGCATCATGTTTGAACGGCGCCTGTTTCATTCGCTGTTTGCCACCGAGGACCAGAAGGAAGGCATGGACGCCTTCGTCAACAAGCGCAAGGCCCAGTTCAAGAATCGCTGACGCAGGTATAATCCTGCACCTTGCTGGTGGTATAGCTCAGCTGGTTAGAGCGTGGGATTCATAACCCCAAGGTCGGTGGTTCAAGTCCACCTACCACCACCAATCATTCAAGCACGCACCGGGCCACGCCGTCCGTGCGCCATGCTGTGCACTGCGCTTGCGCTGCCCGGCCGCAGCCATGCTGGCACCCGTGCAGCCATCGATGTGCCCATCTTGCGCCGCAACGGCATGGGGCGCGCCAACAAGCGCTGACAGTGGCTGCAGCGCGCTCAGGCATGCCCGTCGCCGGTACACGCCCGGGGCGGCCAGGCGCCGCGCCGCAACCCGTGATTCTGTTGCAATCGCGTACACTATCGGCCGATGGAGACAAGACAAGACCAAGACGAACACGCCATGCGACTGGCCATAGAAGCCTCGCGCAAGGCGCTGGCCCAGGGTGACGAACCCTTTGGCGCAACGCTGGCCGATGCCAGTGGCACGGTCCTGATGGTTGCGCAAAACAACCAGAACACCCACGACGATTGCACCGGCCATGCCGAGATGGTGCTGCTGCGCCGTGCGCAGGAAGAGCTGGGCGCCGCGGCGTTGCGCGGCGCAACCGTTTACGCCAGCGGGGAGCCCTGCGCCATGTGCGCGGCGGCGCTGTACTGGGCCGAGGTGGGCCGGGTGGTCTACGCCGCATCGCAGCCGCAGATGGAAGCCACGCTGGGCGGCCGCATCCTGCCGGCACGCGCGGCCGATCTGCTGCAGCAGGCGCGGCCGCCGCTGCACGTCAGCGGCGGGTTGCTGGCCGAGGAGGCGCTGGCAGTCTACTCCGAGCGCCCGCCAGCGCGCAACTGACACCATCGACCAGACTTACATTAACTTATATCTACTTGCGTTCTTGCCGTCGTGCCCACGCCGCCCAGCCCGTCCCGCCTCGAACTCACCGGCATCACCAAGCGCTACGGCCACCTGGTCGCCAACGACAACATCGCGTTGCGCGTTGCGCCTGGAGAAATCCACGCCGTCCTGGGCGAAAACGGCGCCGGCAAGAGCACCCTGATGAAGATCATCTACGGTGCGGTGGCGCCTGACGCAGGCGAGATCCGCATCGATGGCCAGGCCGTTGCCATCACCAGTCCGCAGGAAGCGCGGCGCCACGGGGTGGCCATGGTGTTCCAGCACTTCAGCCTGTTCGAGACCATCTCGGTGGCCGAGAACGTCTGGCTGGGCCTGGACAAGTCGCTGTCGCTGCCTGAAGTGGCCGAGCGCATCCGCGCCGCCGCCAGCGCGTACGGGCTGGACATCGACCCGCACCGCCCGGTGCACACGCTGGGCGTGGGCGAGATGCAGCGGGTGGAGATCATCCGGGCCCTGCTCACCAACCCCCGCCTGCTGATCCTGGACGAGCCCACGTCGGTGCTGGCGCCGCAGGCCGTGCAAAAGCTGTTTGTCACGCTGCGCCAGATCGCCTCCGAAGGCTGCAGCATCCTGTATATCAGCCACAAGCTGGACGAGATACGCGCCCTGTGCAGCCACTGCACGGTCATCCGCGGCGGCAAGGTGACCGGCGTCTGCGATCCGCGCCAGGAGAGCAACGCGTCGCTGTCGGGGCTCATGATAGGCGCCGAACCGCCGCAGCTGCAGCGCGGCCAGGCCACGCTGGGCCCGGTGGCGCTGACGGTCCGGGACCTGGACCTGCCGCGCAGTTCGCCGTTTGGCACGGACCTGCAAGGCGTCAACCTGCAGGTGCGCGCCGGCGAGATCGTCGGTATTGCCGGCGTCTCGGGCAACGGGCAGCGCGAGCTGCTCATGGCCATCTCCGGCGAGGACACGCGTGCGGCAGCCGACGCGATCCAGATCAGCGGCCAGCCTGCCGGGCGCCTCTCGCCGGCGCGCCGGCGCAGCCTGGGAATGCACTTCGTGCCCGCCGAGCGGCTGGGCCGCGGCGCCGTGCCGGACATTGGCCTGGTGCGCAACCTGCTGCTCACGCGCACGGAAAACGTCGGCGCGCTGGGCTGGCTGCACCTGGGGAGGCTGCGCACGCAGACGGCCGGCATCATCAAGCGCTTTGGCGTCAAGGCCGGCAGCACCGACGCGGTGGCACGCTCGCTGTCTGGCGGCAACCTGCAAAAATACATCATGGGCCGCGAAATCGACGCCCATCCCAAATTGCTGATCGCGTCGCAGCCCACGTGGGGGGTGGACGTGGGTGCCGCGGCGCAGATTCGCGCCGAACTGCTGGCGTTGCGTGACGCCGGCGGTGCCGTGCTGATGGTGAGCGAGGAACTGGACGAGCTGTTCGAGGTCTGTGACCGGCTGCACGTCATGGCCGGCGGTCGCATCTCGCCCGGCCTGCCGATTGCCGAGGCCAGCACCGAGAAGATCGGTCAGTGGATGAGCGGCCTGTGGGCCGAAGCGGCCGAAGACGGCAAAGGGAGCCGGCATGCTGCGGCTTGAGCTGCGCCCGATCCCGTCGCGCTTCTGGGCCACCGCATCGCCGCTGCTGGCGGTGCTGATCACCGCCGTCATAGGATTTGCCCTGTTTGCCGCGCTGGGCAAGGACCCCGTGCGCGGGCTGCAGGTGTTTTTCTGGGAACCGATCAAGTCCACCTACGCCTGGAGCGAAGTCGGCGTCAAGGCCACGCCGCTGCTGCTCATTGCGCTGGGGCTGGCCATGTGCTTTCGTTCCAACGTCTGGAACATCGGCGCCGAGGGCCAGTACGTGATCGGCGCCATTGCAGCCACCGGCGTCGCGCTCATGGCCACGCCCGAGACCGGCCGCTGGATCATCGTGCCCGTGCTGGCAGCCGGCGTGCTGGGCGGCATGGTCTGGGCCGGCATCGTGGCGCTGCTGCGCGACCGCTTCAACGCCAACGAGATCCTGGTCAGTCTCATGCTGGTCTACGTGGCGATCCAGGTGCTCAACTACTTTGTCTTCGGTCCCTGGAAAGATCCCATGGGGTACAACTTTCCGCAGACCAAGAATTTTGAAGACGCCGTTTTGCTGCCGCGCCTGATGCAGGGCATGCGCGCCAACATCGGCGTGCTGATCGCACTGCTCACCGCCGTGCTCATCTGGCTCTACCTGGCGCGAACGCGCAGCGGCTTTGCCCTGCGCGTGGGTGGCCTGGCGCCGGCAGCGGCCCGCTACGCCGGGTTTTCATCCAGCCGCGCGCTGTGGACCGTGCTGCTGGTTTCCGGGGGGCTGGCCGGCGTGGCCGGTGCGCTGGAAGTGGCCGGCCCCGTGGGCCAGCTCACGCCGCACCTGCCGGCAGGCTACGGTTTTGCCGCGATCATCGTGGCCTTTGTTGGCCGCCTGCATCCGCTGGGCATCGTGCTGGCGGCCATCCTCATGAGCATGTTCTACATAGGCGGTGAACTGGCGCAATCGCGGCTGGGACTGCCCAAGTCGCTGACCGACGTCTTCCAGGGCCTGCTGCTGTTTGCCCTGCTCGCCTGCGACACGCTGATCGACTACCGCGTGCGCCGCAAGAAAAGGACGACGTGATGGAAACCTACGCGTTGCTCTTTGGCTCCATGCTCAGCGCCGGCACGGTGCTGGCGCTGGCGGCCCTGGGCGAGCTGATCAGCGAAAAGGCCGGCGTGCTCAACCTGGGCGTCGAGGGCATGATGCTGTGCGCCGCCATTGCCGGCTTTGCCACCACCGTCAGCACGGGCAGCTACATCGCCGGCTTTGTCGCGGGCGTGCTCGCGGGCGCCATCCTGGCCGCGGTCTTTGGCTGGCTGGTCATCTGGCTGGGATCCAACCAGTACGCTACCGGCCTGGCGCTCATGCTGTTTGGCACCGGGCTGTCGGCCTTTGTCGGCGCCGGTTATGTCCAGGAATCGCTGCCCGCGCGCATGCGCTTCACCTGGTTTGGCCTGGGCGACATTCCCATCGTCGGCCCGGCGCTGTTCCGGCAGCATCCGCTGGCCTACGGCGCCATGCTGCTGACCGCGCTCATGATCTGGTGGCTGTACCGCACGCGCGCCGGGCTCGTGCTGCGCTCGGTGGGCGAGTCCCCCGAATCAGCCAATGCACTGGGCTATCCGGTGCGCCGGATCCGCCTGGCTGCCGTTGTCTTTGGCGGCGCCATGTCCGGCATCGCCGGCGCCTACCTGTCGCTGGTGTACACGCCGCTGTGGGCCGAGGGCATGGTCGCCGGCCGCGGCTGGATCGCGCTGGCGCTGGTGGTCTTTGCCACCTGGCGGCCGCTGCGCGTGCTGCTGGGCGCGTACCTGTTTGGCGGCGTCATGATGCTGCAGTTTTTCCTGCAAAGCGAAAGCATTCCGATCCCCAGCGAATTCCTGGCCATGACGCCTTACCTGGCCACCATCATCGTTCTTGCACTCATCTCGCGCAATGCCACATGGATTCGTATTAACATGCCGGCATCGCTGGGCAAGGCGTTCAACCCGGTCAGCTGATGCACGCGCACGGCTGGGCCGGATTTTTCAATCTAGAAATTTTTTTGGAGACCTTCCATGACAGATCTGAGCAAACGCAATACCCTGCGTCTCGCAGCGGCTGCGGCCGCCGGCGTCGCGCTGACCGGCTACGGCATCCGGCCCGCTCGTGCTGCCGATGGCGAACCCCTGAAAGCGGCCTGGATCTACGTGGGTCCGGTGGGCGACAATGGCTGGACCTTCACGCACGACAACGGGCGCAAGGCCGTTGAAAGGAAATTCGGCGACCGTGTGCAGACCACGTACGTCGAGAACGTTCCCGAGGGCCCGGACACCGAGCGCGTTGCGCGCGATCTGGTCAGCCAGGGCTACCAGCTCATCTTCGGCACCAGCTTCGGCTTCATGGAGCCCATGCTGAAGGTGGCCAAGGACCATCCGGAGGTCAAGTTCGAGCACTGTACGGGCTACAAGACGCTGCCCAACCTGCGCACGTACGAAGCGCGCAACTACGAGGGCGCGTTCCTGGCGGGCATCATTGCGGGCATGATGACCCAGAGCAACCAGCTCGGGCTGGTCGGCACGGTGCCCATCCCCGAAGTGCTGCGCAACCTCAACAGCTTTGCGCTGGGCACGCGGGTCACCAACCCCAAGGCCTCGACCAAGGTGATCTGGATCAACAGCTGGCACAACCCGCCCAAGGAAACCGAGGCAGCCACCACGCTCATCAACGGCGGCGCCGACATCCTGTTCCAGAACACGGACTCGCCGGCCGTGCTTGAGACTGCGGAATCCATGGGCAAGTACGCCTTTGGCTGGAACGCACCGCAACTCGCGTACGGGCCCAAGGCACGCCTGGCCTCGTCCATCATTGACTGGTCGTATTACTACACGCACGCCGTGCAGGAGGCGCTGGACGGCACCTGGGCCACCGGGCCCAACCAGTGGTGGGGCGTGAAGGAAGACACCGTCGACCTGGTCGACGTGGCCGACTTCGTTCCCGACGAAGCCCGCGAGAAGATGGAAGAACACAAGGCGGGGCTGCGCGACGGCTCGTACGCCATCTGGAAAGGCCCGGTACAGGACAATACCGGCAAGGAAGTCGTCGCCGACGGCGTTGTCCCGGACGACGACTGGCTCAAGGCCATCAACTTCTACGTCGATGGCGTGGAAGGCAAGGTCCCGGGCGCCTGAACCAGCGCCCTGCTGCAACCGGCGCCACCACGTGTTGCGCCGGCATCAGTCCACCGCCGCTCGGCCACGCCGACCGGCGGTTTTTTTGCATGGGCGCACGGGCCCGGGGTGCGTTCCCGCTCTATAGAATCAGGGGCGCCTGCCAGCGCCAGCCGCCGCTACAACGCCAGCGCCGGTGGCGTTGCCCACCGAGCACACAGGAGATCCAACCATGAAATTCCACAGCAACAGTTTCACGCATGGCGCCGCCATCCCGCCCGAATTTGCATTTGGCAAGATCGGCAGCGACAGCGAACCCATCGCGCTCTCGGACAACCGCAACCCGCATTTTTCCTGGAGCGAAGCGCCCATCGAGACGCAATCGTTTGCCCTGGTCTGCCTGGACACCGATGCCCCCACCGCCGCCGACGACGTCAACAAGAAGGACCGCGAGGTGCCGGCCGACCTGCCGCGCGGCGAGTTCGTGCACTGGCTGCTCATAGACATTCCGGACTTCTGCACCGAGATTGCCGCCGGCAGCTGCTCCGACGGTGTCACCGCGCACGGCAAACGCGCGCCGCAGGGCCCCGAGCGCTCGCGCCAGGGCAGGAACGACTACACGGGCTGGTTTGCCAACGACCCGGACATGGCTGGCGAGTACTTTGGCTACGACGGCCCCTGCCCGCCGTTCAACGACGCCATCGTGCACCACTACCACTTCCGGCTGTACGCGCTGAACACCGCGCACCTGAAGCTGCCGCCGGTCTTCGACTGGGCGCAGATGCAGCGCGCCATGGAAGGCCACGTCCTGGACCAGCTCGAGATCGTCGGCACCTACACGCTCAACCCGCGGCTCGCCACATAGGCCTGCGTCCCGTCGCGACGCCTGTGGCGGAAAAAGCAGGGCAGGCGCGCAGGCTGGCAACCGGCTTGCACTCGCAAGAGAGAACCGCCCGCGCGCGCCGTGCGCAAACAAGCGGCCTGGCGTCGCCGCGCGAGGCCTGTCCGCTGCGATTCCTCCTTCATCAAGTGAACAACCCCATGACACCAAGCATCCCCGCCATTGCGCCAGAGCAACTGCCTGCGCTGCTTGCCGCCATGCCCAAGACCGAACTGCACGTGCACATAGAAGGCACGCTGGAGCCGGAGACGGTCCTTGCGCTGGCCGCGCGCAACGGCGTTGCGCTGCCGTCCGCCAGCGCAGCCGATCTGCAGGCTGCCTGTGCGTTCACCAACCTGCAAGACTTCCTTGACCTGTATTACCAGGGCGCCAGCGTGCTGCTGCACGAGCAGGATTTCTACGACATGGCCTGGGCCTACCTGCAACGGGTCGCAGCCGACAACGTCGTGCATTGGTAGACGTTGGTCCTCATATGGCCCGAAGGCCAGTTAAAGAGCCAACGCCCCCTTTCAAACCGTGCATGCGGATTTCCCGCACACGGCTTACCAGTGGTCTGTCGGCTCGCAGCATTACGCGGCCCTCCTGTTTCCTGGAGGTTTGCCCGGGTAGCGGATCGTCCCGCGCAGGCGATGTAATCCAAAGCTTTCGAAGTACTCACGGTCCCAGTGCTGTGCCCGGCCTGCCTTCAGGTTGCGCCCCGCGCGCTTGACCCGCAGGCTCTTGAGTCGCCTGTGCACGTACCCATCCACATCGATGAAGTGGTTCGCCGCGTTGCCCGTACCGAAGTACTGCCCCCAGCCACGCAGCACAGGATTGATCTGGGCAATCACGCTTCGAACATCCTCATGACAGCGCCATCTGGGTGTCAGTTGCCTGACCCGCTCGCGTATCCGATTCATCGCCTTGGCGCTCGGCCAGCGCTGCAGGTAGTACCGCCTCAGGCCCTTTTGCTGCCACAGCCGCCCGCTCATGCGCTTGTGCATGTGACAGCCCAGAAAGTCGAAACCCTCCCGGCCTTCGGTCAACACCACCCGCCGCGTCTTCAGTGGATGCAGCTTGAGCTCCAGCCTACCGAGCACGTGCTCGATGCGCCTTTGCGCCTGCTCGCAGGCCTGTGCCGTTGGGCACATCACCACGAAGTCGTCCGCATACCGCACCAACTCTCCCAGATGTGCGCAGTGTCTCGCCCACACCCGATCCAGCACATGCAGGTAGATGTTGGACAGCAGCGGCGATATCACACCACCCTGAGGCGTTCCCGCCGTCGGGTGTCTCACCACCCCGTCTTGCATCACCCCCGCCTGCAGCCACAGCCGCACCAGCTTGAGCACCCTGCGATCACTGACCCGCTGACCCACCAGCGTGAGCAGCTTGTCGTGTTTGATGCTTCCAAAGTAGTTCTCAATGTCGGCATCGAGCACGTGATCTGCGCCAGCGTTGCCCAGTTGCCTGAGCCGCTCCAGCGCCATCTGCGCACTGCGCCGGGGCCTGAACCCGTATGAGCACGGACCAAAGTCCGCCTCGAACACCGGCTCCAGCACCAGCTTGGCCGCCATCTGCACCACCCGGTCGCGTACCGTGGGGATACCCAAGGGCCGCTTTGCCCCGTCCGTCTTCGGTATGTAGGCGCGCCGTACAACCTGCGCACCGTACTCGCCCGCACGCAGCACCTCGCCCAGCTCCTGCAAGAAGCGCTGCACACCGTACTGCTGGACTGCATCGATCGTCACTCGATCGACTCCCGCTGCGCCTTTGTTGCGGCGCACTCGCCTCCACGCCTCGTGCAGGATGTCAGCCCTGCACATCTGGTCGTACAACGCGTGAAAGCGCCTCCCCGGCGCCCGCTTGGCTGCGGCCCAAAGCTGCCTTTGCAGTTGTCGCACTTTGTCGCGCGGCTCATCACCGCCGGGGTCGTTAGGTCCGGTCTGGCCGGCCATTCCCTCGCGCTTACCCGCTATCTCAGCATGACCACCGCAGGGACCCTTCCCTCCAGCCGCGTTATGCCGCACGGCCTTCGCGGGCCCGGCTTGCGCCCGGCCCAGCGGTACTACGATCCCCTCGGACTCCCGCTGCGCACGCCTCGATTTCGCCTTGGGCTTATACGAGCGCGCTTGCCCCGACTCGGGCCGCGCAGACGGGCCTCTCGTGTTCCACACCACTCCTTGCACACGTGCTGCGCCCCCTACCCCACCACAGCCCCCGGCGCGCTTCGGTTCTTGCGCCAGTGGTGTTGCCTTCGCCGTGACATGAGCGGCTCGGCCTGCGGGTTGTAAATCTGTCGAGGCTGCAGGCTTCACTTCATGTTGCGGCCCGCGTGCTTGCTCCCCGCTGCGCGGCTCGCGCCGCCTCACGGGCTTTTGACGCCCCGCTCGGGCATGGAGGTCTCCCTCCAATACCTGGGGCCTGCTACCCGGCGCACCGACGCCTACCGGGACGGGACTCTCACCCGCAGGAGTGGCGCAGCAAGCCAAGCTCATCCCTACCCCTTCGGGGCTCGGTCCTTGCTTGACGTCACGACGCACCATGCCGAGATCTTCTTTGATCCGCAAACGCATACCGCACGCGGCGTCTCCATGGAGACGGTGATCTCCGGGCTGCGCCGCGCCTGCGCCGACGCCAAGGAGCAGCTGGGCGTCTCGGCGGCGCTCATCCTTTCGTTCCTGCGCCACCTGAGCGAGCGCGACGCATTCGAGACGCTGGAGCAGGCGCTGCCGTTTGGCGATGACTTCATCGCCGTCGGGCTGGATTCCAGCGAGCTGGGTCACCCGCCGGAGAAATTTGCACGCGTCTTTGCGCGCTGCCGCGAGCTGGGCTACCGCCTGGTCGCCCACGCCGGCGAAGAAGGACCGGCCAGCTACATCTGGCAGGCGCTGGACCTGCTGCGCGTTGAGCGCATAGACCACGGCGTGCAGGCAACCACCGACAGCCAGCTCATGGCCCGGCTGGCCGCCGAGCAGGTCCCGCTCACGGTCTGCCCGCTGTCCAACGTCAAGCTGCGGGTCTTCCCCGACCTGGTACAGCACAACCTGCCGCAGCTGCTGGCCAGCGGTCTGCGCGCAACCATCAACAGCGACGATCCGGCCTACTTTGGCGGCTACGTCAACGACAACTTCCTGGCCACCTTTGCGGCCACCGGCCTGGACGCGCAAGCAGCCTGGCAGTTGGCCGCCAACAGCATCGCGGCGAGCTTTGCCAGCGAGCCGGCCAAGCGCGCATGGCACGAACGCCTGCAGGCCTGCTTCGAGCAGGCCGCCACGTGAAGGCCGGCGCCACTGGCTGAAGGGCATGGCCCGGGCCGGCCCGCGCATGGGCGCATCCGCAGGCCGCGCAACCCGGCCGCCTGCCGCAGCGCCACCTGCACCCTGTAGACTGTGGCGTTCAAGCTCGCCACGCGTGCCGGCTGCCCAGAAAACCAATCAACCTAGATTCCGCGGTTGGATGCGCCTGAGCGTGCTGCGAAGGGCGTGTCAGGCAAGACGCGACAACGCCGCAGACTTGCTGTCTGCAAGGCGGAGCAACGCAGCATGGCGCGTCCAGTGCTGTGCGATCAGGCGCATGGCGTCTTCACCTGATGGGTGTTCATTGAAAAACGCAAAAATTCGAGCAATAACAAAATAGCTGCCGAAGAAAATAAGCGGTCAACTGCGGATTCTAGGTTCAACATGGCCACACAAGACCCCGACGTCCCGGGCCAGGGGCGTCCGGCACCGACTGGCGCCACGCCCCGCCCCGCCTCCACGCCACCCGGCAGCGGCGAGCCAGCCGCGCCCCTGCGCGCACGGGAATCGGCGCGGCGCGTGGCCGAGCGCGTGTTCCAGCCGCCACCCAGGCCAAGCACGGTGCACCCGGCGCTGATCCCGGGCATAGGCGTTGAGCGCACGCACTACGCGTTCAGCACCAACCGTGCCGTCTTTGCCGTCTCCGGCCTGTTCATCCTGGGCGTCATCGCCTGGGCCATCGTGGCACCGGACGGCATCACGTTGGTCGGCAACGTCTCGCTGGACTGGGTGATCGTGCACTTTGGCTGGCTGTTTGGCGTGCTTGCGCTGGCCGTCTTTGGCTTCATGATGGTGCTGGGCTACGGCCCGGCCGGTGGCGTGCGCCTGGGCGCCGACGACGAGGCGCCGGAATTCTCCACTTTTTCCTGGGTCGCCATGCTGTTTTCCGCCGGCATGGGCATCGGGCTGCTGTTTTACGGCCCCTACGAGCCGCTGACCTACTTTGCCAACCCGCCTCCCGGTTTTGACGTGGCCGCCGGGACGGTCGCGGCCTCGCAGATCGCCCTGGCGCAAACGGCGCTGCACTGGGGCCCGATTGCCTGGGCGTTCTACGCCATGGTCGGCGGCGCCATTGCCTACAACGCGTACCGCCGCGGCCGGGCGCCGCTGATCTCGGCGATTTTCGAGCCCTTGCTGGGCGAACGCGTCAACGGCCCGGCAGGCTCGATCATCGACATCTTTGCCATCATCGTCACGCTGTTTGGCACCGCCATCTCGCTGGGCATAGGCGCGCTGCAGATCGCCGCAGGCACCGAGGTGGTGACCGGCATCGGGCACCTGGGCAGGCTCTTCATCGTGGCCACGATGGCCGTGCTCACCGGCGCCTTCATCATCTCGGCCATATCGGGCGTGGCGCGCGGCATACGCGTGCTGTCCAATACCAACATGGTCGTCACCGGCCTGCTCGCGCTGCTGGTGCTGGTCACCGGTCCCACGCTCTACCTCTTCAACTTTTATCCGGCCGCCATCCTCTCGTTCTTCAAGGAGCTGGGAACCATGCTGGTGCGCAACGCCAACGAGGGGGAAGCCACGGCCCGGTTCATGGCCGCGTGGACCACATACTACTGGGCCTGGTGGATCACCTGGGCGCCCTTTGTCGGCCTGTTCATCGCCAAGATCTCGCGCGGCCGCACGCTGCGCGAATTCGTCACCGTGGTGGTGCTCGTCCCGGCCATGGTCTGCATCACCTGGTTCGTCATCTTTGGCGGCACGTCCATGTACATGACCATGCACGACATGGGCGTGAGCGCCGCGCAGGCGCCCGAGGCGCTGCTCTTCAGCGTGCTGCGCAACCTGCCGCTGTCCGCGATCACGCCGTACCTGGCGATGTTCTCCATCCTCGTGTTCTTTGTCACCTCGGCAGACTCGGCGTCCATCGTCATGAGCTCGATGACGCAGCGCGGCCAGCCCGAGCCGTCCATAGGCGTCACCATCACCTGGGGCTTGCTGCTGGGGCTCACCTCCATCTCGCTGCTGCTGGCCGGCGGCGAGAACGCGCTGTCGGGGCTGCAGTCCATCATGGTGGTCACGGCGCTGCCCTTTGCCTTTGTGCTCATCGGCATGATGGCCGCCTGGTCCAAGGACCTGTACACCGATCCCTACCTGCTGCGGCGCAAGTACGCGCGCGCGGCCATCGCGCAGGGCGTGCGCCTTGGCATTGCCGATTTTGGCGATGACTTCGTGTTTGGCTCCAGCCGCGTGGCCAAGGACGAAGGCGCCGGCGGCTGGATGGACAGCGACGACCCGGCGCTTGTCGCCTGGTATGTGAACGCGGCCGAAGAAGGTGAGATCGTGAGCGCAGAAGACATACGCCGCACGCTGTCCCCCGGGCGCATCCAGCCCAGGGGGCCGCGGCGGCCGGACCTCACCGCATCTGGCGACGAAGCCACGGCCACCGGCCGCACCCGGCGCGATGCACGCCGGCGCCAGCGGCCAGCCGGCGGCGGCAAGGCACAATAACGTCTGCAATGACGGATGACCCCGGCCCACGCGGGCCGTTGCATGATGGCCGCCAGGGCGGCCACGATGAATCATGGGGGTGCAGCCGCAGTCATGGTGCCGCCAAGCGGCGACGTCATCCGTCATGTGTTTCCAACCCACACCGCAGCAAGACATGAGCATCAAGAGCGACCGCTGGATCCGCCAAATGGCGCGCGACCACGGCATGATCGAACCGTTCGAGCCTGGCCAGGTCCGTGAGATCGATGGCCGCAGGATCATCAGCTACGGCACGTCCAGCTATGGCTACGACATCCGCTGCGCGCCGGAATTCAAGATCTTCACCAACATCCACTCAACGGTGGTCGATCCCAAGAACTTCGACGAGAAGAGCTTTGTCGACTTCCATGGCGACGTCTGCATCATCCCGCCCAACAGCTTTGCGCTGGCGCGCACGCTGGAGTATTTCCGCATCCCGCGCAACGTGCTCACCATCTGCCTGGGCAAGAGCACCTACGCCCGCTGCGGCATCATCGTCAACGTCACGCCTTTCGAGCCCGAATGGGAAGGCTACGTGACGCTGGAATTCTCCAACACGACGCCGCTGCCGGCCAAGATCTACGCTGGCGAGGGCTGCGCGCAGGTGCTGTTCTTTGAGAGCGACGAAGTCTGCGAGGTCAGCTACAAGGACCGCGGCGGCAAATACCAGGGCCAGCAGGGCGTGACGCTGCCCAGGGCGTAGGCGGGACCGGCGCGCCGTGCCAGCGGCGACGGCGCCCAGCCGTAACAGAGTTGTCACAAATGCGCTGTTGTCCTACAAGCGCGGTGGTTGCAGCATGCGATACTGCCTCCGTTTCTGCACGCCCAGTCATTGAGCCTGTCTGTGCAGCCTCACTTTACAACGGATTTCATGGCAGCCTTACAGTCCGCCCGCTTGCGCACCTACCTGGTGGAGGACAACGCAACCATACGCGAGAACCTGCTGGCCACGCTGGACGAGCTGGTCGGCATCACGCCGGTCGGCTTCGCCGAGCGCGAGCAGCCGGGCAGCAAGTGGCTGCTCGAGAACGCCGACGCGTGGGACCTGGCCATCGTTGACCTCTTTCTGATTCAGGGCAGCGGCTTTGGCGTGCTCATGGCGTGCCAGCAGCGCCCGCCCGAGCAAAAGATCGTGGTGCTGAGCAACTACGCCACGCCCGAAGTCAGGCAACGCTGCCAGGCGCTGGGCGCAGACGCCGTCTTTGACAAGTCCACCGACATCGACGAGCTGATCGACTTTTGCCTGGAACTTGCCTCGGATGCGGCATGACGCAGGCAGCCCGCAAGGGCTGGACGCCGTCAATCGATGAGCCCGTTCTTCAGCGCGTAGTAGGTCAGGTCGCTGTTGGAGTTCAGGCCCATTTTCTCCATGAGCCGGGTGCGGTAGGTGCTGATGGTCTTGACCGACAGCGACAGCGCGTCGGCGACCTCGCCCACGGTCTGCCCGCGCGCCAGGCCCAGGAACACCTGGAACTCGCGCTCGGAGAGCTGTTCATGCACCGGGCCGCTGTCGCCCTGCCCGAGCTGCTGCGCCAGCAGCTCGGCCACCGCCGGCGAGACGTAGCGCCGGCCGCGCGCCACCGTGCGGATGGCCTTGACGATATCCTGCGGGTCGCACTCCTTGTTCAGGTAACCGCTGGCACCGCGCCGCATGAGGTTGATTGCGTAATGCTCCTCGGGGTACGCCGAGAGCACCAGGATGGCCACATCGGGCGCCTTGGCGCGGATCATGGCCAGCGCGTCCAGCCCGCTTTGCCCCGGCATGGAAAGATCCAGCAGCAGCACGTCCAGCTCGGTGTTGCGCACCAGCGCAATGGCGTCCGCAGCGCTGCCCGCCTCCCCGGCCACGCGCAAGTCCACGTGTTCTGAAAAAAACTCCCGCAGGCCGGTGCGCACGATCGCGTGGTCGTCGACAATGCCAATTTGAATCATGCTGTCTTCCAGTCGCAAACCGTTTTCCACCACAAGATCGTGGCAACGCTGAATGCCGCCCAAAACAGCGCACAGTCCGCTGAACACGGGCACGCCACGCTGAGCGAGAGCCTGCGCGCGTTGCGCACGACCCTGGTCGTTGCCGCATTGTGCGCCATGACCTTATTGTGGCTGATTGACTACTCGTTCCGGGAACTGAGCAACATCAACGAGCAGCGCCAGGACATCGAGACGGTGCGCGTCATGGTCGAGGCGCTGACCAACAACCTCACGCTGGCCGAATCCACCCAGCGCGGATTCCTGCTCACCGGCAGCGAATCCGCGCTGGCCCTTTTTGACCAGGCTGGAAACCGCGTCAACGACCTGCTGGAGCAGCTGGACAGGAAGCTGGAACACACGCCCATGGACGGGCTTGCGCCCGACGACTTCAAGCAGAAGCTGACCGACCAGCTGCACGGGCTGCAGGTGGCGGTGGCGCTGTATCGCAGTGGCCGCAAGGAAGCGGCGCAACTGGCCATTTCATCGACCACCGTCGAAGAAGAGATGCAGGAGGTCCGCGACAGCGGCAGCAAGCTCCTGAGCCAGGCTGTGGCGCTGCTGGCGAGCAAGCAGGTGGCGTTTGACCGCCTGATCAACTATTCGCGGCTGGCGTTCCTGGCCTGCGTGCTGGCGGTGCTGTTTGGTTTTGTGCTCTACACCCAGCAGCGCTACCGCCTGCGCCGCGCGGACATGCAGCGCGAGCTTTTGCTGCAAACCGAGCGCGACCGGCTGGAGACCGAGGTGCGCGCGCGCACGCGCGACCTGGCCGAGCTGGCCACGCACCTGCAGCAGGCGGTCGAGCGCGAGCGCGAGTGGCTGGCGCGGGAGCTGCACGACGAGCTGGGCGCGCTCATGACCGCGGCCAAGCTGGACCTGGCGCGCATGCGCGGCCAGGTGCCGCCGGACGCCAAGCTGCTGCGGGAGCGCATGGTGCACCTGCGACACACGCTGAACGACGCCGTGGCGCTGAAGCGCCGCATCATGGAAAACCTGTACCCGTCGGCGCTGCACAACCTGGGCCTGGTCGCCGCGCTGGAAATCCTCACGCGCGAGATGGCGCAGCGATCTGGCGTCGAGATGCGCACGCAGCTGCAGCCGGTCACGCTGGATGCGGACGCGCAGCTGACGGTGTACCGCGTGGTGCAGGAGGCGCTGACCAACATGGCCAAGCACGCGCAGGCCGGCGAGGCCGAGGTGACGCTGGCGCAGGACGAGGACGCAGTCCACGTCACGGTCAGCGACAACGGCGCCGGCTTTGACCCGGCCGTGCGCCGCCAAGGCGCACACGGGCTCGCGGGCATGCGCCACCGGCTGCTGTCCTGCGGCGGCGAGCTGGACATCGTGTCCTCGCCCGGAAACGGCACGCGCATCACCGCGCGCATCCCGCTGCAGCCGCCGCGCTGAGCGCAGCACGGCAACCGGCGCCGCGCAATCTGCCGCGGCCCGGCCTGACCCGGCGTGGCCAGAACGGGCGTCCGAAGCCGCGAACCTGGCAATCCTGCGCGGGCGCGGCATCGCTGCTCAAGGCGCTGTCCTACACCGGAATGCGTGGTTTGCCGATATCCCGGGCCGCAGCCGCACCGTACTCTGGAACACAGGTCGGACGCAGCGCCCCGCCATCCGGGAGAGGCCAGCGTCCCCACATCGTCCAGCAACAGACAGGAGAGATCATGGCCAAGGCCGAATCCATTGAAAAAGACGCGCAGCAGGCAGCATCCGAGGTCAGCAAGATTGCCGACCGGGCCGTGAAAAAGGCCGGTGAGGAAGCGCACACGCTGCTTGCCGAACTGCAGCCGGCGCTTGACGCGCTCACTGACCGCCTGCACATGCTTGCCGCGCAAAGCCGCGAGCTTGCGGCAGACGCTGGCCACCAGACCCGGGACAGCGTCCTGCGGGCCCGGGACCGGGCTGGCGAGCACGTGGCTGAAAAGCCACTTCAGTCGCTGGCGATCGCAACGGCGGCAGGCCTTGCCCTTGGCTGGCTGCTGACCCGCCGTTGAAACGTTTCCATAACGCACAGGAGAAAACCATGAAACCCATGAAAACCGTTCGCACGCTTGTTCTGGCCGGCCTTACCGGCGCGGTGCTGGTCACCACCGGCTGCTCGGTCATGCGCGGACAGCAATCGGCAAGCAGCTACGTGGATGATGCAACGATCACCGCCAACATCAAGGCCAAGATGATCGAAAGCAAGATGGTCAGCGCAGGCGCGGTCAGCGTGGAAACGCTGAACGGTGAGGTTTCGCTCAGCGGCTTTGCCGAGAGCCAGGCTGAAAAAGACCGCGCCGGCCAGATCGCAAAAAGCGAGCCCGGCGTGCGCCGCGTACACAACGACCTGGTTGTGCGCCCACCCGCACGGTAAGTTCAATTTACATCCTGTGGCAATCGCCACTCCGTTTTCTACCACCACGAGGAATCAACATGAACGAAGACACCATCAAGGGCAACTGGAAGCAATTCAAGGGCAAGGTCAAGGAGCAGTGGGGCAAGCTGACCGACGATGACCTGGACGTCATCGCCGGCAAGCGCGACCAGCTCATTGGCAAGATCCAGGAGCGCTTTGGCATCGCCCGCGACGAGGCCGACCGGCAGGTGGCCGATTGGGAAACACGCAACGACTATCGCTGGTAGACGCAGCACGAGGCCCGCAACGGGCCTTTTTCAACCCTCGCGTCCCACAGGGGAACCCCATGCTGAAGTGGGCCATCATTTTTGCCGTCATTTCGCTGATCGCCGGCGTGCTCGGGTTCAGCGGCGTCAGCGCCGGCACGGCATCGATCGCCAAGCTGCTCTTCTACCTCTTTGTGCTCATCACTGTCGTGCTCATCGTGCTCGGATTCCTGGGCATAGGCATGATCGGTTGAGTACGCAGCTGGGGAGAAATCGTCATGGCGACGGAATACAGGATCGGCGACCACGTGAGCTGGAATTCGGAGGCGGGCCGCGTGCGCGGCAAGATCACCCGGGTGCACAAGCAGGAGTTCAAGTGGAAGGGCCACACCCGCCACGCCAGCGCCGACGACCCGCAGTACGAGATCAAGAGCGACAAGACCGACCACGTGGCCGTGCACAAGGGCGGCGCGCTGCGACTGCTCAAGTCCTGACGCTCACGCCGGCGGACGCATGCCTGCATGAAGCCGCTGCCTGCCACCCCGCAGTCGGCACCATGCCAACGTGACCCCGAAGGCATGTCGCGCAGCCCGCCGCTGCAGCCCCTGCCTCACGACGGCTGCAGCCAGGCGATGAACCGAGCCGGCGCAACGCCCGGCCTGCGTTCTGCTGGAACAATCAGGACAGGACCAACCAGGGAGCACATCCATGCCAGCTGATCTCAAGACCGACGTCATCATCCTCGGTGCCGGCACCGCCGGAACCTATGCACTGCGCGAAGTCAGGCGCGCCGGGCTGGACTTTCGCCTGGTTGACCAGGGACCCCTGGGCACGACCTGCGCGCGTGTGGGCTGCATGCCGTCCAAGGCCGCACTGCACGCGGGTGCGCTCTGGCAGACACGGCAGGCGCTGCACAAGCTGGGCGTTGACGCGGCCGGGCTGGCGTTGGACACGGCGCAGGCATGGGCGCACGTGCGCGCCCAGCGCGACGATTTTGCACAGGCTGCCGCAGACAACGCGCGCCGTGCCGCAGGCAAGCGGCTGATCATGGGCCGCGCGCGCTTCCTGGAGCCCACGCGCATCGAAGTACAAGCGCAAAACGGCAGGCAGCGCCTGCAGGCGCGCGCCGTGGTCATTGCCACCGGGTCGCGGCCCGTGGTGCCCGGCTTCCTCTGGGCAGTGAGCGATCGCGTCGTCACCACCGACAACATCTTTGACCTGGAGGCGCTGCCTGATGCCATCGCCGTGCTCGGCCTGGGCGCCATAGGCCTGGAAATGGGCCTGGCGCTGGCGCGGCTCGGGTTGACCGTGACCGGCGCGGACCTGGCGCCGCACGTGGCCGGGATCGCCGACCCCGAGCTGGCACGGCGCGCGCGCGAGCGCTTTGGCCGCGAGATGGGCCTGTGGCTGGACGTCAACGCCCGCGTCGAGCCCGCTGCCGGCGGTGTGCGCCTGCTGGCGGACGGCCGCGTGTTCGAGGCGCCGCTGCTGCTGGCCGCGCTGGGCCGCCGGCCCAACGTCGATGCGCTGGCGCTGGCCGAAGCCGGGTTTGACGTTGACGACCAAGGCATGCCGGGCTTTGATCCAAACACGCTGCAGGTGGGCGATCTGCCCGTTTTCATCGCCGGTGACGTCAATGCGGACCGTCCGCTGCTGCACGAAGCCGCCGACCAGGGCGCGATTGCCGGCTACAACGCGGCGCACATGACGCCCATGCACTTTGCGCGCAAGCCGTCCATCCTGATTGCCTTTTCCAACCCGGACGTGATCAGCGTGGGCCAGCCCTACGATGCGCTGGAGCCCGACCAGGTGGTCACCGGAACGGCCGACGGGGGCAGCAACGGCCGCACGCGCATCCTGGACGCAACGAGCAGCCTGCTGCACGTCTACGCCGACCGGCGCAGCGGCCGGCTGCTGGGCGCGGCGGCGGTCAGCGCCGGTGGCGAGCACCTGGCGCACCTGCTTGCCTGGGCCATCAAGCGCGGCGAGACCGCCAAGAGCCTGCTGACCATGCCCTTCTACCATCCGACCGTCGAGGAAATGCTGCAAACGGCGCTGCAGGAGATCGTCCGCAAGACCACGACGGACACCGTGGATGCGCTGCCGTTTGGACTGGAATTCATGGAGTAAGGAACCGTCATGCAAAAACTTCTCATCGCTGCTGCGGCGCTGGCCGCCATCGCCACCATTGCGCCGGTTCAGGCCGCGAACGACGATCCCGTGCTGAACATTTATTCTGCGCGCGGCGAGGCCACCGACGAAGCGCTCTACAACGACTTCATCAAGCAAAGCGGCATCGCCGTCAACCGCAGCGAGAACGACAGCGCCACGACGCTGGAAAGCCTCAAGAACGAGGGCAAGGAATCCAAGGCCGACGTGGTGCTGCTGGACGGCCTGGCCAACCTGCACGATGCCGAATCCAGCGGCCTGTTCCGGCCGGTGCATTCAGACGCACTCAACGAGGCGATTCCGGAGAGCCTGCGCGCCAAGCCCGCCGAGAATGGCGGCACCGCCTGGTTTGGCCTGGCGCGGCGCGCGCGCATCATCGTCTACGACCCGGACCAGATCGACGCGGCCGACGTCAGCAGCTACGAACAGCTGGCCGATGAGAAGAACCAGGGCCGGCTGTGCCTGGCGCCGCTCACCGACGCGGCCAACCTGGTGCTGGTTGCAGCGCTGATCGAGCACGACGGCAGCGACCAGGCCAGCAGCTGGCTCGAAGACGTGGCGCGCAACCTCGCCACCCCGCCCGCCGGCAGCGACACCGACCAGATCCGCGCGGTGGCTGCCGGCCGATGCGGCGTGACGCTGGCCGGCCACTTCTACCTGGCCCGGCTCATGCGCGCTGACAATGCCCCCGACCGCGACATTGCCGACTCCGTGGCGGTGGTGTTCCCCAACCAGGACAGCTGGGGCACGCATATGGATGTGGCCGGCGCCGCCGTGGCCCGCCATGCGCCGCATGCTGACCAAGCCGTGCGGTTTCTGGAGTACCTCGTGAGCGAGCAGGGCCAGAACCTGTACGCCAACAGCAACGACGAATGGCCGATCGTGGCGAAGTACAAGTTCGACAACGACGCGCTGGAAGAGCTGCTTGGAGAGCACAAGGACTACAAGGCAGACCGCACGCCGCTCAGCCAGATTGCCTCGCACCTGGACGAAGCGCGCAAGCTCACCGACAGCGTGGCGTTCAAATGACGCGCTGCCGCCGGATCAGCCACCTGCAAAAGGCCAGAAGACGGGGATGAAAACCACGCCCAGCACCCAGAAGATCAGGTTCAGCGGCGCGCCCAGCTTCACAAAGTCGCTGAACTTGTAGCCGCCGGCGCTGTAGACCATGGTGTTGGTCTGGTAGCCCACCGGCGTGAGAAAACTGGTCGATGCCGAAAACGCCACGGCAATGAGGAACGGCGTGGCATCCGAGTCCACCAATTGCGCGGTGGACATGGCGATGGGCGTGAGCAGCACTGCCGCGGCCGCGTGGCTCATGACCTCGCTCAGCAGCAGCGCAACAAGGTAGAGCACGGCCAGGACCACGTGCGGGCCGAAGCTGCTGACCAGCCCTATGCTGTGGTCCACGATGAACTGCGCAGCGCCGGTCTGCTCCATGGCAGCGCCCAGTGGCAGCAACCCGGCCATGAGCAGCAGGATGCGGCCGTCCATGGCTTCGTACATGCGGTCCATCTTGAGGCAGCCGGCCAGCACCATGGCGATGGCGCCGGCCACCGCCGCAATGACAACGTCGACCCAGCCCAGCGCCGCCGTGGTCACCACGGCGACCATCACGAGCAAGGCAAACGGCGCGCGCCAGCCCCTGGGCAGCGGCGCGTCCCGCTGTGACAGCACGATCATGTGGCTGCTGCCGCGCACGTTGGCCACCTGCGGCTCGGGCATCAGCACCAGCAGGATATCGCCCACCGCCAGGCGCACGTCGTCCAGCTGGTCGCGCACCACCTCACCGCGCCGCTGCAGGCCCAGGATGCTGCTGCTGCGCGGCAGTGCGCGCTCCAGCGCCTCGATGCGGTGGCCGATGATGACGGAATTGGGCGCGACCATGACCTCGACCATGACCTGCTTGTCCGGCTCTTCTTTCGGCTCCACTTCCGGCTCTTCTTCGCCACCGTCCCCGTGCGCGTCCGCGCTGGCGTCCGGCTGCTGCTGCTGGACCGCGTCGTCGCGCGCGGCTTCGGCTTGCGCTTGCGGGACCTGTTCCTGCTGCCCTGCGGCATCTTGCGCAGGCGCCGGATCGTCGTCCTGCGCGTCTGCCCCGCCACCGTCGGACTTGTCCTGCTCGCGCTGGTACGCAAGTCGTGTGTCTTCCTTCAGCTTTTGCAGGTCGGACCAGCGGCCACGGACCAGCAGCACGTCCTGCGCCTGCAATTCTTCGGACCGCGGTGACCACAGCGTCTGCTCGCCGCGCCACAGCTCGAGCACGTAAACCCGGTAATCGGCACTGAGCCCGGCCTCGGTCACCGTCTGCCCGATCAGCTTGCTGCCGTCCTCGACCCGCAGCTCGGTGACGTAGCGTCCGCCTTCCTGCAGCAGCGGCGTGTCCACGTTGCCTTCGCTGGGCAGCAGCCAGCGGCCCACGGTCAACAGGTAGGCACAACCGGCAACCAGGCACAGCGCGCCCAGCGGCAGGAACTCGAACATGGTGAAGCCCCGGTGCCCCAGCCCCCTCGCCACCGAATTGACAATGAGATTGGTCGAGGTGCCTATGAGCGTGCAGGCCCCGGCCATCTGCGACACGTACGACATGGGAATCAGCGCCTTGGTCGGCGGCATGCCGATGTGTAGGCTGGACGCCACGACGACGGGAATGAAAACAGCCACCACGGCGGTGTTGTTGACAAACGGCGACGTCACGGCCATCAGGCCGAACATTGCAAGCAGGAAAAACGTCGGATGGCGCGTCTTGGCAAGCAGCGTGCCCACGGCGGACAGCGAACCGGTGTTCTCTATGCCTGCGGCCAGGATGAACATGGCCGCCACGGTGATCGTGGCCGGATTGGAGAAACCGCTGAGCGCATCTTGCGGCTTGACCAGGCCCAGCAGCGCCAGGCTGACCAGCACCAGCAGCGCCACCACGTCCATGCGCAGCCGCTCGGTCATGAAGAGCGCCATGGCAACCACGGCGATGCCGAGGACAAGCGCAATCTGGATCGTCATGGCGTC
>JALOAS010000154.1 GCA_023228705.1 Ottowia sp. | reverse complement strand
GTGCGGTGGGCTCCGATGAGATCGCCACTGATGCTGTTGGCTCAGACGAAATCGCTGCTGATGCGGTAGGTTCCTCTGAAATTCAGACCGGTGCGGTGGGTTCCGATGAGATTGCTACCGATGCGGTAGGCTCTGCCGAGATTCAGACTGGGGCTGTAGGTTCCGATGAAATTGCTACCGATGCGGTGGGTTCTGCCGAGATCCAGACCGGTGCGGTGGGCTCCGATGAGATCGCCACTGATGCTGTTGGCTCAGACGAAATCGCTGCTGATGCGGTAGGTTCCTCTGAAATTCAGACCGGTGCGGTGGGTTCCGATGAGATTGCTACCGATGCGGTGGGTTCTGCCGAGATCCAGACCGGTGCGGTGGGCTCCGACGAGATCGCCACTGATGCCGTGGGTCAGGCAGAGTTACAAGATTTCGCGGTAGGTTCTGCGGAACTAGACACCGATTCGGTAGGCTCTGCGGAGATCCAGACTGGGGCTGTAGGTTCAGACGAAATTGCGACTGACGCTGTGGGCGCTGCTGAGATTCAGACCGGCGCGGTGGGCTCCGATGAGATTGCTACCGATGCGGTAGGTTCTGCGGAGATTCAGACCGGTGCCGTAGGTTCCGATGAGATTGATACCGATGCGGTAGGCTCTGCCGAGATTCAGACTGCAGCTGTAGGTTCAGACGAAATAGACACCGACGCAGTGGGTGCTGCTGAAATCCAAACCAATGCAGTTGGATCTGACGAAGTTAATACGGATGCTATTGGCAAGGCTGAAATTCAAGATAATGCTGTGGGCACGGAAGAAGTTATTGACGACAGCCTAACTGGCGACGATATCAAGGGTTATGCCACCAGCGAAGACATTAACAACAATGATCCCAGCTATGAGGAGCCAACCGCTGATGGCGACGGCTCCATGGTCATTGGCATGGGTTCTTCGTCAGATGGCGATGATAACCTTATAGTTGGTTTTGACAGCGATGCTCCTGGTAGCCATAACGATGTCTTCGGTCGCGACAATAATGTAACTGGTGACAATAACGACGTTTATGGTCGTGATAATACAGTGAGCGGTGATAATAATGGCGGGATTTATGGTGCAGGCAACAATGTAACTGGTAACGACAATGGTGTTTTTGGCGACACCAATGAAGTATCTGGTAATGACAATCTCGTGGTTGGCAATGATAACGATGGCTTGTCGGGCAACGAAAACAATGTATTCGGTGACGACAACGATGATATGACTGGCAGTGTCAACGTGGTTACAGGCATCAACAACGACGGCATGGATGGCAACAACAACACCGTTTTTGGTAACTACAACGACAACGTTGACGGCGACAGCAATACTATCGTTGGTAATAACAACGATGGTATGACTGGCAGCAATAACGATGTCTATGGCGATGAAAACACGAATATAACCGGCAACGAAAACCTGATTGTTGGTGAAGACAACGATGATATGACCGGCAGTGTCAACGTGGTTACCGGTATTAACAACGATGGCATGGATGGCAACAACAATACTGTTTTTGGCAACTACAACGACAATGTTGATGGCGATTACAATACTATTGTTGGTAATAACAACGATGGTATGACGGGCAGTAATAACGATGTTTACGGTGATGACAACAGTGTTGCCAGTGATGACAACCTGATTACCGGCAGTAGCAATACTCTGGACACCACTTCTGGCAATAACCAGGTTCAGGGCGATAGTAATATCTTGGTTGATGGCTCAGAAGGCAATACGGTTGTTGGTTCTAGCAACTCTTTATTCGATGATGCTGACAATAACACTGTTATGGGCGGTGGCAATGCTGTCAGTGGCTCCGAAAATGATATCTACGGCGATGACAACACCGTTAGTGGAGATTACAACGGTGGTATTTACGGCGCCGACAACGATGTTTCTGGTGACAGCAATGGCGTTTATGGTGATGACAATATAGTCGCCAGCGATAACAATGGCGTTTACGGTTCAGCCAATAGTCTGGACGCAACTTCCGGTAATAATCAGGTCGTTGGCGGTAGCAATACCCTTGAGAATAGTTCTGAGGATAATACCGTTGTTGGTTCTGGTAATGCCCTCGATGACGCTGCCGACAACCTCTTGGTCGGTGACGACAACACTGTAGGCGGTGATAGCAACGACATCTTTGGCAGTGGTAATGCTGTAGAAAGCAGTGGCAACCAGATTACTGGTTCGTCCAACAGTCTGGATGCAATCTCTGGCGGTAACCAAGTCGTTGGCGGTAGCAATACCCTCCAGAATGGTTCTGAGAACAACACTGTTGTTGGTTCTGATAATGACCTGGACGACGCAGCGGATAACCTGCTGGTGGGTAATGACAACAGCTTGGGCGGAGACAGTAACGATGTCTTTGGCAATGGTAATAACGTTGGCAGTGACGACAATCTGATCACCGGCAGTGGTAACAGCCTTGACGACACCTCCGGCGACAACCAGGTTCACGGTGACGACAACCTTCTAGTCAATAGTTCTACCGACAACATTATTCTCGGCTCCGAAAACTCCCTTGATGGTGCAACCAGCAATATCCTGATTGGTAGCAGCAACAGTGTCGGCAGCAGCGATAACAACATTATCGGTTCTGATAATGTGGTTCTCACCGACGACAACAATGTCTTTGGTGATGAGAATACCGTCGATACCGGTAGCGAAAATACCGTGATGGGTGATAGTAATGACATTAGCGGTAACAGTATTGCCGCTACGGGTTACAACAATACGGTGACTGGCGATGGCGCCATTGCCATTGGTAACAACAACACCGTAGAAGGTGACGGCAATATCTCCATTGGCAATGACAGCACCAATACAGGCGGCGGTACCGGTAATATCACTATCGGTGACGCCATTGTTGTCGATAGCTCCGGTACCGGCAACACTTCAATTGGTGGTGCTGGAAACTTGCTTACCGGCTCTGGTGATAACAACACCATTATTGGTGGTGCTGACAATACCATCGACTCAGACGGCAGCGGCAACACCATTGCCGGTGGCGCCAGCAATAGCATTGCCGACGGTGCAGACGGCAACTTCGTCACTGGTACCAACAACTACGTCAGCGACAGCGACAATAACTTTGTCGCTGGCACAGATAACCAAATCCTGGATAACTCCAACAATAACTCTGTGGTTGGTACAGGCAACTATCTGGATCCCAGCAGTAATAACGATGTTTCGGGCATGTACAACAGCCTGATTGACAGCAACAGCAACAACGTTACAGGTGTTGACAATACGCTGGTGGAAAGCAACAGCAATACGGTAGCTGGCTCTTCCAATGATCTGTTTGGCAGTGACTCAAACTCTGTAGTTGGTGACTACAACCAGGTAAGCCTGTCTGACAGCAACCAGGTTGCTGGTAACCTCAACGAGGTCTCGGATTCCGACAACAACACGGTTGCCGGTTCAAATAACGATGTCCTTGGCAGCGACAACAATGCGGTCGCGGGCAGTGACAACGTGCTGAGCGACTCCGACAACAACACCGTGGCGGGTAACCTCAACGAGGTTTCGGACTCTGACAACAACACGGTTGCCGGTTCAAACAACGATGTCTTTGGCAGCGACAACAATGCGGTCGCGGGCAGTGACAACGCGCTGAGCGATTCCGACAACAATACCGTCGCCGGTAATCTGAACGAGGTTTCGGACTCTGACAACAACACGGTGGCCGGTTCAAACAACGATGTCTTTGGCAGCGACAACAACACCGTCGCCGGTAGCGACAACGCGGTGAGCGACTCTGACAACAACACCGTGGCGGGTAATCTCAACGAGGTTTCGGACTCCGATAACAATACCGTTGCCGGTTCAAGCAACGATGTCTTTGGCAGCGACAGCAATACGGTCGCGGGCAGTGACAACGCGCTGAGCGATTCCGATAACAACACGGTTGCAGGTAACCTCAACGAGGTCTCGGATTCCGACAACAATACCGTTGCCGGTTCAAACAACGATGTCTTTGGCAGCGACAGCAATACGGTCGCGGGCAGTGACAACGCGCTGAGCGATTCCGATAACAACACGGTTGCAGGTAACCTCAACGAGGTCTCGGATTCCGACAACAATACCGTTGCC
>JALOAS010000043.1 GCA_023228705.1 Ottowia sp. | reverse complement strand
AGGTTTGGCGTCAAGCGTTCAGCGTCCAGCGTGAGCTCACCACGCTCAACGCTCAACGCTCAACGCTCAACGCTCAACGCTCAACGCTCAACGCTCAACGCTCAACGCTCAACGCTCAACGCTCACCGCTCAACGCTCAACGCTCAACGCTCAACGCTCAACGCTCAACGCTCAACGCTCAACGCTCAACGCTCAACGCTCAACGTGAATCATGGCGGCGCAGCCGCAGTCATTGCCGCCGCGCAGCGGCGCGGTCATCGTCTTCCGGTGCGCCGGCGATGCGTGCCGACCGGGATCTGATTTTGCGTTGTCCGGGCTGCCCGCTTGCCGGCGCCTGCTGTGGCAGGTTGGCAGCTGCACGCGCTAGACTTGCAGGAGTGCCGGCTGGCACGGCGGTGTCTTTTTGCCTTGTTGGCGTCCCATCGAGGAGGGCAGGCCCAGACCATGGATACAACGCGGCCCCTTTCCCTGCTGGGCGGCCTGTCCGCGCAGCAGTTCATGCGCGCGCACTGGCAGAAAAAGCCGCTGCTGGTGCGGCAGGCGATTCCGGGGCTCAAGCCGCTGCTGTCGCGGGCGCAGCTCTTTGCCCTGGCTTCCGACGACGCCGTCGAAGCGCGGCTTCTGACCCGGTTTGACGGGTGCTGGCGCCTGCGCCACGGCCCGTTTCCGCGCCGCGCGCTGCCGCCCCTGAAGCGGCCGGACTGGACGCTGCTGGTGCAGGGCGTGGACCTGCACTGCAACGCGGCGCACGACTTGCTGCAGCGCTTTCGCTTTGTTCCGGATGCGCGCCTGGACGATCTCATGATCAGCTTTGCCACCGATGGCGGCGGCGTGGGGCCGCACGTTGACAGCTACGACGTCTTCCTGCTGCAGGCCGGCGGCCGCCGGCGCTGGCGCATGGGCCGGCAGTCGGACCTGCGGTTGCTGCCGGATCTGCCGGTCAAGGTGCTGGCCCGCTTCGAGCCCGAGCAGGAATGGCTGCTCGGGCCCGGCGACCTGCTTTACCTGCCGCCGCTCTGGGCGCACGAGGGCGTGGCCGTGGGCGCGTGCATGACGTATTCGGTGGGATTCCGGCGTCCCACCCGCGCCGGGCTGGCGGCCGAATTGCTCTTGCGGCTGGCCGACGCGGCGCAGGACCTGGTGCCCGAGCAGGCGTACGCCGATCCTGCGCAGCCGGCGGTCTGCGCACCGGCTGCCATTCCCGAGGGGTTGCGCGTGTTTGCGCAGCAGGCGCTGCACGCGATCATGCAGGACGCGGCGGCGCTGGACCGCGCGCTGGGCGAGTGCCTGAGCGAGCCCAAGCCCGGCGTCTGGTTCGACCGGGCCGACGACGCAGGCCACGGGCCGGTGGCCTCGGTCGTCCTGGACCGGCGCACGCGCATGCTGCACGACGCGCGCGGCGTCTACATCAACGGCGAGAGCTGGACGGCCGCAGGCGACGATGCCCGCCTCATGCGCCAGCTGGCCGATACGCGGACGCTGCCCGCGGCGGCGCTGCGGCAGCTCAGCGGGCCGGCGCAGGCGATGCTGCGGCAATGGATGCAGGCGGGGTGGGTGCATGGACACGATGGATGACACGCAGCCGGCGTTGCCGGCGGACCGATTCGTTGGGCGCGAGCGCTTTCGCGAGCGCATACGGCAGGCGCTGGCCGAAGCGGCGCGGGCGCGCTGGCGCGAGCTGGTTCTCTCGGACGCAGACTTTGCCGATTGGCCGCTGGATGAGCGCGAGGTGGTGCAGTCGCTGACGCGCTGGGCAGCGACGGGCGCGGGCACGCTGACGCTGCTTGCCGTGCAGTACGACACGGTGCAGCGCCAGTTCCCGCTTTTGCGGCGCTGGCGGCAGCAGTACGCGCACCGGATCTCCTGCCGTCTCGTGGCGCAGGAGCATGCCGGCGACCTGCCCAGTGCACTCTGGTCGCCCGCGTGGACCCTGGTCCGCTACAACCTGCGCCAGAGCTCGGGTGCCTGTGGCCCGGACCCGCAGCGCCGGCAGCTGCTGCGTGGCTGGCTCGACGACTGGCTGGACGCCAGTACGCCCGGGTTCCCCGCTGATACGCTGGGACTGTGAGACACGCGTCCCTGCGGGCGGGTCAGCGCGCCGCAGGCGGACTGCTTTGTGCAATGAGTTCGCGCAGCCGCAGCCGCACCTCGGCCATGAGCGCCGCGCCGGAGAGTGACGGACACAGCTCGGCCACGCTGGCCGTCTTGTCGCGCGCGTAGCGGCGGTCGCTGCCCAGCAGCGCCTCGAACGCGTTGGCGCGCCGGTGCAGCGCGTCCAGGTCCGGCGCCACCAGAAGCAGGGCATGCGCCAGCACGCGGTAGCGGCCGCTTGCTCCTTCCGCCGTGCGCTGCACGCGCCAGTACTGCGCGGTGCCGGCAATCTTGCGCGCGTGTGGCCCGCGGCCTGTCGCCAGGTTGAAGCGGCCGTCGCAGAACGATCCGGCCACCGCCTGCCGGTGCGCGTCCACGCCCAGCGGCTGCAACGCGTCAACGAGCAGCTGGCAGAGGTGGTGGTAGACGCGCTCGACCGCGCCTTCGAGCTGCTGCGCCAGCGGGTAGGCCAGGCTGACGTTGAGCACGCCGGCGTCCAGCGGCACCAGCCCGCCGCCCGAAGGCCGGACCCGGACCGGGCAGCCCTGCGCGGCAAACTGCGCACACGCCGCGTCAAACGCTGCAAATTGCCGGTAGCTGCGCGGCACCACCAGCGCGGTGCCCGATTGCCACAGCTGCGCCACCGGCTCGCTGGCGCGCGCCAGCAGTTGCTGCTCAAGCGCGATGGGGTCGTTGCCAGGGGTGGTGCCGACCGTGGCGTCCGGAATCAGCACAAACTGCATGCAACACGACACTGGTGCCCGGCCGACGGCTACAGGCGCGCGAGCCGCTGCAGCGCCGCGTCCAGGGTCTGCTCTTTCTTGGCAAAGCAGAACCGGATGGTCTGCTGCTCAAGGCCATCGCCATAAAACGCGGACACCGGGATCGCCGCCACGCCGATCTCGCGCGTCAGCCACTGGCAGAACGCGGCTTCGTCCAGCTCGCGCTCGGGCAGCTGCAGGTCGGCGTAAGAGACCGTCTGGAAATACGTGCCTTCGCAGGGCAGCAGGCGAAAGCGCGTGCGGTCCAGCCCGCTGCGGAACCGGTCCCGCTTGGCCTGGTAGAACGCGGCCAAACCCAGGTGCGGGCCGGGGTCGGCCATGTACTGCGCCAGCCCGTGCTGCATGGGCGTGTTCACGCTGAACACGTTGAACTGGTGGACCTTGCGGAACTCGGCCATCAAGGGCGCGGGTGCCGCAACGTGACCCACCTTCCAGCCCGTGACGTGGTAGGTCTTGCCAAAGCTGCTGATGATGAACGCGCGCGCCGCCAGCGCCGGATATCTGGCCACGCTTTCGTGGCGCAGCGGCGCGTACACCATGTGCTCGTAGACCTCGTCGCTGATGAGCACGACGCCGGTGGGCGCCAGCAGCTCCTGCAGCGCCTGCATGTCCGCTGCCGACCAGACGGTGCCGCTGGGGTTGTGCGGGCTGTTGATGATGAGGGCCCGGGTCCTGGGCCCCAGCGCTGCGGCAATGCGGTCCAGGTCCGGATGGAAGTCGCCGGGCTTGAGCGGCACCCGCACCGGCGTGGCGCCGGCCAGCCGGATGCTGGGGACGTAGCTGTCGTAGCAGGGGTCGAGCACGAGCACCTCGTCTCCCGGGCCGGCGCAGCACAGCACGGCGGTCAGGATGGCCTGCGTGGCGCCGGCGGTGACCGTGATTTCGGTTCCGGCGTCGTAGCTTGGCCCGTACAGCGCCTGCATTTTTGCGGCAATGGCGTCGCGCAGCGGCTTGGCTCCAGCCATGGCTGCGTACTGGTTCTGGCCCCGGACCATGGCGTCGGTGACGGCCTGCATCAGCCGCGGATCGCAGGCAAAGTCCGGGAAGCCCTGGCCCAGGTTGACCGCGTCGTGCTGCAGCGCCAGCGCCGACATGGTCGTGAAGATGGTGGTGCCAACGTCGGGCAGGCGTGAAGGAAACGCCGGGGTTGTCGCGATGCGGGCGGAGACTTCAGAGGCCATGGTCGGTTGCCTCGCCGCTCATGGCCTGCTGGATCAGGGTCTTGTCCAGCCGGCTGGAGAGCAGCTCGGCAAAATGATAGACGAAGTCACGCAGGTAAGCGTCGCGCTTGAGCGCGATGCGCGCGATGTTCTGTCCGAGGAATGCACCCAGCGGCCGCACCACCAGGTCCGGGTCCGCTTCGGGATCCACGGCCATCTCGGCCACGATGCCCACGCCCAGGCCCAGTCGCACGTAGGTCTTGATGACGTCCGAGTCTATGGCTTCCAGCGCGATTTGCGGCGTGAGCCCGCGCTGCGCAAAGGCACTGTCCACGCGCCTGCGGCCGGTAAAGGACGGGTCGTACGTGACCAGCGGCAGTTCCGCGATGTCCTCCAGCGTGACGGCCTCGTGCCGGGCCAGGGGATGTTCTGCCGGCATGATGAGCACGTGCTCCCATTCGTAGCAGGGCAGCGTGACCAGCCCGCGAAAGTCGGTCAGCGCCTCGGTTGCCATGCCGATGTCGGCGACCTCGTCGGTCACCATTTGCGCCACCTGCGCCGGCGTGCCCTGGTGCATGCTGATGTTGACCTGCGGGTAGCGCTCGCGCAGTTTGGCCACCGGGCCCGGCAGCACGTACCGCGCCTGCGAGTGCGTGGTGGCGATGGAGAGCGTGCCCACGTCTTCGGCGCGGTATTGCGCGCCGATGCGGCGCAGGTTGCCCACCTCGCTCAAGATGGTGGCAATGGCGGCGACCACGTGCTGTCCCGGCTCGGTGATGCGCTTGATGCGCTTGCCGTGCCGTACGAAGATCTGTATGCCCAGCTCGTTTTCCAGCTCGATGATGGCCTTGGATACGCCCGGCTGCGACGTGTTGAGCGACTTGGCCGCCGCCGTCAGGTTCAGGCCGTTGCGAACGGCGGCATCGACAAACCGGAATTGATGCAGATTCATTGTTGACGCTCTTATGAAAATTCGTGTTAATGAAGATTCTATCTAAACTTGCGTCTCAATCCCGTGGCTTTGGCCGCCATGCCCGCAGCGGCGCTGCGCAGGCGCCGGTATCATGTGTTCATGAGCAAGGCTTTTGTACGCGAGGACGATGCGGATGATCAGGACGACCTGGTTGCGCCGCCGGTCCCGGTGGGGTCAAAGAACTACATGACGCCGGCGGGCTGGCGCCGGCTGCAGGCGGAGTTGAGGCAGCTGGCTGAAGTGGAGCGGCCGCAGGTGGTCGAGACCGTGCATTGGGCCGCCAAGAACGGCGATCGCAGCGAGAACGGAGACTACATCTACGGCAAGAAGCGGCTGCGCGAAATTGACCGGCGGCTGCGCTTCCTCACACAGCGGCTGGAGATCGCCGAGGTGGTCGACCCCAGCGTGCACCAGGGGAGCGACCAGGTCTTCTTTGGTGCGACGGTGCGCTACGCGGACGAGGACGGCAACGAACGCACGGTGACCATCAAGGGTGTGGACGAGGCCGATACCGCGCGCGCCGAGGTGAGCTGGATCAGCCCCATCGCGCGCACGCTGATGCGCGCACACGCAGGCGACGTGCTGGAATTGCAGACACCCGGCGGCGTGCGCGAGATCGAGGTGTTGGCGGTGACGTACCCGGCAGAAACCGGATAACCCTGCAGGCCTGCCGTGCGCGCCTTGGCAAGGACACAGGCGTGTCCGCGACGGGCTCCGGCGCGGCGCAGGGCAACCCCAGGGACGATCTACGCAGCCAGGACGGACCGGGCTTGCGCCACGACGTTATCCACGGTGAAGCCAAGGTGTGCCAGCACAACCTCGCCGGGCGCCGACGCGCCGTAGCGGTCGATGCCGAGCACGGCGCCGCCGTCGCCGACGTAGCGGTGCCAGCCCATGCTGGCGCCGGCTTCGATGGCCAGGCGGGCGCGCACGGCAGGTGGCAGGACCTCGTCGCGGTACGCGCCGGGTTGCGAATCAAACAGCGCCCAGCTGGGCATGGAAACAACGCGGGTGGGCTGGCCCTGCTGCTCAAGCGCGTCGGCCGCCTGCAGCGCCAGCGCGACTTCGGAGCCGCTGGCCAGCAGGATCAACGCGGGGACCCCGCCCTTTGCCTCGCGCAGCACGTAGGCGCCACGGCGCAGTCCTGCAGCGGCCGCGTGGGTCTGGCGGTCCATGATGGGCAGTGCCTGGCGTGACAGGATCAGCGCGGTGGGCCCCTGCTGGTTTTCCATGGCAACACACCAGGCCACCGTGGTTTCGTTGGCGTCGGCGGGCCGGATCACGGTGAGGCCGGGCATGGCGCGCAGGCTGGCCAGCTGCTCTATGGGCTGATGCGTGGGGCCGTCCTCGCCCAGCGCGATGCTGTCGTGCGTGAAGACAAACACCACCGGCAGCTGGCTGAGCGCGGCCAGCCGGATGGGCGGCCGCATGTAGTCGGAAAACACCAGGAAGGTCGCGGTAAAGGGCCGCACGCCGCCATGCGCGGCCAGGCCGTTGGCGATGGCGCCCATGGCGTGTTCGCGCACGCCAAAGTGGATGTTCCGGCCGCGGTAGCTCCAGCCGCCACCGTCGCTCCCTTGTGTATCCGTGGCCGGATTCAGGCTGGCGCCGAAGTCGCCCAGGTCGTCCAGCGCGGTGTACGTCGAGGGGTCGAGATCGGCCGAGCCGCCGCTCAGCACCGGCAGGTGTTGCGCGATGGTGTTGATGACCTGGCCGCCGGCCTTGCGCGTGGCCAGGCCCTTGGTGTCGGCGGCGAACACGGGCAGGTCGGCGTCCCAGCCCGCAGGGAGCTGGCCCGACAGCGCGGCCTCAAGCTCGGCCGCCCGTTCCGGTTCGGCGGCCTGGTACGCCTGCATGCGCTGCTGCCAGTCCCGCCGCAGTTCGCCGCCCTTTTGCAGCGCCTGGCGCATGTGCTCGCGCGCCTGCGCCGGCACATGGAAGGGCTCGCTCCAGTGCCAGCCCAGCTTCTCCTTGGTGGCCGCGACGCTGTCTTCGCCCAGTGGCGAGCCGTGCGCGTGGTACGTGTCCTGCTGGGGCGATCCGTAGCCCAGGTGCGTGCGCACCGCAATGAACGAGGGCTGCTGGTCGTTCTGCGTGGCCGCCCGCAGCGCGTCTTGCAGCGCGGCCAGGTCGTTGCCGTCGTCCACCACCTGCGTGTGCCAGCCCTGTGCGGCAAAGCGCGCGACGCGGTCCTCGGTAAAGGCAATGGGCGTGCCGGCGGCCAGCGTGACGCGGTTGTCGTCGTACAGGCAGGTGAGCTTGCCCAGTCCGAGGTGGCCGGCCAGCGACGCGGCCTCGTAGCTGATGCCTTCCATCAGGTCGCCGTCGCTGGCCAGGACCCAGGTTCGGTGGTTGACCGGCGCGTGCGGGCGGTGGTTGTAGCGTGCGGCCAGGTGCCGCTCGGCCATGGCCAGGCCCACGGCGTTGGCAAAGCCCTGGCCCAGCGGGCCGGTGGTGACCTCGACGCCCGGGACGTGGCCGCGCTCGGGGTGGCCGGGCGTCTTGCTGCCCCACTGGCGGAACTGCTTGAGATCAGCGATGTCCAGCGCGTAGCCGCTCAGGTACAGCAGGCTGTAGAGCAGCGCCGAGCCGTGCCCGGCCGAGAGCACGAAGCGGTCGCGGTCGGGCCAGTGCGGATGCGCGGGGTCGTGCCGCAGGAAGTGCTGCCACAGCACGTACGCCATGGGCGCTGCACCCAGCGGCAGGCCCGGATGGCCGCTGCCGGCGTTCTGGATCGCGTCGACGGCCAGGAAGCGCAGGGTGTTGATGCACAGCTGGTCTGTTGATTGGGCGGTGGCGTTGGAATTCATGGGGGCTCCTTTGGCTGTCTTGACTCGAGCCGGGGTCTGGGCTGCATCAGGGCTGCCCCAGCGCGCGGTCGACCACTTCCTGCGCCTGCGCCAGCAGGCGCTTCAGGTGCGCCGGGTCCTTGAAGCTTTCGGCGTAGACCTTGTAGATGTCCTCGGTGCCGGAGGGGCGGGCGGCGAACCAGCCGTTGCGTGCGACCGCCTTGATGCCGAAGATGGGCTGCTGGTTGCCCGGTGCGCGGTTGATCAGTGCCTGCACTTTTTCGCCGGCCAGATCCGTGAGCTGCAGCTGCTCGGGCGTGATCGCGGCCAGCTTCTTTTTCTGTTCGGCGCTCGCCCGCGCCTGCACGCGGCCGGTGTGCGCGGTCCCCAGTTCCTGCTCCAGCGCCGCATAAAGATCGCTTGGGTCGCGGCCGGCGCGCGCGGTCATTTCAGCAGCCAGCAGCGCCGGCACGATGCCGTCCTTGTCGGTGGTCCAGGGACTGCCGTCGCGGCGCAGCACCGACGCGCCGGCGCTTTCCTCGCAACCAAACGCCAGTCGGGTCTCGAGCAGGCCCTGCGCAAACCACTTGAAGCCCACCGGCGCTTCAAACAGCGGGCGGCCCAGTTTTTTGGCCACGCGGTCAAGCATGGCGGTGCTGACCACGGTCTTGCCCAGCGCAGCGTGCGCGGGCCAGTGCTCGCGCTGTTCAAACAAGGCATGCGCCAGCACCGACAGGTAGTGGTTGGGCGCCATGAGTCCGGCGTTGCGGGTGACGACGCCATGGCGGTCGTGGTCGGTGTCACAGGCAAAGGCGATGTCGTAGCGGTCCTTGAGGCCGATCAGGCGCTGCATCGCGTACGGGGACGAGGGGTCCATGCGGATCTGGCCATCCCAGTCGACGGTCATGAAGGCAAACTGCGGGTCAACCACTTCGCTGACGACGGTCAGGTCCAGCCCGTAGCGCCCGGCGATGACGCGCCAGTAATCCACGCCGGCGCCGCCCAGCGGGTCGACCGCCATGCGCACGCCGGCGGCGCGGATGACGTCAAAGTCGATGACGTGCTGCAGGTCCTCGACGTAGCGGTGCAGGAAGTCGTGTGTTTGCGTCGTGGCGGCGCCGTTTGCGGCGTCCAGGTTGACGCGATGCACGCCATCGAGCCTGGCCTGCAGGTAGGCATTGGCGCGCTGCTCTATCCAGGACGTGATATCGGTGTCGGCCGGGCCGCCGTTGGCCGGGTTGTACTTGAAGCCGCCGTTGTCGGGCGGGTTGTGCGAGGGCGTGACGACGATGCCGTCGGCCAGGTCGCTGCTGCGCCCGCGGTTGTGCGTGACGATGGCGTGCGAGATCGCTGGCGTGGGCGTGAATTCGCTGCCCCGCGCAACGCGCGTGCGGACCTCGTTGGCCGCCAGCACCTGCAGCGCGCTGTCGGTGGCCGGGCCCGACAGCGCATGCGTGTCGCGGCCCAGGTACAGCGGCCCGTCCAGGCCGTGCGCCTGGCGCCAGTCGCAGATGGCCTGCGTGATCGCCAGGATGTGCCATTCGTTGAAGCTGCCGCGGAACGACGAGCCGCGGTGTCCGGACGTGCCGAAGTGGATGCGCTGCGCCGGCAGCGACGGGTCGGGCTGGCGCTGGAAGTAGGCGTCCAGCAGCGCGTCGACGTCGACCAGGATGGAAGCGGGCGCCGGCTTGCCCGCCAGCACATCGATTTCTTGGCTCATGCAGGCTCCTTGCGCAGCGCGCGGTAGCGGCGGATCAGGGCGTTGGTCGAGCTGTCGTGCGCCAGCTCGGGCTCGTGGTCTGCGGTCAGTTCGGCGATGGTGCGGGTGGCCAGCTGCTTGCCCAGCTCGACGCCCCATTGATCAAACGAGTCGATGTTCCAGATGGCGCCTTGCGTGAATACGCTGTGCTCGTAGAGCGCCACCAGCGCGCCCAGCGTGCGCGGGTCCAGCTGCTGCGCCAGGATGGTGCTGCTGGGCCGGTTGCCGGGGCAAACGCGGTGCGGAACCAGCGCTTCGGGCGTGCCTTCGGCGCGCAACTGCTTGGCGCTCCTGCCAAACGCCAGCGCCTCGCCCTGCGCGATCAGGTTGGCCATGAGGATGTCGTGCTGCTGGCCCAGCGGATTGCGCGTGCGGGCAAAGCCGATGAAGTCGCAGGGAATGGGGCGCGTTCCCTGGTGGATGAGCTGGTAGAAGGAATGCTGGCCGTTGGTGCCTGCCGCGCCCCAGTAGATGGGTCCGGTGGCCACGCCAACCGGCTGGCCCGCCAGCGTGACGCCCTTGCCGTTGCTTTCCATGGTGAGCTGCTGCAGGTACGCGGGAAAGCGCGCGAGGCGCTGCGCGTACGGCAGCACGGCAACGGTGGCTGCGTCCAGGAAGTTGTTGTTCCAGACCGCCAGCAGGCCCATGATCAGCGGCAGGTTGCGCTCTGGCGGCGCGCTGCAAAAGTGCTCGTCCATGGCATGAAAGCCGGCCAGCATGTCGGCAAAGTGCTGCGGGCCGATGGCGATCAGCGTCGAGAGGCCAACGGCCGAGTCCATGGAATAGCGGCCGCCCACCCAGTCCCAGAGCTCGAAAATGCACGCCGGGTCCATGCCGAATTCGCGTGCCTTCTCGGCATTGGCGGAGACCGCCACGAAGTGCCGCGCCACCGCGGCCTCGCTGCCCAGCTGCTGCACGCACCAGTGGCGCGCGGCGCGCGCGTTGGTCAGCGTCTCCAGCGTGCCAAAGCTCTTGGAGCAGACGATGAACAGCGTCTCGGCCGCATCCAGCCCGCGCAGCGCGTCAAGCAGGTCGGCGCCGTCGACGTTGGAGACAAAGCGCAGGCGCAGGTCGTCCCGGCTGAAGTCGCGCAGCGCATCAAAGGCCATGACCGGACCCAGGTCCGAGCCGCCGATGCCGATGTTGACGATGTTGCGAATCGCCCGGCCGTCGTGACCCAGCCACTGTCCGGCGCGCAGCTGGCCGGCAAGCCGGTCCATGCGTGCGCGCATCTCATGAACCTGCGCCGCCACGTCGACCCCGTCCACGTGCAGCGACCGGCCCGGAGGCAGCCGCAGCGCCACGTGCAGCGCCGCGCGGTCCTCGGTGACGTTGACGTGCTTTCCGGCAAACATCGCCGCGGCGCGCTGGCGCACGCCGCGGGCCTCGGCCAGTGCCAGCAACAGGCGCAGCGTGTCGGCATTCACCCGCTGCTTGGAATAATCAAGGTACAGCCCCGCCGCTTCCGCGCTGAAGCGGCTGGCCCGCCGTGGATCGGCGGCAAACCAGTCGGCCAGCGTGCGGCCGCTGATCTCGGCACGGTGCGCGGCCAGCGCCTGCCACTGCGGGCAGTCGGCAAGCGGGGGAAGCATGGGGAGGGTCATGACCGGGGCCTGGTCTGTGGCGCCGCGACGCTGCGCGCTGCCGGGTTCTTGAATCACGCCTTGCGCTTGCTTTGCAGGCCCTGCATCAGCGCCTGCCACGATTTGACAAACGCGCTGGCGCCTTCGCGCTGCAGCTGTTCTGCCACCGCGGCCACGTCCACGCCGGCTTGCTCGAAGCGGGCGATGACCTGCTCGCAGCCCGCGCGGTCCGGCGCATCGCCCGAGTCGACGCGGCCGTGGTCGGCAAACGCAAGCAGGGTTTTTTCAGGGATGGTGTTGATGGTGTTGGCCAGCGCCAGCGCCTCGACGTAGAGCACGTCGGACGCATGGGGGTCCTTGGTGCCGGTGCTGGCCCACAGCATGCGCTGCACCGGCGCGCCCGCGGCCTTCAGCCGCTGCCAGCGCTCGCCTTGCTGCAGTTCCTGCCAGGCGTGCCAGGTCCGGTGGGCCATGGCAATGCCCAGCTGGTTTTGAAGCCCGGCCGGTGCCTGCTCGTGCACCGCCACGTCCCAGCGGCTGACAAACAGCGAGAGCACCGAATGCACGTTCACGTCCTTGCCTTCGGCCAGGCGCCGCTCCAGGCCGCGCATCCGGGCCTGCGCCGCCGCCAGCGTCTGCTCGCGCGAGAACAGCAGCGTCACGTTGACGGGGACGCCGGCATGGGTCGCGTCTTCGATCGCCTGCACGCCGGCCGCGGTGCCGGGGATCTTGATGAACAGGTTGTCGCGCTGGCCTTGCGCGTGCAGCTGCAGCACCGCCTGCAGCGTGGCCTCGGCGTCGTCGGCCAGCAGCGGCGAGACTTCCATGGAGACCCAGCCGTCCATGCCGCCGCTGCGCTGGTGCGCCGGCGCAAACAGGTCGGCTGCGCGGGCCAGGTCGGCCAGCGCCAGGCTGACAAACAGCGCCTCGGTGTCGGTGCCGGCATTCGCCGCGGCAATGTCGGCATCGTACGCGGTGCCCGACGCCATGGCTTTCTGGAAGATGGTGGGGTTGGACGTGAGGCCGGTGAGCGCATGCTCGCGGATGTAGCGCGCCAGCGTGCCATCGTCAAGCATGCTGCGGGTGATGTTGTCCAGCCAGATGCGCTGGCCCAGCGCGTGCAGTTGTTCGGTTGGTTTCATGGTGTCCCTGTCAGGTTTGGAGTTGCCGTTGGCGTCAATGGTGGCACAAGTGCCTGCGCCAGCGCCGAGATGGCCGGGATGCGCACGTCGGCCGGCAGCCAGCTGCCCGCAGCGCCGCGCTCGGTGGCGTAGTGGCCCTGCTGCGGCAGCACCGTGGTCACGCGTTGGCGCCAGTGCCGCTTGACGGCGTCGAGGATGGCGATCTTGTCGTCGACAAACACGTAGTGTGCCGCAGGGCAGAGGCGGGCGATCTCGTCCAGCCGCGTCTGCTTGTGCACGTAGATGCGCACGCGGCCGGATACGGCGTCCCACAGCCCCGCGCGCTGCAGCTTGCGCGGCTGCATGACGCCGTCGCCATCGCTGATGAGCCACGTGGGGCCGCGCGCGGCGAGGCCGGCAAGCAGCTCCAGCGCGCCGTCGTAGAGCCGGTCGGCAAAGGGATAGTCCAGCATGAAGCCGCCCACGGGCAGCCAGCGCGTATCGCGGCCGGCGTTTTCAAAAGAGCGCTGCACCGTGCCCAGGTAATCGGCGTAGCCGCACTGCGCGCGCCGCGCTTCAAAGCCGCGCCAGAACGCGTCGTTGCCATCGTGCCCCACGGCCTGCACCAGGTGCGCGCGCAAGTCGTGCTCAAAGCGGTCGTTGTCCAGCACGGTGTTGTCGACATCGAGCAGGAATGCCGTCTCCTGGCCGCCGGCCCTGCTCATGCCGGCGCTCCGCTGCCGGCCTGCGGATCATGCCAGCCGCCGCTGCCGGCAATCAGCGCATCCGCGTGGTGCGGACCCCAGCTGCCCGGGGCATAGTCGTGCACCGGCGTGTCTTGCGCAAGCACCGGGTCGATGATGCGCCAGGCTGCCTCAACGCAATCGTCGCGCGTGAACAGGCCGGTGTCACCACGCATGGCGTCGCCCAGCAGGCGCTCGTAGGGCAGCATGTCTTCGCTGGTGTCGTCGCGTGCCACCAGTTCCACGTCCTCGCCCGTCATGCGCTCTCCCGGCGCCTTGATGCGCGCGCCCTGCGCAATGACCACGTCCGGGCTGAGCCGGAACCGCAGGTAGTTGCCAGCGTGCGGCGCGTCGTCCCGGAACACGGCCTGCGGCGGCCGCGCCAGCTGTACGCGCACCTCGGTGCAGGTCACAGGCAGCTTCTTGCCGGCACGGATGTAGAACGGCACCCCGGCCCAGCGCCAGGTGTCTATGTGCAGGCGCAGCGCCGCGAAGGTCTCGACCTGCGAGTCCGCGGCCACGCCGTCTTCGTCACGGTAGCCGGCAAACTGGCCCCGAACGACGTCGTCAGCGGCCAGCGGGCGGATGGCGCGCAACAGGCGCAGCTTTTCGTCGCGCTGCACGTTGGCGCCGGGCTCGGGAGGCGCGTCCATGGCCAGCAGCGTCAGCACCTGGACCAGGTGGTTCTGCACCACGTCGCGCAGGGTGCCCACCTCGTCGTAGAAGGCGCCGCGCCCGGCCACGCCAAAAGCCTCGGCCATCGTGATCTGCACGTCGCGCACGTGCTCGCGGTTCCAGATGGGCTCGAGGAAGGTGTTGGCAAAGCGGTAGAAGAGCAGGTTTTGTACCGGTTCCTTGCCCAGGTAGTGGTCGATGCGGAAGATGGACGATTCGTCAAAGTGCTGGTGCAGGATGGCGTTGAGCGCGCGCGCCGACGCCAGGTCGCGCCCAAACGGCTTCTCGACGACCACGCGTGCCCCCTGCGCGCAGCCCGCGCTGGACAGCCCCTGCACCACGGTCCCGAACATGCTGGGCGGGATGGCCAGGTAATGCAGTGGATGGCGGGCCGAACCCAGCGCCTTGCGCAGATTCCCGTAAACGGCAGCGTCCGCATAGTCGCCGCGGACGTAGTGCATGTGCTGGCACAGGCGCGCAAATGCGTCCGGGTCCAGCGTGCCGAAGTGCTCGATGCTCTGGCGTGCATGCGTGCAAAACTGCTCGCGGCTCCAGTCCGATCGCGCGACGCCGAAAACGGGTACGTCCAGGCGACCGCTGCGGCTCAGCGCCTGCAGTGCCGGAAAGATTTTCTTTTGCGCCAGATCCCCGGTCGCGCCAAAAAAGACAAACGCATCGGATGGATCGGTGTTCATGGTGTTTTTGATTCTTCCCGTATTCCCGGTTGATTCATCAACGTGGAATTTCGTTCAATTTTTTGTCCTCGAACCGGGCAGTCGGGCACCTTGCGATGGCGCCGGCACCTGCTCCGGTTCCCTGACCGCAGGGGCGGGGTTTGTGCCGTGCACAGGTTGTTGAGGCAGCTGAAGGGTTTGCCGGGGCGGCGCTGGCAAAAAACCCGCGACGGACGCCGCCGCAGCCGGCCACGATCCGGCCGGGCATGGGTTGGGGTCTGGATAGTCCGTGGCTCACACGGTGCCCATGGACAGGCTCAGGCAGAAAGCACCCTGAAATACGCGTTGTTTCCCTAGAATGGGCGTCATCTGGCCACTTCCATGTGCTTCACTTCATGTCCGAACACCGCGACCCGCCGCTGCCACCCGTCGTTGAAGGCGTCCAGCACGACGCTTTCCACTACTTTCCTGCGCACACCAACCCCGCCAACGGCCTGGTGCGGGATTCAACGCAGGAGCACAGCCCGTGCAGCATCGCCGCCGTGGGCTTTGCGCTGACGTGCTGGCCCATCGCGGTCCGGCGCGGCTGGATGTCGCGCGCCGACGCGCTGCAGCGCGCGCTGGCCGCGCTGCGTTTTTTTGCCGGCGCGGACCTGTCGGGAACGCCGCGGGCCAGCGGCTACCGCGGCTTTTTCTATCATTTCCTGGACATGGAGACCGGCCAGCGCGCGTGGAACAGCGAACTCTCGACAATAGACACGGCGCTGCTGGTGGCGGGCATGCTGCTGGCCGCGCAGTACTTTGATGGCGACGATGCGGACGAAGTGCAGCTGCGCCGGCTGGCGCAGGCCATCCATGAGCGCGTGGACTGGCGCTGGGCGCAAAACGGCGGCGCCGCGCTGTCGCTGGGCTGGACGCCGGAGCAGGGGTTCCTGCGCTGGCGCTGGATAGGCTACAGCGAAGCCCTGATCCTGTACGTGCTGGCGCTGGGCTCGCCCAGCCATGCGGCCAGCCGCGACGCGTACGAGCAATGGCTGTCCGGCTACCGGTGGAAGCGCATCTACGGCATGGACTACGTGTACGCCGGCCCGCTGTTCATCCACCAGTTCTCGCACCTGTGGATCGATTTTCGCGGCATTGCCGATGCGTACATGCGCGCGCGCGGCATCGATTATTTTGAGAACAGCCGGCGCGCCACGCTGGTGCAGCGCGAGTATGCCATCCGCAACCCGCGGGGCTGGGAAGGCTACTGCGGCGAGTGCTGGGGCCTGACCGCCAGCAACGGCCCCGGCCCTGAATACGGGCGCCTGGTCCGCGGCCGCAAGCGCGACTTCTACGGTTACACTGCGCGTGGGGCGCCCTTTGGTCCGGACGACGGCACGGTCTCGCCCTGGGCGTCGATCGCGTCGCTGCCCTTTGCGCCCGACGTGGTGCTGCCCACGATCGAGTCGCTGTCGCGGCGGGCGGGCGGGCAGCACGCGTTCTTTGGATTTTATAGCTCGTTCAACCCCAGCTACCATGACAGGGACGGCGACGCGGGCTGGATCTGTCCCTGGCACATCGGACTCAACCAGGGTCCCATCGTCGCCATGATCGAGAACCACCGCTGTGGTTTCCTGTGGCAGCTGATGCGCGGCTGCCAGCCCGTGGTCGACGGCTTGCTTGCGGCCGGGTTCCGCGGCGGCTGGCTGGGCGGGTAGCGCCGGGCCCGGTGCCGCCACGCCCACGCCTCAGCCCAGCGTCACCTGCACCTGGTGCGTCCCGCCGTCGTCCTGCAGCAAAATGGGCTCGCCCCGGACCTGCTTGCTGCCATCGACCCGCAGTTCCCGCACACCGCTGCACACATGCGCCGGGTTGGCCACATGGATCTGGTAGCGTGCGCTGCGCCAGCGCAGGTCCACCGAAAAACCCGGCCAGTCGCGCGCGATGCAGGGGGCTATGCGCAGCGTATCACCGCAGACGTGCAGGCCCAGCAGCGATTCCAGCGCAGCGCGGTAGAGCCAGCCCGCCGTTCCCGTGTACCAGGTCCAGCCACCGCGTCCCAGGTGGCCGGCGGCGGTGTAGACGTCAGCGCAGGCCACGTAGGGCTCGACCTGCCAGCGCGCAACGCCGGCCGCGCTGTCGCTGTGTGAAACCGGTGCCAGCATGCGCCAGACTTCGCAGGCGCGATCGCCGTCTCCCAGCTGCGCGTACGCCACCGCCGACCACACGCTGCCATGCGTGTACTGGCCGCCGTTTTCGCGCAATCCCGGCGGGTAGCCGCGGATGTATCCGGGGTCCGGCCCGTCGTGGTCAAACGGCGGGGTCAGCAGCGCGACCAGGCCGGCATCGCGGTTGACCAGCAGCTGGTCCACGGCCTGCATGGCGCGGCGCGCCCGGGCGAGGTCGCAGGCGCCGGAGATGACCGACCAGGCCTGCGCGATGCCGTCGATGCGGCACTCGGCGCTGCTGCTGCTTCCCAGCGGCGTGCCGTCGTCAAACCAGCCGCGCAGCCACCACTGCCCGTCCCAGGCGTGGCGCTGCAGCGCATCGCGCAGCCGGGCCGCGTGCTTGCGCCAGCCAGCGGCGCGGGCGTGTTCGCCGCGCGCTTCGGCCAGCGGCGCCAGCGCGGCAATGCTGGCGTGCAGGAACCAGCCCATCCAGACGCTTTCGCCCCGTCCCTGGCTGCCGACGCGGTTCATGCCGTCGTTCCAGTCGCCGCTGCCAAACAGCGGCAGGCCGTGCGCGCCGGTCTGCAGGCTGGCCTCGATCGCGCGCGCGCAGTGCTCGAACAGGCTGGCGCGCTGGTCTGATGGCGCGGGCGTGTAAAAGTCATCGACGCGGTCCGGCGCCAGCGGCTTGCCCTGCAGGAACGCGACCTGTTCATCAAGTACGGCCGTGTCGCCGCTGACCGCGACGTAGTGCGCGGCAACCAGCGGCAGCCACAGGCGATCGTCAGCGATGTGCGTGCGCACGCCGGCGCCCGTTGGTGGCAGCCACCAGTGCTGCACATCGCCTTCTGTGAACTGCCGGCCGGCAGCGCGCAGCAGGTGCGCACGCACGCGCTCGGGCGCGTTCAGCGTCAGCGCGGCCACGTCCTGCAGCTGGTCGCGAAAGCCCCAGGCGCCGCTGGCCTGGTAGAACGCGGTGCGCGCGTCCAGCCGGCAGGCAATGACCTGGTAGGGCAGCCAGCGGTTGACCATGAGGTCCATGTGTGGGTCGGGCGTCTTGATCTGCACCGCGTCAAAGATGCGCTGCCAGTGCGCGTGAACGGCCTGCAGCTGCCGTGCGCCATCGGCCTGGCGCAGGCGCTGGACCAGCGCACGGGCCGCGTCCAGGTCGGCGCCTTCGCCGAGCAGGAAGACCGCTTCACGCGCCTGCCCGGGCGCCAGCTCCAGCGTGGTCTGCAGCGCGGCGCAGGGATCCAGCCCGGCGCCACAGCGGCCCTGCAGCGGCGTGCCGGCCCGGAGCGCCGCCGGGCTGGACGGTGTGCCCAGCACGCCGAGGAACTCCTGCCGGTCGCAGGTCCAGCCCTCCTGCTGTCCGCACCAGTCGGCAAACGCCACGCGTCCGACATGGTCCGCGCACCAGTCGTTGCGCGCGAGCAGGGCGCCGTTGGCTTCATCGCGCCAGGTGACCACGTGCGGCGCGGTGTTCTCGCCCACGGCGCCCATTGCCCAGCGCACGTACGCGGTCAGCTGCAGGCGGCGCGGCCGGTCGCTGCCGTTGCGCAGCCGCAGCCGGGACACCTTGGCTGCTTGGTCCAGGGGCACCAGCTGGACCAGCTCGCAATCCAGCCCGTGCACGCTGTGCGCAAAGCGCGTATAGCCCGGGCCATGGCGGATTTCATAGGAGCCGGCGGCACGAATGGGGTCGGGCGTGGCCGTCCACAGCCGGCCATCGTCGACATCGCGGATGTAGAGCACATCGCCGGCCGCATCGCGGACCGGATCGTTGGACCAGGGCGTGATCGCATGCTTCTGGCTGTTGACGGCCCAGGCGTAGCCGCCGCCTTCGGCCGAAACCGTGAAGCCGAAGTCGGCGTTGGCAATGACATTGATCCAGGGCATGGGCGTGCGTTCATGGCCCTTGAGCCGGATGACGTACTCGCCGCCGGCCACGTCAAAGCCGCCCAGCCCGTTGAAATTTGCAAGCTTGTCTGCTGCCGCTTCCGCGTTTGCGCTTGACGTGCCCGGCGCTCCAGTGGAGTCTGGCGGATCCGGCGGCCGCAACGCGGGTGCAGCCTGCTGCAGCGTTCGTGCGCGGTGAACCTGCGCTGCCAGGTCGCCGTGGCTGGCATCGAGCACGATGCGGCTGGCTGCCGCCAGCCCGGCGCGGTCCAGGTCAGAGAGCAATGCGTTCTGCAGCACGAAGAGGCCGCCGGCACCGGCTTGTGGGTCGTTGCCCGCGGCGCGCCGTGCCTGCAGCGGGGCAAGCGCTTCGGTCAGGCCTTTGTCGACCGGCGCGTCCTGCCCGCCCGCCAGCACGACCAGATCGACCACCAGCTGCCGCTCGTGCCACCATTGCTGCGCTGCCAGCAGCTCGTGCACCAGCGACAGGTGCGCCGAGCGGCTGACCCGGACCAGCACCAGCGGATGGTCGCCCGAGATGCCGTGCGGCCACAGGCTGGGCTGGCCGCCGCGGGCATGCAGCAGCGCTGCGGCGTCGCCGCGCCACGCCGCAGCGCTGTAGAACAGCGGCGTGCTCAGCTGCTGCAGCTGGTCCAGCTGCGGTGAGGCGGCGGCGCCATCGTCGTCGGCCGCCGGCGCCGGGTTGGTGCTGCTGGCCAGGCACTGGCGGGCTCGCTGCAGCAGGCGGTCGGGCGCGGCGCCGGCCACGGTAAAGAAGCGCAGCGTCACGCGGGCGCCAGGGGCCAGTCGGACGCGGCGCTGCAGGGAAAACAGCGGGTCCAGGACGGTGCCACTGCGTCCCCTCAGCGCAGCGCTGCCGTCCAGCGCCGCGGGGTTGCTTGCGCTGCGTCCGCGCCCGAAAAAGCGCACGCGATCGGTCTCGAAGCCCAGCGCCTCAACCTGGGCACTGTCTGCCACGCAGCCGTGCGCGGCGCAAATGTCCGGCTCCGAGGGCGCGCCCTTGCGGCGCCATGCCAGCAGGATCTGATCGTCGTCATGCGCCGCGGTCTGCACAAACATCTTGGAGAAGGCCGGATGCGCTGCATCGGCAGCGGCCGGACCCAGCGTGAGCTCCACGCATGAAAACACGTCGATCAGCCGTGGCTGGCTGCCGCTGTTGTGCAGGGTCAGCTGCCGCCAGTCGCCGTCACCTTCCGCGTTTGGATGGACATGCAGCGTGCTGAGTAGCGTCCCCTTGCGCCGTGTGTAGCGTGCCTGGTGCTGGTCGAATATGACTTCGTAGGCATCTGGCGCCTGGGCCACCGGCTGCAGCGTGGCCGACCCGATCTCGCCGCTTGCCACGTCGCGCAGCAGCAGGTAGCTGCCCCAGTCATCGGCAACCGGATCCTCGTGCCAGCGCCCCACGGCCAGGCCGCGCCATTGCGTGTACCCCGAGCCGGCGGTGGTCAGCAGCGTGCTCCAGTCGCCGCGGCCCATGAGCTGGGTTTCAATGCGGGTCGGGCTGACCGTGGTGAAATGCCGGGACATGGGTTGGCTTGTGGTGCGGATTGAACGAAAGGCGCGTGCTTGCGTCTACCTGTTGTCCGACGATTTGCGCCTTGAAAAATTCCACCGGGCAGGTGTTTTTTGCCCAGGCACGGCGCAGGAAAGGAAAAGAAAATGAAGCTCGGAATGATCGGCCTGGGCCGCATGGGCGCCAGCATGGCGCAGCGGCTGGCGCGCGCGCAGCACGAAGTGGCTGGATACGATCCGCAGGACGCTGCGCGTCGGCGCGCACAGGAGCAGGGCACTGCCGTGGTCGACAGCCTGCAGGCGCTTGTCGCGCGCCTGGCGCCTCCCCGCGTGTTGTGGATGATGGTGCCGGCCGGCGACGCGACCGACCAGACGCTGGACGCGTTGATTCCGCTGCTGCACGCTGACGATACCGTGGTGGACGGCGGCAACTCCAATTACAAGGACACGCTGCGCCGCGCAGCCCAGCTGAAGGACAAGGGATTCAACTACGTGGATTGCGGCACCAGCGGCGGCGTCTGGGGCCTGCAGGAAGGCTACAGCCTGATGATAGGCGGCGACAAGAAGGTGGTCGAGACGCTGCGGCCCATTTTTGAAGCGCTGGCGCCAGCACCGGACAAGGGCTGGGGCCGCGTGGGTCCCAGCGGCAGCGGCCATTTTGTCAAGATGGTGCACAACGGCATTGAATACGGACTCATGCAGGCGTACGCCGAGGGCTTTTCGCTGATGCGGCACAAGCAGGACTTTGCGCTTGACCTGTCGCAGATTGCCGAGATCTGGCGTTATGGCAGCGTCGTGCGCTCCTGGCTGCTCGAGTTGACCGGCAGCGCGCTGCAAAAGGACCCGGAACTGCAGGACCTGCAAGCCTGGGTCGACGATTCGGGCGAAGGGCGCTGGACCGTGGCCGAAGCGCTGGAGCTCGACGTGCCTGCGCCCATCATCACCGGCGCGCTGATCGAGCGCCTGCGCTCGCGCGACCCGGACTCGTTTTCCGACAAGTTGCTGGCGGCCATGCGCAACGAGTTCGGCGGCCACCCGGTGCGCAAGACATGACCCAGCGCCTGCGCTGGCATGCCTGTGCCGACGCCGGCGCGCTGGCGCGGCGCGCGCGCGATCTGATCCTGGCACAGGCCGCCGCAGCCATCGCTGCGCACGGCTGCTTCCGGCTCGTGCTGGCAGGCGGCAGCACGCCCCGCGCCACGTACCGCCTGCTGCGCGACGCGCGCACCGACTGGGCCGCGTGGCAACTGTACTTTGGCGATGAACGCTGCCTGCCGGCTGACGATGAGCGGCGCAACAGCCGCATGGCGCGCGAGGAATGGCTGGACCAGGTGCCGATTCCGCCCAGCCAAATCCACGAGATCGCTGCGGAGCAGGGCGCGCATGCGGGCGCGGCTGCCTACGCGCGCGTGCTGCGCGACGTCGACTGGTTTGACTGCGTGCTGCTGGGGCTGGGCGAGGATGGCCACACCGCCAGCCTGTTTCCGGGGCGGGATCATGGCACGGGCACCGGCGCGGCCGACGTGCTGGCCGTGCTTGACGCGCCCAAGCCGCCGCCGCAGCGCATCTCGCTCAGCGCGGCCCGCCTGTCGCGCACGCGGGCGCTGTGGTTCCTGGTCGCAGGCAGCAGCAAGCGGCGTGCCGTGCAGCAGTGGCGCGCCGGCGCCCCGATTCCCGCGGCAAGCATTGCACCCGTGGCTGGCGCGGACGTGCTGATCGAGGCCGCCCTGCTCGAGCCGTAGCGCGGCCTGGCCGCAACGCGGCAGTGTCCTCAGAGCTTGAGAATGAATTGATCGCGCCCGAGAGGATCGCCAAAGCCCGTCCAATCAAGACGCAAAGCGCAGGCATGGCCCGTGCCATGGCGAGCATTTGCAACGCGGAGTGGGCGGGTTTGGGCGGTCAAAGCGGGCATAAGGGATTCTTTCTCAAGCTCTCAGTGCGCGCTGGGCTTGGCGCGCGTCGCGCGCAGCACTGAAGGCGTGCGGCGCAGCGCATGCAGCGTCCGGGCCAGGTGATCGCGGTCGCGCAGCGCGACGATGAAGCGCAGGTCCAGCGTTTGCGGCGCCGCCTCGTCGGTCATGGCAACGTGCACGATGTCGGCGTCGGCACCGGCCAGCGTGCTGGCCACGCGCGCCAGCACGCCCTTGCCGTTGGTGATGGTCGCGATCAGGCCCACGTCAAACAGGCGCACCGGCTCGTCGGCCCAGATCACGTTGATGAAGCGCTCCGGGTCCTTGCTGCGCTGGCGCTGCGCCACCGCGCAATCGCTGGTGTGTATGACCAGCCCCTCGCCGCGCGCCAGGTAGCCCAGCAGCGCGTCGCCGGGGATGGGGTGGCAGCAGGACGCGTAGATGATGGAGGCGTTTTCCGAGCCATCGACCATCATCACGCCCTGCGACAGGTTCTCGTGCGCCGTGAACCGGGCCTGCGAAAGCAGCACGGCGTCGGATTCCACGCCCTCGTGCATGAGCATGGTGCGCAGCTGCTCGGCGACCATGACGGCGCTGCGCTTGCCCAGGCCGATATCGGACAGCAGCTCGTCGCGCGAGCGGTTGCCGGTGAAGACCAGCAGCTCCTGCCAGATGATGCGGTACCGCTCGTCTGCTTCGGGCAGCTCGCTCAGCCCCTCGGCACGCAGCGCCTGCAGCAGCAGCTGCAGGCCCAGCTCGCGCGCCTGGTTCTGCTCCAGCCCCTTCAGGTGACTGCGGATCTTGGAGCGCGCACGTCCCGTCCGTGCAAATCCCAGCCAGGCCGGGTTGGGCTTGGTCCCGGGCGCAGTGATGATCTCCACCACGTCGCCGTTGGCCAGCTCCCGGCGCAGCGGCACCGGTTCCTCGTTGACGCTTGCCGCCACCGTCTGGTCGCCCATGTCGCTGTGGATGGCGTAGGCAAAGTCAATGACGGTGGCACCGCGCGGCAGCGCCAGGATGTCGCCGGTGGGCGTGAAGACGTAGACCGCGTCGGGGAACAGGTCGACGCGCACGTTCTCCCAGAATTCGGTCGCGTCGCGCGTTTCCTGCTGGATGTCCAGCAGCGACTGAAGCCAGGGGTTATCCACCTGCTCGACGCTGGCGTCCAGCTGCGTCTTGTACAGCCAGTGCGCCGCCACGCCGGATTCGGCGATGATGTCCATGGCCTCGGTCCGGATCTGGAACTCGACGTTCACCTGTGCCGGGCCGACCAGCGTCGTGTGCAGCGACTGGTAGCCGTTGGTCTTGGGGATGGCGATGTAGTCCTTGAACCGTCCCGGGATGGGCTTGTAGAGCTTGTGCAGCAGCCCCAGCGCGGTGTAGCAGTCCAGGCGCTCGGGCAGGATGATGCGGATGCCGTACAGGTCGCTCACGTGCGCAAAGGACAGCTGCTTGTGCCGCATCTTGCGGTAGATCGAGTACAGCGGCTTGATGCGCCCGGCGATGCGCGCCTCCAGGCCGCCGCTGGCCAGCGCCTTTTCCACCTCGCCCTGGACCCTCTGGATGAGGTCGCCGCGGCGCTGCCGCGCCCTGGCCACCGCCTTGGTGAGCACGCCGTAGCGCCAGGGATGCAGGTGGCGGAACGACAGGTCCTGCAGCTCGCGATAGATCTGGTTCAGGCCCAGGCGATGCGCCAGCGGCGCGTAGATCTGTAGTGTCTCGGTGGAAATGCGCTCCCACTTGTGCCGCGGCGAATACCCGAGCGTGCGCATGTTGTGCGTGCGGTCGGCCAGCTTGACCAGGATCACGCGCACGTCGCGCGCCATGGCCAGCAGCATCTTGCGGAACGACTCCGCCTGGCCTTCCTCGCGCGTGTCAAAGCGCAGCCGGTCCAGCTTGGTCAGGCCATCGACCAGCTCGGCCACCGATTCGCCAAAATGCCTGGCGATGGTTTTCTTGCCAACGCCGCAGTCTTCCATGACGTCGTGCAGCAGGGCGGCAACCACCGCGCGCGCGTCCAGCTTCCATTGCGCCACCAGCGTGGCCACGGCCACCGGGTGGGTGATGTATGGCGCACCGCTGTGGCGGGTCTGTCCCTGGTGCGCGTTGCGCGCGAAAACATAGGCGGCCTCGACCTGCTCGATGTCTTCGGGCGCCAGGTACTTGAGCTTGGACTGCAGGGTCGCAAACGCAGCAGCCGCAGCGTCTGCCGGCGGCGCGGCGGTTGCTGCCGGGGCCGTATCGGCCACGTGGCTGTCCGGGTATTCAGGCACCATGCGCATGATCATATTTAATCATGTTGCGCTGGTGGTTGCCGGATCAAGCCATTATCTGATTGGAAACGATGCGCAGCAACACCAGCTGCAAAAAGAGGTTGAGCGTATTGCGTCCAGCGTCCGGCGTATGCCCAACGCCCAACGCCCAACGCCCAACGCCCAACGCCCAACGCCCAACGCCCAACGCCCAACGCCCAACGCTCAACGCTCAACGCTCAACGCCCAACGCCCAACGCTCAACGCTCAACGCTCAA
>JALOAS010000042.1 GCA_023228705.1 Ottowia sp. | reverse complement strand
TCGCCCTGCAGGATGGTGCGCGCCATGGTGATGGCGCGTTTTGCGCTGGTGTCGTCCAATGCAAAGCGGTGGCCGAGCTGCTGCTCGCGTACGGCGCGCCATCCCGATTCGGTCTCGGTGGCGTGCTCCAGCAGCCAGTGCATCGCCTGCCCCACGCGGGCGGACTCGTCCGGCACTTCGGGCACCAGCGCATCCGGGGCTTGTGGCAAGTCTGGAAACTCCGGCGCGGCGGGAAGTTCGGGCAGGTCAAAACTGTCTCCCGCTGCCGCATGGGCTGGGGTCACTTCCGCGGGTTGCGGCAATTCCGGCACCAGCGGTTGCAGGCGCTGCCACCAGCTGTCCCTGGGCTCGCGATGGGGCTGCACGCCGGAGAGCACGAGTTGCCGGCGTGCGCGCGTCATGGCCACGTACAGGGCATTGAGCTCCTCGCGCGTTTGGGCCGCGGCTTCGTGCTGTGCCAGCTCGGCCAGGCTGGGTGGCGGCCGGTTGCCGTTGGCCAGGAACGCCAGGCGCTGCGGCGCCCGCCGGGCCCCGGGCCAGTCCATGAGGACGACCGGGTCACCGCGGCTGCGGGCCACGTCGGCAGCCGCGTCGAGCAGCAGCACCACGTCGGCCTCCAGCCCCTTGGCACCGTGCACGGTGAGCAACTGCACGGCCGCGTCGCTGCCGGGACCGGGCGCGGGCCAACCCTGCCGGCGCATGGCGCGCAGCCAGGCGTAGGCGGTGAGAAAGCGGCCGCCGTGCAGGCCCAGCGCCGCAGCCAGCAGCGCGCGCAGGCTGGCGAGCACCTGGGGCCGCTCGTGCGCCGGCGCGGCGGCGGCAAAGCAGGCGAGCACGTCGCGTCGGGCGTAGATGGCCTGCAGGGCATCATGCGGGGGGAGCGACAGCAGCCACTGGCGGCATTGCACGAGGTCCTCGTGGAGGGCGCGGTGGTCTGCGGTGGCCAGTTCGGTGGCCGGCAGCAGGTCCAGCCAGGATGATGTGTCCCCACGGGGAAGCGCCCGCGCCGCCTGCGCCAGCCGCACCAGGTCGCTGTCGTGCAGCCCGAACAGGGGTGACTTGAGCGCGCGGGCCAGCGCCAGGTTGTTGTCGGGCGAGAGCAGCACATCGACCAGCGCCAGCACATCCTGCACCGCGGGCTGGTCGGCCAGCGCCTGCCTGTCGGCCAGCGCGCATGGGATGTGCAATGCGCGCAACTCGTCCCGCAAGACGGCCAAGGGAGCGCTTTTGCGCGCCAGCACCAGGATGCAGCCAGCGGGCGTGCCGCCCGCGATGCGGCCTGCGATCCACGCGGCCGCCTGGCGGCATTCCAGCGTGCGCAGCGTCTCCTCCTCGACGGTTTGCGGAACGTTGAGGCTGTCGCGCCAGTGCAGGGCATCGTCCGCCTCTTGATTTTTCTCAGAGCGCGGGACCAACGGCAACGCGCCCACGGAGCCATCCGCTTCAGACCCGGTGGTGTGCTCACGAAAGCCGCTGAACTGCCCGGCCTGCTGCGCCTGCTGCATGGCCTGGTTGACCAGCGCCAGCACCTGCGGTGCGTTGCGCCGCGTGTGGTCGCAGGCCAGGTGCTCACCGTCCAGCGCGTCGACGATGAAATCCTGCGCTGCAGCAAAGACCGCCGGGTCGGCGCGGCGAAAGCGGTAGATGCTCTGCTTGCGATCACCAACGATGAATACGCTGGGCGCGCCCTGCCCGCCGCCCGCGCCGGCATAGCCCGAGAGCCAGGCATGCAGGGCATGCCACTGCAGGGGGTTGGTGTCCTGGAATTCATCGACCAGCAGGTGGCGCACGCGCTGGTCCAGCCGCTGCTGCACCCAGGCGGCCAGCGCATGGTCGGACAGCAGCGCCAGCGCCAGCCGCTCGATGTCGGGCATGTCGACCCAGCCACGCTCGCGCTTGAGGCGGGAAAAGCAGTCTATGAGCACGCGCACGAGGCGTGTCATGCGCTGGTGGTAGAGCCAGGCTTCGTGTTGCCGGGTCGCCGCCAGCAGCTGCACCAACTCGGCCTCCGCGGCCTGCGCCGCGTCGAACTGCTGCAAGTTCTTGCCCAGCCTGTCTTCGGCCTTGACAAAGAAAGCATCGCGCAATGTCTGCAGGCGCTCACTCATGTCCTCGCACGCAAAGGCGCGCACAACCGCGTCGGCCGCCTTTTGCGGCGTCTTGTTCTTTTCCTGGGCAAGCGCCTGCGCCCGTGCCAGCCAGCGGCGCTGCGCTGCCTCGTCGCGCAGCGCATCTGCTGGCGTGTCCCAGCCATCCAGCGCCGGGTAGAGCGCACCAAAGCGCTGGATGGCGTCTTGCACGTGCCCGGCCGCGTCGGCCAGGGCAAATTCAACCCGGCGCGCCAGCGCATCTTCCAGCGCCTTGTGCGTTTGCGTCCGGCCGCGGCTGGCCACCAGTGCCAGGTAGCCTGCCTGCAGCGCGGCATCGGCGGCCACCTGCTGCAGGAACGGACGCCAGACCTGGCGCACGGCGTCGCTGTCGTCTTCCAGCAGCTCGTGCTGGGGTGGCAGCCCCAGCTCCTGCAGCATCTTCAGCGGCGCGGCACCCAGCAGTGCGGCAAACCAGCTGTGGAAGGTGCGGATCTGCAGCGGCTGGCCATTTTCAAGCACCTGCCGGTAGAGGTTCTTGAGCGCGCTGGCCTGCGCTTGCGCCTGCGCCGGCGGGACGCCGCGCTGGATGAGTTCGCCACCAAGGCGCGCCTGCCAGGCATCGGCCGATTCACCGTCCCGGGCGCGGGCAAAATCGGCCAGCCACTCGTGCAGGCGCTGGCGCATCTCGCCCGCGGCCTTCCGCGTGAACGTGATGGCCAGGATATCCTGCGGCTGGGCCCCGCCCAACAGCGCACGCAGCATGCGCGAGACCAGCATCCAGGTCTTGCCGGAGCCGGCGCAGGCCTCGACCGCGACGTTGCGGCGCGGGTCGCAGGCAATCGCGTAGAACTGCTCGCGCGGGCAGGGCTGGCCGTTGTGCTCGTAGGCTGCAGGCGCGCTCATGACCAGAAGTCCTTGCGGCACAGGCCGCGCACTTCGCACCAGTCGCACACGCTGCCCTGTCCCAGCGCAGGCAGTGGCGCCCCGGCTTGCACCCGCTGCAAGTCGTCCTGCATGCCGCGCTGCAGCAGGGCGGCAAGCTCGGCGGGATGCGCCAGCGGGTACAGCCTGGGCGTTTCGCGCTCGGCCAGGTTGAGGTAGCCCGCGTTGGCCCCTTCCCCGCCGGCCAGCAGCAGGTAGAACGGCAGCTGCGTGTCTTCGGCGCCGGCCTTGATGCGGTCTCTGGTTTTCTGCGCGGATTCGGTCTTGTAGTCGATCAGCAGCGGCGTGCCGTCAGCCGCCCGGTCCACACGGTCCAGGCGCCCGCGCAGCCTGAGGCCGCCTCGCTCGACGCTGAAATCGGCCTCTGCGTCAACGAATACGGCGCCCGCGTTCTCGTGCTCTTGCAACCAGGGCAGGTACGCGTCGCGCAACGCGGGCCACGCGGCGGAGTACGGCAGGAATTCACCGCTGTCCAGCCCCAGCTGCTGCGTCGCGCGCTGCGCGGCCTCATCGATCAACGCGCGCCGGCCGGCTTGCGGCTGCTCCTTCAGCGCTTCGTGGAAATAGCGCAGCACCAGGTGCACCCAGTTGCCCCAGTCGCGCTTTTGCAGGTCCACGTCCAGCTCGCTGTCTTCCTGCAGCCCGAGCAGGCGCAGGGCAAAAAACCGGTATGGGCATTGGCGCAGCATGTGGTAGCCGCTGGCCGACAAAGGCTGCGCGGGCAAGCCGGCGCCGCCAGGTGCAGGGCAGGCAACGGGTGCCGCCCGGACGCTGCGCAAGCGGCGTGGGTCGGGCGTGGATGGCCGCGCGGGCAAATCCTCCTGCAACTGCAGCACCTGCACCAGCGGAGACGGCAGCAGCCGGTTGCCGCGGCCATCGTCGCTGCGCCACAGCACGTCCAGTACCGGCGCCCGCAGGGCCAGCGCCCAAGCGGCCTCCTGCTCGCGCTGCAAATCGGCGCGCGTGGGCAGGTGCAGGTGCTCGCGCTGCGGCACCGTCCACGGGCCGGGGGGTTCGGGCGCCGCCGGCAGGTTCTGCTCGTCCGCGCCGGACAGCACCACCGCCGCCAGCGGCCGGCCCAGCAGTTGCGCCAGCGGCAGCACGACCACGCGCGGGTTGCCCGCCCGCGGCGGTTCAAAGCGGGCAGCCTCCAGCGCGGCCTCACACCAGGCCATGAATTCATGCAGCGCCATGCGCCGCTCTGCCACGGGAACATCCTGCCACAGCGCCGGATTGTCCTCGGCCATGCCCAGCGTCGCCATGATCTTCTGCCCCGCCGCGTCTTTGATCAAGGCAGGCCACTGCCCCGCCGCCTGCAGCAGGGACTGCGTGGCCACCAGCCAATCTTGCAACGGGCGTGCACGCTGCATGCCGGCACGCAGTGCGGTAACGCGCCCGACCAGCGGTTGGTCGGCCGCCACGGATTCGGCCTGCAGCCAGTTGCGCACCACCTTGCGGCGCAGCAGGCGCTCGAGCGCGCGCCGCTCCTGTTCGGCAAAGGCCGGCGCCAGCTGGAGCCAGGCCAGCACGTCATCGGTGCTCGCGGTGGCCATGCAGGCACGCAACGCGCCCAGCACCAGGGCCGCCGACTGCGTGGTCGAGAGCTTCCAGCCGGTCTCGTCGCTGAGCACCTGGCCGCTGCGCACGCCACGGGCAGACAGCAGCGCACCGACGCGCCGCGTCAGCGCCCGGTCGGTGGCCACCAGCCCCACCGGCGCGCGCCCGGCCCGCAGGTGCTGCAGCACGCAGGCCGTGGCACGCTCGGCCTCGTCCTCGCTGTCGGTGCATTCATGCAGCAGGACCCGGCCACGCGCACCGCCGCCGTCCAGCTGCAGGCGCACGGCCTTCTCAAGGTGGTGCTGGCCCAGAATTTCCGTCAGCGGATCTGCCTGCAGGCCGGCAACGATGACCAGCGCATCCAGTGCCTGGACCGTGCCCCTGTCGAAAAGCACGTCCGTGAGGTAGTCAGACCCCGCAGCCCAGGCAATGACAATGCGCGCCAGCGCCGCTTCCAGCGCCAGCGCGTCGTCGGCCAGCGAAGGCAGCACGGCCCGAGCGTGCTCGGCCCAGTCCGGGCGCAAGGGCGGCGGCATGGCCGCAGCCACCGTGGCCAGGCTGAGTGCCTGCTGCATCAAAGGCCCGGCAAGCACTGCCGCGTGCTCCGCCAGCCCGGCGCCCTCGAGCAGGCCGCGCGCCACGAGCAGGTCGCGCCCGTGGTTGAAGCTCAGGTCGGTGGGGCCGGCGACAAAGCTGCCGACCCGTTCGGCCCAGGTGCGCGTGGTCTCGAAGTGCGGCGCAAAGCCCTGTGGGAATTGTTGCGCCCAATAACCCCGTGCCAACGGCACCAGCTGCAGGTACGGCAGCAGCACCACGGTGCGTGCCGGGTGCGCCGCCTGCTCGCGCATGGCGTGGTCCGCGCGCGCGAGCAACTCCGACCATTCCGGCAAGATGGCCGTATCGGCCGTGCGCGGAGCCATTGCCGCGCCCGGCGTGTTCACGGGCACGGCCTTGAAGTCGGGCCCAAACGGTATCTCTGCATTTCTGTCACAATGAGTCCGACTTTACCGTTTTGGAATTGTTGACAGGAGCAAAACGAATCCCATGGCCAATCCACTCATCAAGCACGTCAGCGTCGGCTCGTTTGAAAATGACGTTCTCAAGTCCGAGCAGCCGGTTCTGGTGGACTTCTGGGCCGACTGGTGCGGACCCTGCAAGGCCATCGCGCCGACGCTGGAGGAACTGGCGACCACGTACGACGGCAAGCTGCAGTTTGCCAAGATCAACGTGGACGAGAACCGCGAGCTCTCGCTCAAGTACGGCGTGCGCAGCATTCCGACCCTGATGGTATTCAAGAACGGCGAACCCGCGGCGACCAAGATCGGCGCGCTCACCAAGGCCCAGTTGTCGCAATTCCTGGACCAGCAACTGGCCTGAATGCCGCCGGACTGCAGGCCGGTACCTGGCCTGACGCGCGTGCCCGCAGCGGAGCCGGACCCACTATTTTTGGCTGCGCTGCAGCCTGCGCCGGTTTTCCTGTCATAATCCAGCCAACAGCAGGCGCGCCATGCGCCTGCGCAGCGCCCGGCCCTTCGGAACCGGCGTGACCCGGTGGCAGTTCCCTGCCCCCGACCCCTCCCACTCTCTTTTTCTCCAGGCATTTGCTGGCCTGTGCTCCGAGCGTTCGCAGTACGTCCACGCAGCCGAACACCATGCATCTCAAAGAACTCAAAGTCCTGCGCATCGCCGACTTGATGAAGCAAGCCGAAGAGCTTGAAATAGAAAACGCCAACCGCATGCGCAAGCAGGGGCTGATGTTTGCCATCATTAAGAAGCGGGCCAAGGAAGGCGAGCAGGTCTTTGCCGACGGCGTGCTTGAAATCCTGCCCGACGGCTTTGGCTTCCTGCGCAACCCCGAGACCAGCTACACCGCTTCCACCGACGACATCTACATCAGCCCCAGCCAGGTGCGCCGCTTCAACCTGCGCACCGGCGACCTGGTCGAGGGCGAAGTCCGCATACCCAAGGGCGGCGAGCGCTATTTTGCGCTGAACCGGCTGGACAAGGTCAACGGCGACGCACCGGAGCAGAACAAGCACAAGATGATGTTCGAGAACCTCACGCCGCTGTTCCCCAACGAGCATATGCGGCTGGAGCGCGAGGACGCCAAGGGCGAGGAAAACATCACCGGCCGCATCATCGACATCATTGCGCCCATAGGCAAGGGCCAGCGCTCGCTCATCGTCGCGCCGCCCAAGAGCGGCAAGACCGTGATGATGCAGACCATTGCGCACGCCATTGCCGCCAACCACCCCGACATCCACATGATGGTGCTGCTCATAGACGAGCGCCCGGAAGAAGTCACGGACATGGAGCGCTCGGTCAAGGGCGAGGTCGTCGCATCCACCTTCGACGAGCCGGCCACGCGCCACGTGCACGTGGCCGAGATGGTGATCGAGCGCGCCAAGCGGCTGGTCGAGCAGGGCCAGGACGTGGTCATCCTGCTGGACTCGATCACGCGGCTGGCGCGCGCGTACAACATGGTGGTGCCCTCCAGCGGCAAGGTGCTCTCCGGCGGCGTGGACGCCAACGCGCTGCATCGACCCAAGCGCTTCCTGGGCGCCGCGCGCAACATCGAGGAAGGCGGCTCGCTGACCATCATCGCCACCGCGCTCATAGACACCGGCAGCCGCATGGATGAAGTCATCTTCGAGGAGTTCAAGGGCACCGGCAACTCCGAGATCCACCTGGACCGGCGCCTCTACAACAAGCGCGTGTTCCCGGCCATCCAGCTCAGCCACTCCAGCACGCGCCGCGAAGAGCTGCTGCTGGCCCCGGACATCCTGCAAAAAACCCGCATCCTGCGCCAGTTCATGTACAGCATGGACGAGATCGAGGCGATGGAGATGATCGTCAAGAGCATGAAGGCCACCAAGAACAACAGCCAGTTCTTTGACGCCATGCGCCGCGGCGGCTGAGGCCAACCGGCGCCAACCCGGACGCGTGCCCGCAGCCAGCGCCAGATCACATCGTTTCGCCTACAATAATGAGCTTTGCAGAAAGTACGCCCGGGACCAGGCTACAGGTACGGGCGCGGCTCCTGAACCAGGCAAAAAAGGATTCATCATGCGCAAGGGCATACACCCCGACTACCGTGAAATCTGTTTCATGGACGTCTCCAACGGCTTCAAGTTCGTGACGCGCTCGTGCGCGCACACGCGCGAGACCATCAAGATGGAAGACGGTCGCGAGTTGCCGCTGTACAAGCTCGACACGTCCAGCGAGTCGCATCCGTTCTACACCGGCACGCAAAAGTCGGTGGACAGCATGGGTGGACGCGTCGAGCGGTTCCGCAACCGCTACGGCAAGGTCGTCCGCTGAGCAGGCACCGCGGGCGCAAGCCTGCAGGTGCAGCCAGCAGCAAACAGGCAAGGCAGTACGACAACGCGTGCTGCCTTGTTTTTTTGTGCCTGAAAACCGGCGGTGCCGCGCCCGCAGCTGGCCGCAAGCACCGGCGCGGGCAGGCGCTCGGCAACCGCCAGCCCGGCCACGCCATCCCGAACCTGCACCAGCTGCCATGCCTCGCGTCCCGCTGACGTTGACAACAACCGCTCCATGAGCCGCAGCGACGACCCCAGTCCTGCCCTCGTCTCGCAGGAGGCCGTGCGGCGCCTCCCGCGCTGGGCATTGTGGTTCCTGTGCCTGGCGTACACCATCCCCGGTTTCGTCGGCCGCGATCCATGGAGGGACGTCGACCTGGCGTCGTTCGGCATCATGCGGGCACTCTCGCAGAGCCGCAGCCTGGACGACTGGCTGCATCCGGCGCTGATGGGGCACGCTGGCGACGCCGGCGCCCTGCTGCCCTACTGGCTGGGTGCCTGGGCGCTGCAGCTGGCGCCACCCGGCCTGTCACCAGGGCTTGCTGCGCGGCTGCCGTTCATGCTCATGCTTGTCGGCATCCTGGCTGCCACCTGGTACGCCACCTACCACCTGGCCCGCCATGTCTCGGCCGCACCGGTGAGCTTTGCCTTTGGCGGCGAAGCGTCGGCCAGGGACTACGCGCGGACGCTGGCAGACGGCGGCGTGCTGGCGCTGGTGGCCACGCTGGGGCTGGCGCAGTTCTCGCACGAGACAACGCCGGCGCTGGCGCAACTGTTTTTCAGCACGCTGGCATTCTATGGCCTGGCGGTGCTGCCGGCCCGGACCGCGCAGTCGGGCATTGCCCTGCCCTGCGGGCTCCTGGGCCTGAGCCTGTCGGGTGCGCCCATGCTGGCGCTGGTGTACGCGCTCGTGGTCGCCGTTGCGCTTTTTGCGCCGGCCACGCGCCACCTGCCAGCCGCAATGCGCCGGCGTGCACGCTGGATCCTGTGCCTGGTCGCAGCCGCCTGCGCGCTGCTGCTGCTGGCTGCCGGTGATGAATGGCGCGCGCCGCGCTGGCGTTTTGGCACCGACAGCTGGAACTCGCTGGGCAAGCTGCTCATCTGGTTCACCTGGCCCGCCTGGCCGTTCGTGCTGTGGGCGCTGTGGCGCTGGCGCCACCAGATGCGCCATCCCGCACGCAACCGCCACCTGGGCCTGCCGCTGCTCATCGCCGGAGCGCCGCTCCTGGCTACCGTCTTCACGCTGGACCATGGCCGGACGCTGTTCCTCGCGCTGCCGGCGCTGGCGACGCTGGCTGCGTTTGCGCTGCCCACGTTCAAGCGCAGCGCAGCGGCGCTCATAGACTGGTTCACGGTGTTGTTCTTCAGCGCCTGGGCCATCATCATCTGGGTGGTCTGGATCTCGCTGCAAACCGGCGTCCCGGCCAAGCCCGCGTCCAACGTGGCCCGGCTGGCACCGGGGTTCGAGCTGTCTTTCCACCTGTCCGCGTTCCTGCTTGCCGTCCTGGGCACCGCGGCCTGGATCGCGCTGGCGCGGTGGCGCACGGCACGCCACCGGCCGGCGCTGTGGAAGAGCCTGGTGCTGCCGGCAGCCGGAACCACGCTGTGCTGGGTGCTGCTCACCACGCTGTGGCTGCCCGGTCTCAACTACGGCCGCAGCCTGGCGCCGCAGATCCTTGCCATCCGCGACATCGTCGGCGATGCACGCTGCGTACAGGTAGGCGGGCTGACCACGGCACAGCTTGCCGCGGTGCAGTTCCATGGCGGCTGGCGCACGCAACCGGCCGCAGGCCTGAAGGCAGCCGGGTGCCCGTGGCTGCTGATCACGCCGGCCGCACGCGCCAGCCTGCGTGAGGCGGACCTGGCGCCGACATGGCAGCTGGTGGCGGAAGTGCCGCGCCCGACGCGAGCGCAGGAAACGCTGCTGGTCTACCGGCGCGCAGCAGGTGGCTGAGCAACCGTGATCCAAGAGCCCGGTCGACTCGTCGCTCAGCGCGCGGGCTCCAGGTACAGCTCGGCCAGCCGCTGCCGCTCCGGCCCGGCAATGCCCAGCGCCTGTTCCAGGTACGCCGCCATGCCGCCGAAGTCCTGCTCCAGCACCTGCAGCGCCGCCCGCAGAAAACCGGGCTGAACCCGCCACAGGATCGCGACAACGTCCGGTGACAGCACGCCAGTCACGCTCGCCGGCTCCTTGTACAGGCGGTTGGTCAACAGGTAATCCTCCATGACCTGTGCCATGGGCACGCCCAGCGCGCGCAGGATCAGCGCCGCAGCCAGCCCGGTCCGGTCCTTGCCGGCGGTGCAGTGGAATACCAGTGGGCCCGGGCCGGCAAGCAGGTGTTCAAACAGCTCGCGGTACTGCGCCTGGCAGTCGGTCACAAAATGGCGGTAGGTCTGCTTCATGAGCAACACTGCGTCCTCTGCCGTGAGCGTACGGCCGGCCGCCAGGAGCGACTGCACTTCCTGCACCACCGTGGGCTCTATGGACAGCGCATGTCGGACCATGCCGGGCCACGCGTACGCAGCCGCCGCACATTCCTGCTCGCCCCGGAAGTCCAGCGCACGGCCGATGCCCAGGGCCTGCAGCCTGGCCACATCGTCCGGCGCCAGCGCAGCCAACTGGTCCGAGCGGTACAGCAGGCGCCAGCGCACCTGGCGCCCGTCGGCCGTGTAGTAGCCACCCAGGTCGCGGAAATTGGACGCCCCCGCCAGGTCCAGCGCGCGCGATCCGGCGCCGGTGCCTGCCGGCGCAGCGCTTCCTGTATCGTCCGGTCGACGCACGTTCACGCTCAAGCGGCCGCCACGCAAATCCGGCCGCGCAGCGAATTGGGCATGGCCTGCGTGATGTCCAAGTCAAGCATGGAGCCGATCAATCGGCTGCCGTCCGGGCCCGCGTTGAAGTTGACAACGCGGTTGCACTCGGTGCGTCCGCTCAGCTCGCGCTCGTCCTTGCGCGAGGGGCCTTCGACCAGGATGCGCTGCACCGTGCCCACGCGGCTGGCGCTGATGTCGCGCGCGTGCGCCTGCAGCGCCGCCTGCAGGCGGTGCAGCCGCGCCAGCTTCACCTCGTGCGGCGTGCGGTCGACCAGGTTCGCCGCAGGCGTTCCCGGGCGCGGGCTGTAGATGAAGCTGAAGCTGGTGTCAAAGCCGATGTCTTCGACCAGCGCCATCAGCTGGTCAAAGTCTTCATCGCGCTCGCCCGGGAAGCCGACGATGAAGTCGCTGGAGATGCTGATGCCCGGCCGCACCTGGCGCAGGCGGCGGATGATGCTCTTGTACTCCAGTGCGCTGTACCCGCGCTTCATCATGGCCAGCACGCGGTCGCTGGCGTGCTGCACCGGCAGGTGCAGGTGGCTGACCAGCTTGTCAACCTTGCCATAGGCATCGACCAGCGCCTGCGTGAAGTCCTTGGGGTGGCTGGTAGTGTAGCGGATGCGCTCAATGCCGGGGATCTCGGCCACGTACTCGAGCAGCGTGGCAAAGTCGCAGCGCTCGTCGGTATCGCCCATGGTCCCGTTGTACGCATTGACGTTCTGCCCCAGCAGGTTGACCTCGCGCACGCCGTGGTCGGCCAGGTCGGCCACCTCGGTCAGCACGTCCTCGAACGGCCGGCTGAACTCCTCGCCGCGCGTGTACGGCACCACGCAATAGCTGCAGTACTTGGAGCAGCCTTCCATGATCGAGACAAAGGCAGTCACCCCGTCCACGCGCGCCGGCGGCAGGTTGTCGAACTTCTCGATCTCGGGGAACGCCACGTCCACCTGCGGCGTGCCGCTGCGCCGCCGCTTGGCAAGCAGGCCGGGCAGCCGATGCAGCGTTTGCGGGCCAAACACCACGTCCACGTAGGGCGCGCGCCTGATGATTTCCCGGCCCTCCTGGCTGGCCACGCAGCCACCCACGCCAATCAGCGTGCCCTTGTCCTTCAGGTGCTTGACGCGTCCCAGGTCGGAAAACACCTTTTCCTGCGCCTTCTCGCGCACCGAGCAGGTGTTGAAGACGATGAGGTCCGCCTGCTCCGGGTCCTGCGTGAGTTCGTAGCCCTCGGCTTGCCCCATGAGATCCGAGATCCTGGACGAGTCGTACTCGTTCATCTGGCAGCCAAAGGTCTTGATGTACAGTTTTTGCGACATGTTCTTGCAAGCGCCACCACTGCGGTGACGCTTCAATTCAGATAGCGAAACGGCTCGGGATCATCCCAGCCCTTGCGAGCGGACTTGCCGGGCGCCGGCCTGCCGGCTTCTTTCGGGGTCAGGATCCAGATGCGGAAAATCGCGCCGCTGGCGTCGCGCACGTAGTGCGCCAGCAGGGTCTGCCCGGCCAGCGTACCCAGGGGCGGCGCGCGCCCCCTCTCGTCACGAACCTGCACGCCCGGCCCCAGCCGCTCGGGCTTGCCGTCAACGCGCACGAGCCGGGACTGCGGCTCGAACGTGATGTGACCGCGCTCGGCGTCGTGGGGAAACAGCCGCGTCACCTGCGCCGCCGCCGGCGCCGCGGCCAGCAGCAGCGCTGCGGCGGCGGCCAGCGCCAGCATCCAGGCGTACACGGGGGTCGGGCGTTTTTGCGTGCGGCGCAACATGATCCTGAATTCAGCGGTTGACCGCTGCCTTGTGTTCACAACATCTTCTCATGATTGGAAGCGATGCCCAGCAACTTCAAGCGCATCGCCGATGACCTCGCTGGCGCTTTGATGACCGCGCCGCTGCGCGGCTGCAATGACTGCGGCTGCGCCGCCATGATGCATCATGAGCCGCCACAGGCGGCTTTCATCCAAGGCCCGCAAGGGCCGAGATCATCTGTCATCCGGTGCACCAACTGCTGGCTCCTGGGATGATCGGTCCGGGCAACAGGCAGGCGTCCATTGTCCCGCATTTTGGGCACGGCGCATGACGCCGGCTCATTTGAGCGCCTTGTAGCGCATGCGGCGCGGCCGGGCGGCTTCCTCGCCCAGGCGCTCGACCTTGTCCGTCTCGTATTCGGCGTAGTTGCCGTCAAAGAAGAACCACTGGCTGTCACCCTCGGCGGCCAGGATGTGCGTGCAGATGCGGTCCAGGAACCAGCGGTCGTGGCTGATGACCATGACGCTGCCGGCAAATTCCAGCAGCGCATCTTCCAGCGCGCGCAGCGTCTGCACGTCCAGGTCGTTGGACGGCTCGTCCAGCAGCAGCAGGTTGGCCCCCTGGCGCAAGGTCTTGGCCAGGTGCAGGCGGCCGCGCTCGCCACCCGAGAGCGATCCCACGCGCTTTTGCTGGTCCTGCCCGCTGAAATTGAAGCGCCCGACGTAGGCGCGGCTGGGCATCTGGAACCTGCCGACGGTGATCGTGTCCAGCCCGTCGGAGATTTCCTCCCACACGGTCTTGTCGGCCACCAGGCTGTCGCGGCTCTGGTCGACAAAGGCCAACTGCACGGTCTGGCCCAGGACGATCTCGCCTGAATCGGCCTGCTCCTGCCCGGCCACCAGCCGGAACAGCGTGGACTTGCCGGCGCCATTGGGCCCGATGATGCCGACGATGGCGCCCGGCGGGACGCGAAAGCTCAGGTCGTCCATGAGCAGCTTGTCGCCAAAGCTCTTGGAGACGCCGCGGAACTCCAGCACCTCGTTCCCCAGCCGCTCGGCCACCGGGATGAAGATCTCCTGCGTCTCGTTGCGCTTCTGGTACTCGTGGTCGGACAGCTCCTCAAAACGCGCCAGCCGCGCCTTGCTCTTGGCCTGCCGGCCCTTGGGGTTCTGGCGCGCCCATTCCAGCTCTTTCCGGATAGAGCGGGCGCGCGCATCCTCGCTCCTTTGCTCCTGCCTGAGCCGCTCCTCCTTCTGCTCCAGCCAGGAAGAGTAGTTGCCCTTCCAGGGAATGCCCTGGCCCCGGTCCAGCTCCAGGATCCAGTCGGCTGCGTTGTCCAGGAAGTAGCGGTCGTGCGTCACCGCCACCACCGTGCCCGGGAAGCGGTGCAGGAACGTCTCCAGCCATTGCACGCTCTCGGCGTCCAGGTGGTTGGTGGGCTCGTCCAGCAGCAGCATGTCCGGCCGCGACAGGAGCAGGCGGCACAGCGCCACGCGGCGCTTCTCGCCGCCTGACAGGCGGTCCACCACCGCGTCCCAGGGCGGCAGGCGCAGCGCGTCCGCCGCAATCTCGAGCTGGTGCTCGCTGTCGGTGCCGGCGGCTGCAATCACGGCCTCCAGCTTGCCCTGCTCCTCGGCCAGCGCGTCAAAATCGGCGTCCGGCTCGGCGTAGGCAGCGTAGATTTCATCGAGCCGCGCCTGCGCCGCCTTCACGTCGCCCATGGCCTGCTCCACTTCCTGGCGTACCGTGTGGCCGGGCGTCAACTGCGGCTCCTGCGGCAGGTAGCCGATCTCCAGCCCCGGCATGGGCAGCGCCTCGCCCTCGATCTCGGTGTCCACCCCCGCCATGATCCGGAGCAGCGTGGACTTGCCGGAGCCGTTCAACCCCAGCACGCCTATCTTGGCGCCCGGGAAAAAACTGAGCGAAATGTCCTTCAGGATGTACCGCTTGGGCGGCACGATCTTGCTGACACGATTCATGGAAAATACATACTGAGCCATTGCATCCCCGGCCAACCGTCCATACATACACAAGCAAGGCAGGCGCGTTGCACGCGCGGCAAGCACCTTGACCCCGTATTATCAATGGGCAGGCAAGAAGCGCTGCACCGTGCGGATACGACGCCGCATCGGGAATGACGGGCGTGCTGCTTGAAACCTCGGCAAGAACCGTGCGATAATCGCGGCAAACCACGGCGCGACATGGTGCAGCCTCATATAGGCCACAATCAGGCTCAGGCCGCAGGACCCGGTGAATATCCAGGTCATGGTTGCAATTGCCACGTTCGATGAAATCGCCGCAGCCGTCCGGCACCGGGTGCCGGGCCTGCATGCGGGGGCCGTCTGACCCGCTGCAAGCCGCCCGCATGACCGCAGCCGACATCCCGTTGCGGCGCAAGTGGTGGCAGGATTCCACGCGCCGTCCCCTGTTGAAAGCCCAGCGCGTGCCGTCGTGCCGCGCGGCCGGAGCACCGCCGATGGGCCAGTGCGCATGAACGGCCGATCCCGGACCCGGGTCCGGCCCGCTGACACCCGCATGCGCCGCTGACGCGCCCATGCCAACTGCCAGGCAACCGCAGAAAGCTGCCGCCAGTCCCGGACTGAAGCCGAACCTCTCTCACCGCCACGGGCCAGCTCATGCGGGCCCATTCCTATCGCATCCGCCCATGCGGCGCAAGCAACAAATGACATTTGAAGAACTGAACCTGCTGCCTCCCCTCCTGAAAGCCGTGCACGAGCAAGGCTACACCGAGCCCACGCCCGTCCAGGCGCAGGCGATCCCGCTCATCCTCAGCGGTCAGGACGTGCTGGCGGGCGCGCAGACCGGAACCGGGAAAACCGCCGGATTTTCGTTGCCGCTGCTGCAACTGCTGAGCACGAACCCGGCGCGGCAGCCCGGCGCGATCCGGGTGCTGGCCCTCACGCCCACGCGCGAGCTGGCGGCGCAGATCGGCGACTCGATCAAGATCTACGGAAAGCACCTCAAGCTCAGCAGCATGGTGATCTTTGGCGGCGTTGGCGCCGAGCCGCAGATCCGCCGCCTGCAGAAACACCCCGACATCGTCGTTGCAACGCCAGGACGCCTGCTTGACCTGCAGGAGCAGGGCCACGTGGACCTGAGGCACGTGGAAATCCTGGTCCTGGACGAAGCCGACCGCATGCTTGACATGGGGTTCATCCACGACGTCAAGAAAATCATGGCGCTGCTGCCAAGGGAGCGGCAAAGCCTGCTGTTCTCAGCCACGTTGAGCCGGGAAATCCGGGACCTGGCTGGGGAGCTGCTCAATGACCCGCAAAGCGTGCAGGTGGCGCCGCCGCACAGCACGGCCCAGCGCATCCAGCAGACCATCTACCCGGTGGGCCGGGACCGCAAGACCGACGCACTCCGGCATCTGATCTTGCACGACGGCTGGTCGCAGGTGCTGGTTTTCACGCGCACCAAGTTCACGGCCAACCAGGTGGCGCGCAGCCTGGAGGAGCACGGCATCTCGGCCCTGGCGCTGCACGGCAACAAGAGCCAGAGCGCGCGCACCGAGGCGCTGGACAAATTCAAGAACGGCCAGCTGCAGGCGCTGGTGGCAACCGACATTGCCGCGCGCGGCATCGACATCGACGAGTTGCCGCAGGTGGTGAACTACGACATCCCCAACGTGCCCGAGGACTACGTGCACCGCATTGGCCGCACCGGCCGTGCCGGCGCCGAAGGCCAGGCCGCGAGCCTGGTCTGCATGGACGAAGAAGGCTTCATGCACGCCATCGAGCGCTTCACCCACCAGCAGATAGCGGTGAAGATCCTGCCCGACTACGGACCGGCACCCGATGAAAAGGCAGAGCCCATCGCCATGGGCCGGCAGATCCTCTGGGGCGGACTGGGCAAGGCGCCCAGCCCGGCGGAGATGCAGGCAGCCGCACGCTCGGCGCGCCGGGCGCTGTCCGAGCGCATGCGTGCCAACAAGGCAGCCCGCGGCAGCGGCGGCGAACGCAGGAAACAGGCCCCGCGGACCAAGACCGAGGCCGCTGAAGACGCGCCGGCGCGTCCGGACGACCGCCACGGCGCGGGCGGCGCCGCTGCAGACAACAGCCGCCGCCGGCCCGGTGGTCGCCGCAGCCGGTCCCGCGGTCGCGGCGGCAAGCCCGCGGCGCGCACGGCCCAGGAAGACGGCCAGCGCCAGCCACACAGCGACCACAGCGACCACAGCGACGAAAGAGACGGTGCAAATGGCAACGCAGCAGCCGACGAGTTGCCGCGCAACGTCGATCCGCTGCAGATCAACCTGAGCGGCGCGCGCAACAGGCGGCATTCACCGGGCGGCAGCGGCAGCCCGGAAATCCCCGACCCGTTGCGCACCGGCGCCGACGTCATGGGCAAGGGCTCGGGCCGGCATCGCCGCTCGGGTCATGGGGGCGGCAACCGGCGCAAGGGCTCGGGACGCTGAACAGCGCAAAAATCCGTTGCGCAGGCCTGCCAGGACGCGGGCGCTGTGGTATCGCACGGCACGCGCGCGGCCCGTACCAACCCGCAGCCGCGCTGCGTTGAACCACGGCATGCTTGGCCGGCGGACCGGGCCGGTGGCATCACGCCCCAATCCAGTAGTCGTCAACATGACCACAGTGCGTGTACGGTGTCCGGTTCTGCGTTACCTTAGACGCAACAACGAACTTTCATTCATGCAGTTGCCGGCAACTGCAGTCGTCCCACTCTTGGAGGTATTCGATGACACTTGCACAACAGGAAGCACCACTGGTTGATGCGCTTGAGCGCGAATACGAGCATGGCTTCGTTACCGACATCGAATCTGAATCGCTGCCGCCCGGCCTCAACGAGGACGTGGTGCGCGCCATTTCAAAGCGCAAGAAGGAACCCGAATTTCTTCTCAAGCGCCGCTTGGAGGCGCTGGCGCAGTGGCAGAAGATGCCCCTGCCCGACTGGGCCCGGCTGAACATCGAACCCATAGACTTCCAGGCCATCTCTTACTTCTCGGCGCCCAAGTCCATGAAGGACGCGCCCAAGAGCCTGGACGAGGTCGACCCCAAGCTGCTGGAAACCTACGAGAAGCTGGGCATCCCCTTGCATGAGCGCGCCGCGCTTGCCGGCGTGGCGGTCGATGCCGTCTTTGATTCGGTCTCGGTTGGCACCACGTTCCGCCAGAAGCTGGCCGACGCGGGCGTCATCTTCTGCTCGTTTGCACACGCTGCGCAAAACCACCCCGAGCTGGTCGAAAAGTACCTCGGCCGGGTGGTTCCGATCAGCGACAACTTCTACGCCACGCTCAACTCGGCGGTCTTTTCGGACGGCTCGTTCGTTTATGTTCCCAAGGGCGTCAAGTGCCCCATGGAGCTGTCCTCGTACTTTCGCATCAACGCACCCAACACCGGGCAGTTCGAGCGTACGCTGATCATCGCCGAGGAAGGCTCCGAAGTCAGCTACCTGGAAGGCTGCACCGCGCCCAAGCGCGACAACAACCAGCTGCACGCCGCGGTGGTCGAGCTGTACGCGCACGACGACGCGTTCATCAAGTATTCCACCGTGCAGAACTGGTACCCCGGCGACGCCGAGGGCAAGGGCGGCATCTACAACTTCGTGACCAAGCGCGGGCTGGCTGCCGGCAAGCGCTCGCACATTGCCTGGACGCAGGTGGAAACCGGCGCGGCCATCACCTGGAAGTACCCCAGCGTGGTGCTGCGCGGCGACGACTCGCGCGGCGAGTTCTTCTCGGTGGCGGTGACCAACAACTTCCAGCAGGCGGACACCGGCACCAAGATGATCCACATGGGCAAGAACACCTCAAGCCGCATCGTCTCCAAGGGCATCAGCGCCGGCCGCTCGCACAACAGCTACCGCGGCCTGGTGCGCATCACGCCGGTGGCGGCCAATGCGCGCAACCACACCGAGTGCGACTCGCTGCTGATCGGCCCCAACTGCGGTGCGCACACCTTCCCGTACGTGGAGGGCGGGCGCGACGACGCCATGGTCGAGCACGAGGCCACCACCACCAAGATCTCCGAGGACCGGCTCTTTTACTGCCAGCAGCGCGGCATCGAGCCCGAGCAGGCCACCTCGCTCATCGTGGGCGGCTTCTGCCAGAGCGTCATCGACGAGCTGCCCATGGAGTTTGCGCTGGAAGCCAAGGCGCTGCTCGCCGTATCGCTGGAAGGCGCCGTCGGCTGATGCCGCAGCCCGTCATCACACACGCACATCCAATTTCAATTGCAAGAAACCTGCCATGAACGCATCCCCCCTGCTTGAAGTCAAGGACCTGTCCGTCGAGGTTGGAGGCCATGACGTCCTCAAGTCCATCTCGCTGGACATCCCCACCGGCGAGCTGCACGTCCTGATGGGCGCCAACGGCAGCGGCAAGAGCACGCTGGGCCTGGCGCTGGCCGGCCACCCGCAGTTCCACGTCACCGCCGGCAGCGCAACGCTGGGCGGCAAGGACCTGCTGGCACTGCCGCCCGAAAAGCGCGCGCAGGCCGGCCTGTTCCTGTCGTTCCAGGCGCCGCCCGAGATCCCGGGCGTCCGCAACGCGGTCTTCGTTCGCACCGCGCTGAACGCCGTGCGCGAGGCGCGCGGCGAAACCCCGCTGGACGGCTTTGACTTCCTCAAGAGCGCGCGCGGCCAGTCCGCCGAGCTGGGACTGCCCAAGGCCATGCTCAACCGGCCGGTCAACGACGGCTTTTCCGGCGGCGAGCGCAAGCGCAACGAGCTCCTGCAGCTGGCGCTGCTCAAGCCCAGGCTGGCCATCCTCGATGAAATCGACTCCGGGCTGGACGTGGATGGCGTGCGCGCGGTCACCAAGCTGGTTGCCAACCTGCGCAGCCAGGGCATGTCGTTCCTGATCATCTCGCACTACCTGCAGATGATAGAGGCACTGGAGCCGGACGCCGTGCACAGGCTGGACGAGGGCCGCATCGCCGAGCAGGGCGGCCTGGCGCTGGCCGAGCGCATCGCCGAGACCGGCTACGCCAGGGAAGCGCCGGCAACCGCGGAGGCCTGAACCATGAATGCAACCAATGAGGCCGGACTCCCGATCATGGCCGCGCGCGAACGGCTCGCGGTCATGGGCTGGATCCCGCCCCGCTCCGAATATTTCCACCACGTGCCGCCACCGGCAGCAGACGTGTGGCTGGGCGAAGCCGAAGGTGCTGCATCGGCCGCCGCCCCGGCCGCAGACGCGCGGGACGGCTGGCAGCTGGACATCGCCGATGATGCGTCGCGGGCCCGCGTGGACGTGCAATGGCTCGACGCCGCGGACCCGGCGCAACGCAAGACGCTGTTCAGCGACACCCGCGCGCCGGGCGACAGCCACCAGGACCGCTTTGTCTGGGCGCACCGGGCGCTGTGCCAGCACGGCCTGCGCCTGCAGGTCGGCAGCGGCCACGCAGCAGCGGCCGATGCAGCCGCGGCGCCCGTGCGCCTGGCCCTGCACCGCAGCGCGCTGGCCCGCGTGGAAGCACCCACGTTGATTGTTGACGTGGCGCCGGGCACGCAGTGCGTGCTCATGGAAACGCATGACAGCGGCAGCGTGGACGCGCTGGCGCAGAACCTGCAGATCCACGTACGGGTCGGCCGCGGCGCGCGCATGCAGCACCTGCGCGTCGTGACGCCGCAGGCAGACAGCCGCATGGCGCACCAGATCCACGTCGACGTGGCCGGGCACGGCCGCTACGACCAGATCCTGATTGGCAACGGCAGCAGCTACCACCAGCAGCGCACCGAACTCACGCTGGACAGCGCCGACGCGCAGGCTTACACCGGCGCGGCACTGTGCATCTCCGGGCAGAACACGCTGGACCAGCAGGTCGAAGCGCTGCACGGCGCCGAGCGGACGCTGAGCGACATGCAGACGCTGATGCTGGGCAGCGGCCGCGCGCGCGGCGCGGTCAACATCATGACGCGCATGGGCCGCGGCGTCCGCGACGCCCGCACCGTGCAGATGATGCGCGGCATCCCCACCGGCGGCGGCCAGCCCCGCATCACGCTGCGGCCACACATGGAAATCTGCCATGATGCGGTCGAGGCCGAGCATGGCGCCACCTGGGGCTCGTTGCCCGAGGACGCGCTCTTTTACGCGCGCCAACGCGGGCTGAGCGAGCAGACCGCGCGCGCACTCATCGTGCAGGGCATGCTGAGGGCGCAGCTGGCGCACGTGCTGGACGACGACATGGACCTGATTGCGTTGCTGGGACTGGAGCAGTACCTGGAAACCGCCGTTGCAACGCACCTGGCGGCAGAAACGCGCAAGGCCGGAGCCGCAGCGTGAACGACGCCGTTGCAACCGCCATCCTGGGCGACGCCGTGCTCGATCCACGCGAAGTGGCCCGGCAGTTTCCCGTGCTTGAACAAAGCGTGCACGGCAAGCCGCTGGCCTACCTGGACAACGCGGCAACCACGCAGACTCCCGCGGCCGTACTGGACGCGATGCGGCGCTTCGAGCAGCATGACCGGGCCAACATCCACCGCGGCGTGCACACGCTGAGCCAGCGCGCCACCGACGCGTTCGAGGCGGCGCGCGCCACGGTCAAGCGCCTGGTCGGCGCCGACGGGCGGCACGAGCTCATCTTCACCTCCGGCACCACCGACGCGCTCAACCTGCTTGCGCAGGGCATGGTCCTTGCCCCCGAGGGCGAACCGCTGCTGCGCGCAGGAGACGAGATCATCGTCAGCGGGCTGGAGCACCATGCCAACCTGATTCCCTGGCAGCAGGCTGCCCGTCGCGCCGGCGCCAGCCTGCGCATACTCAAGCCCGACGCCGAAGGCCGCATCCACGTGCAAGACCTGCGCGCGCTGCTCTCCAATCACACGCGGGTGCTGGCAATCACGCAATGCGCCAACGCCACCGGCTATTGCCCACCGCTGCGCGAGCTGCTCGCCGTTGCCGCCGACGCCGGCGCGATCACCGTGATCGATGCGGCGCAGTCGGTCGGGCACGGCCAGCTGGACGTGGCTGCGCTGGGCTGCGACTTCGCTGCCTTCTCGGCGCACAAGATGTACGGGCCCATGGGCACGGGCGCGCTGGTGGGCCGGCGCGACCTGCTGGAGCGCCTGGCGCCGCTGCGCTTTGGCGGCGACATGGTCGATACCGTCTCGTTCGAGGAAGCCACGTTTGCCGACCTCCCGGCCCGGCTGGAAGGCGGGACGCCCAACGTGGGCGGCATCGTCGGCATGGCCGCTGCCGCCCGCTACGTGGCCGACCTGAACGCGCATGGCCTGTCCGCGCACCTGGCCGCGCTGCGCGCGCATGGCGTGGAAGGGCTGCGGCAGATACCCGGCCTGCGCATCCTCAACCCGGACGCAGCCGAGGCCGAGGCCATCATCTCCTTTGTCTCCGACAACGTGCACCCGCATGACATCGGCACGCTGCTGGACGAGGCCGGGGTGGCGGTGCGCACCGGACACCACTGCGCGCAGCCGCTGATGCGCCACCTGGGCATCGTGGCAACCACGCGGGCGTCTTTTGCCGCGTACAACACGCACCAGCAGGTCGACCAGCTGATTGCCGGCGTGGCCAGCGCCATCAAATTCTTTCAGTAAATCCAGGCATGAGCGCTGAAACCGAGCTGTATCGCGAAGTCGTGGTCGAGCACAAGCGCGCGCCGCGCAACTTCGGCCAGTTGCCGCACCCCACGCACCAGGCGCGTGGCCGCAACCCCTCCTGCGGCGACGAGATCAACGTCCAGCTTCAGGTGGACGACGGACACATCCACGACATCCGCTTCGACGGCGTGGGTTGCGCCATCTGCATCGCGTCCGCGTCGCTCATGACCGAAGCCATCAAGGGCGATACCGTCAGCAGCGCGCTGGACCTGCAGCGGCACTTCCGCTCGGCCATGACCGGCCGGGAGGACGTGGACGAGGACGTGCTGGGCAAGCTGATCAGCCTGCAGGCCGTCAGGAACTACCCCAGCCGCATCAAGTGCGCGCTGCTGGGCTGGCACGCGCTGGCGCATGCACTCAACGACAGCGGCAGCGACACAACCATCTGAGGTACGCCATGAGAACCCGCGAACCCACCCTCATCCGCCGCCAGGTCACGGTCGAGCTGATCCCCGAGGGCCACCGTTTCGAGCTGCCCGAGGGCACGCAGGCCGAGATCACGCAGGCGCTGGGGTCCAGCTTCACCCTGTACGTCGAAGGCCGGCTGGTGCGGCTGGCGGGAGAAGACGCAGACGCCATCGGCAAGGACGTGCCCCTGCACCCCGGGCACGACGTCGCGCACGACGCCAGCGACGAGGAAATCCGCGAGCTGGTCTGGGAAACCCTGATGACGTGTTACGACCCGGAAATCCCGGTCAACATCGTCGACCTGGGACTGATCTACGTCTGCGACATCATGCCCCTGGACGACGACAGCATCTGGGTCTCGATCAAGATGACGCTGACCGCTCCGGGCTGCGGCATGGGCGAGAGCATCGCCAACGAAGTCAAGCAAAAGCTCGGCCGCCTGCCGCGCGTCAACCGGGTCGACGTGGAAGTCGTGTTCGACCCCCCCTGGTCGCGCGAGATGATGTCCGAAGAAGCCGAGCTCATGCTCGGCATGTGATCCGCCAGCCACTGCCTGCAGCTTGCCGCCCAACCTTTGACGCCAAGCCTTCACGCCACATGCGGGGTGGCGCGCATCAACGCCGGCGGCGCAGGACACGCGGCACCTTGAAGCGGATCAACGCCAGGTACGCCAGCACATAGCCCACGACAAACACGGCGCAAAAGCCGATCAGCACCCAGGTTCTGTTCCAGAAGAGAACGGCCGGCACCGCGGTCAGCAGCGTCAGGCCCCAGAGGTAAGGCGAGGTGCGGCTGTTGCGCATGAGCATCGCACGCGCCGCATCATCATCAAACACGCGGCTGACGATGCGCCTGTAGATCAATTGATGGAAATGCAAGGCATCTGCGACGCCTGGCGACACGCCGTGGCGCAGCTTGCGGTACATTGAAAACAGGGTTTCCCAAACTGGATAAATCAGCAGCAGCACCGGAAACCAGGGTGACACCTCGGCGTGTCGCTGCACCAGCGACAGGCTGGCAAGAGCAACGACGATGCCCCACAAATACGCGCCACCATCTCCCGCAAAAACCATGCCGTACGGATAATTCCACACCAGGAACCCCAGCGTTGCCGCTGCGGTGGTCACCATCAGCATGGCCAGCGCCCGGTCATCCACCTGCAAGGCCACGTGCGCCAGCGCCAGGCAGACGACGATGGCCACCATGGCTGCCAGCCCGTTGTAGCCATCGATGATGTTGAACGCGTGCGGCAGGCCGGCCACGGCAACCAACGCAATGGCCGCGCCCAGCCACGGCGCCATCTGCAGCAGCAGATCCAACCCGGGCAGTCCGACGCGTGGTACCGAAAATCCGAACCATGCCACGGCCAGGAGTCCAGCCGTGGCCGTCAAGGCGAGTCTGAAACGGACCGACAGGCGCTGCGTCAAATCTTCGGCAATGCCGCCCAGCACGGCGGGCAGGACAATCACAAGCCACGTGAAGCCCTGCCCGTCAAGGCGCAGGCGCGCTGGGTCGTTGAAAAACGCAGTTTCCACCCATGCCACGAGCCACGCCAAGGCAATGCCAGCCAGCAGCGCGATACCGCCTATGCGCGGCACATTGCCCTCATGAAAGCGTTGCGGCGGGTCGTGGGGGCCACACTCACCAAGGCGGCCAGGCGACCAGCGCACGATGGCGCCCGCTGCAACCAGGGAAACAAGGAAGGCAAGCAGACTCAGCAAAAGCATGCCATGCGCTCAATCATGACGTGACCATCCGGACAAGCGCCTCCAGCATTGTGTCAGCCAGGATGCTTTGCCCTCTGCCCGCGCAGTTGCCCATCTTCTCTGGCGAATGATGCGTGCGGGCACGCCAGCAGCAATGGCCCCGTCCGGTACATCCGAACGCACGACAGCTCCCGCCGCAACCACGGCACCGCGGCCGAT
>JALOAS010000041.1 GCA_023228705.1 Ottowia sp. | reverse complement strand
CGAGCAGGGCTACTCCATACACGGCGCCCGCCTGAAGCTGCAGCGTCGCCATGCGCCAGGCGAGCTGCCGGGCGCGGGCGACCCGCCAGGTGCCGGCGCGCGTGCCGCAGACGGCACCGACCTGCTGAGCGACATTGCCCGCGAGCTCCGCGAAATCCGGCAGATCTTGTCATCTGGAGACGATTGATTCTCGACTATAATTGCCAGCTTATCGGCGTGTAGCGCAGCTTGGTAGCGCACTTGCATGGGGTGCAAGGGGTCGCGAGTTCGAATCCCGCCACGCCGACCATGCAATTCAGGGACTTGGCCTTCCGCGAAGGCCGAGTCCTTTTTTTATCCTTCCGGCTGAAGAGAGGTTGAGCGAAGAGCGCCAGGCGTTTGGCGTATCGTTCGCTCAACGCTCAACTACCATCATCAAAGCGCCAGCGAGGACATCGGTCAGGCGCCCGGGTGTTGCCGGGCATCGTTTCCAGCCAGGAAAAGATATGAACTCAAAGCAGTGAATCCGGGTTCAAGGCCGCGTCAGGCTTGCGCTTGCGCGCGGCTGCAAAGTCACGTAAGGTGGGATCCGCTCTGGATCGACATCACGGAAAGGATTTGAACCATGGGTTTTGCACTGTCTGACATGACGCTGACGAGCAGCGCGTTCGAGTTCGGGGGCGCGATACCGCGACGCCATACGGGCGAAGGCGAAGACGTATCGCCGCCGCTGGCGTGGACCGGTGTGCCGGCGGAGGCGGGGTCGCTGATCGTGGCCTGCCATGACCCGGATGCGCCACTGGTGTCGCCCGAGGGCACCTACGGCTACGTGCACTGGGTGCTGTACAACATTCCGGCGTCGGTGGGCGCGCTGCCCGAAGCCGCGGGCGGCTACACCGGCGGCACCAACAACTTCGGCAACACCGGATACGGCGGGCCCATGCCGCCGAACGGGCACGGCGTGCACTACTACTACTTCCTGCTGCTGGCGCTCAGGGGCGAGGAGCCTTTCGAGGCCGGGCTGACGCTGTGGGAGCTGCTGCGCCAGGCGGAGCCGCGCCTGATCGGCATGAACCGGCTGGTGGGCACGTACGAGCGCAGCTGAGGCTTGCGGCGCCGGCCCTCGCCGACGCTGGCGCACGAGATTCCCGAGACCGCGGGTCGCGCGCATCTGGCGGCGCGTCTCGTCCCCTGCTGGCGGTCCAGCGCGCCACGGGCCGGCCATGGCAGGTTCCCGGTTGCTTCAGGCAGGCGCGCGCTGGAAAAGACCCGGCCTTCAGCCCGTTTGGGTGCTTGCAGGGGCTTGTCCTGTCCTCAGGGTTGCGGACAATCAACGACGAGGCGGACCTCGTCCTCGCCGATTTTCCGGCGTTTCTTGCCCCGGCCTTCGTAGCGTGACGCGGTCATGGTGAGGACAAAGCCGGTGTCGCTGCGCTGGATCTGCTCGGGGCTGGTGTTGCCAAATCTGTGGTCCTGGCCGTCCACGTAGAGCAGGAACAGGGCCTCGTTGCCGCTGAAGGACACGGTGACCGCGACCCCGTCGCCGTTGCGATCCTGCGCGTATTCGTGCGTGGGAGGGTCAGACTGCGCGTAGAACCAGTTGCCCGTCTGTCCTGCCAGCGTCGGCGTTTCGCAGACCAGCGGGGCATCGATGGGGTGGCCGGCAAAGAGGCCGTGCACGCGGCCGTTGTAGTCAGGGGCTGCTTGGGCAGCGCAAGCCAGCGCCAGCATGGCGGCCAGGCAGGGAAGTCGCAGTGGCATGGGGCAGATTCGTTTGGCAGGGCGTCAGCGGCTATTGTGGCCGGCGCCGCATGGGCCCGGGCCGCGGCGGGTCTTGCGTGGCGGCACGGGTGCGGGAGCCGGTAACCAGGTCGGTTGCCCGAATGGCTACTGCCGCGCGACCAGCCAGGTAAACGCCGCGAGCGACAGGATGGAATAGACGATGCCCGGCGACGCCGCCGCGAGCCAGGGCGACCAGTGGCGCAGGTTGCCGATGAAGCCAAAGACGTTGTTGAGCAGGAAAAAGCTGATGCCTATGAGCACGCCCAGGAAGACCATGCTGGAGATGTTGCTGGAGCGAAAGTGCAGGTAGGCAAACGGCAGCGCCAGCACCATCATGACCAGGCAACCCAGCGGGTAGAACACCTTGCGCCAGAATTCGATCTCGTAGCTTTGCGCATTCTGCCCCGTGGCTTCCAGGTGGTTGGCGTAGCGCAGCAGTTCAACGGTGCGCATGCGCTCCGGACTGAGCAGGGCGGCGGCGATCATGTCGGCCGAGATGCCCGTCTTCCACAGCAGCTGCTCGTGCTGGCTGGTGCTGATGTGCGCGTGGTCGGGGTCTGCCTGCGCCTGGCTGAAGTCACGCTGCCGCACGTCGTGCAGTTCCCAGCCCTGCGGCGTGATGTCGGCCGTGGTTGCGTCCAGCGTGGACTGCAGGCTCTCGGCGGTGGCGTCAAACGCCAGGATGCGGACCCGCTTGAGCTGCCCGTCGGCCGACATGGACCCCACGTTGATCGAATAGCTCTGCTCGCCCTGCAGGTCCTTGAGCCAGGCGCCGGTGCGCCCCACCGTGATGTCCCCCATGAAGCGCGCCTGCACGGTGGTGGCGATGCGGTTGGCTGCGGGTGCCACGTAGTCACCCAGCGCAAAGGTGAGCACGACAAAGCCCAGGCCCAGCGCCAGCAGCGCGCCCAGCGCCTGCAGCGGGCCCAGCCCGCTGGTGCGCATGATGGTGAACTGCGACGTCTGCGCCAGTTGCACCAGCACGTAGATGGTGCCGATGAGCACGGCAATGGGCAGCAGGTCGTAGAGGCGGCTGGGTATTTTCAGCGCCACGTAGGCAAATGCGTGCCAGATGGTGTAGCCGTGCTTGCCGTAGCTCTGCACGTGGCCCAACTCGTCGGTGATGTCAAAGAAGAAGAACAGCGCCAGGAACGCCAGCGAGACAAAGGCAACGGCCAGCACGATCTGCCGGTAGATGAGCCGCGTGATGGTCTTCATGGCGTGGCGGCGGCCGGCGTTGCCGGTGGGCGGATGCCGCGCCAGTTTCGCTCGCGCCAGGCCATCCAGCCCAGCGCCAGCAGGAACACACCACCGTGTAGCAGCAGCATGTACGCAACGGTTGAAATGTGTCCGCCGCGGATCCAGGTCTCGCCCACGCTGATCATGTTGTAGTACGTGGCAAAGGCCAGCAGCGTGAAGATGAGGCCGGCGCTGCGCGCCACGCGCGGGTTGACCCGGGTCGCCGCCAGCGCCAGCAGGACGCAGTTGAACGCCACCAGGATCAGCCCGAGGCGCCAGGAAAGCTCGGCCTGCTGGTCGTGCTCGCCACCCTGCAGCAGGGCCAGCGTGGATTGCAGCCGTGGCCGCGGGCTGGCGCCAAAAACCGCCGGCTCGTCGGAAATGCGGTTTTCATACCCGGAAAAGGTGCTGATTCGCATGTTGCCGCTGTCCTTGTCGGTTTCCACGCGCATGCCGCTGCTCAGGACCAGGAACTGGCCCGACTCCTGCGTGTTGTCTATGCGGCCTTCGTGCGCCGAGATGATGGTGTTTTTCTCCGGGGTCATGGTGGAGATGAAGATGTTCTTGCCTATGGACTTGTCCTCGCTTTTCTTGTCGATGAAGAACACGCGCCGGCCACCGGCCGATTCCATGAACTGGCCCGGCGCCACGCGCTCGATGTCGCCGCGACTCTGGTAGCGCTCGCGCAACTGTTCTATCTGCAGGTTGGTCCAGGGCCAGACCAGCGTGGCCAGCAGCGCGATCAGCAGCAGGATGGGGATGGAGAACTGCAGCAGCGGGCGGAGAAACGACGCAAGCCCGCGTCCGCAGGAAAACCAGACCACCATTTCACTGCTGCCGTACATGCGCGTGAGCGCCGAGGTGATGGCAATGAACAGGCTGAGCGTGAGGATGGTGGCCAGGTAGCCCAGCACCGTATAGCCGAGAATGAGGACGACTTCAGAGGGGTTGATGGAGCCGGCCGACGCCCGGCCCAGCGTGCGGATGAGCATGACCGTCATGACGATGGTCACCAGCACGACCAGCGTCGCGCCAAAATTGCGCGTCAATTCCTTGCGCAGCGAAGAATGAAATAACATCGGCGTCAGTAAGAAGGGAAGCTTGAATTATGGACTTTGAACTCATTGGATTGTCGTTGCCGGATGCGGCCAGGCACAAGGCAGCGGTGCTGGTGGTGCTGGTTGCCGATGATTTTGCCGCAGGGGACGATGCGTTGTCGGGCCTGATCGGCCAGGCGCTGCGCAGCGAGGACTTCAGGACAAAAGCGGGCACCGTGCTCGCCGCGTACCGGCCGGCAGGCCTGGCCGCCACGCGCCTGGTGCTGGCCGGGACGGGCGCGGGCGATGGCGCCGGCGTGCAGGCGGGCGTGCAGGCCGCGCTGAAGATCGTGCGCCACGGCCCGGCGCAGGAGCTGACGCTGCTGCTCCCGGATGGCGCTGACGTGGCCGTTACGGTGATGGCGGCGGCCGAGGCCGCGTACGTCTACCGCAGCACCAAGACCGAGCACACGCAACCGCCGCTGCCGCCGGAGGTGACGCGCATCAGCGTGGCGGTGGCCGATGTGGACCGCGCCTCCGGCGACTTTGACGGCGCGGTGGCGGTGGCGCATGGCGTGGCGCTGGCCCGCGAATGGGCCAACCGGCCGGCCAACCACGCCACGCCGACGCGGCTTGCGGAAGCGGCGCGCAAGCTGGTCGGATACAGCAGCATTCGCTGCAAGGTGCTGGGTCCCAAGGCGGTGGCCCGCCTGGGGATGGGCGCGCTGCAGGCGGTGGCTGCCGGCTCGGCCGAAGAGCTGCGCTTCATCGAGCTGCGCTACGATGGCGGCGGCAGCGACGATGCGCCGGTGGTGCTGGTGGGCAAGGGAATCACCTTTGACTCCGGCGGCATTTCCATCAAGCCGGCGGCAGCCATGGACGAGATGAAGTTCGACATGTGCGGCGCGGCCAGCGTGCTGGGCGTATTCCGCGCGCTGGCCGAGGCGCGGCCAGCGGTCAACGTGGTCGGCCTGATTGCATCCTGCGAGAACCTGCCGGGCGCGGCGGCGGTCAAGCCCGGCGACGTGATCACCGGCATGAGCGGGCAGACCATAGAGGTGCTCAATACCGATGCGGAGGGGCGGCTGGTGCTGTCCGATGCGCTCACGTATGCGCAGCGCTTCAAGCCGCGGGCGGTCATAGACATTGCCACGCTGACCGGCGCCTGCGTGATCGCGCTGGGCGGCGTGCGCAGCGGCCTGTTTTGCACCGATGATGCGCTGGCTGATGCGCTGCTGCAGGCGGGCGAGGCGGCGCAGGACCCGTGCTGGCGCATGCCGCTGGACGATGCGTACGCCAAGGACCTGCGCAGCCATTTCGCCGACGTGGCCAACGTGGCTGGCCGGCCGGCCGGCGCCGTGACGGCGGCCAAGTTCCTGCAATGCTTCGTGGCCGACTGGCCGTGGGCGCACTTTGATATTGCCGGCACCGCGTGGAAGACTGGCGATGCCAAGGGCGCCACGGGCCGCCCGGTGCGCCTGCTCATGCAGTACCTGCTGGACCAGGCCGATGCGGCAGCCGATACCGCGCCGGCAGGCAATGCGGGCGGCAAGCGCAAGACGGCGTCAGGCAAGGACGCGGCAGGGCGGGCCAGCGGATCGACCGGACGCTGAAGCGCAGCCGGGCGCGCGCCATGACCGAGGTGTCCTTTCATTTCAACGTGCCAGACAAATTGCGGCACGCTTGCCTGTTGCTGCGCAAGGCGCACCAGAGTGGGCGCCCGATGGGCGTGGTGGGGCCACCGGCCGAACTGCAGGCGCTGGACACGGCACTGTGGGAGGTCTCGGCACCGGACTTCATACCGCATTGCTCCAGCGACGCACCGGCACAGGTGCTCGCGCAGACGTCCATCGTGCTGGCGCCAGACTGCAGCGCCATAGAGCACAGCCACATGCTGCTGCAGCTGGGCAGCGAGGTGCCAGCAGGCTTCGAGCGCTTTGAGCGCCTGATCGAGATCGTGGGGCTGGATGCACCGGACCGCCAGCAGGCCCGGCGCCGTTGGCGTTACTATGCAGACCGGGGCTATGCCATGAAGCGCTGGGACGCGTCCGCTGCAGCCGGTTCGCGACGCAAGGCGTGAGGTCCACATGCTGCGCGCTGGCCGGCCCGCTTGCAAGCCCGGAGGTGTTTCAATGAACCAGGATCCCTTTGCGGCGCGCCGCGCCGCGTTTCGCAAGCTGCACCGCAGCGGCTGCTTTGTCATTCCCAATCCATGGGACGTGGGCTCGGCCCACGCACTGTCGGTGCTGGGGTTCAAGGCGTTGGCAACGACCAGTTCGGGGTTTGCCTGGTCACGCGCGCAAATGGACCATGAGCCCGACCTGGAGGCCGTGCTTGCGTACCTGCGCGACATGGTGCAGGCATCGGGGCTGCCGGTGAATGCCGACTTTGAACACGGGCATTCGGACACCGTCGCCGGCGTGCAGGAAAACGTGCGCCGCTGCGTGCAGACCGGCGTGGCCGGGCTGTCGCTGGAAGACAGCACCGGCGACGCGGCGCAGCCGCTGTTTGACCTGGACGAGGCCGTGGCGCGCATGCGCGCCGCGCGGCAGGCCATAGACGCCACCGGCGCGGATGTCATGCTCATCGGCCGCGCCGAATGCTTCCTTGTCGGGCACGACAATGCACTGGACGAATCCATCCGGCGGCTGCAGGCGTACAGCCAGGCCGGGGCTGACTGCCTGTACGCGCCGGGCGTAGCCAGGCTGGAGGACATTGAGGCCATCGTGCGCGCGGTGGCGCCCAGGCCGGTCAATGTATTGGTGGGGCAGGCCGTGCCCTTTGACGTGGCCGCGCTGGCCAGGCTGGGCGTGCGGCGGATCAGCGTGGGCGGTGCGCTGGCCGGCGCTGCCTGGGGCGGCTTCCTGCGTGCAGCGCGGGGCTTGGCCGAGGGCCGCTTTGATGGCCTGGCCGGCAAGGCCGAGCACGGCGAGTTGAACCAGCTGGCGCGCAGCCGTCAGGAGCAGCTCGCGCGCGGTGACCCATAGCGGCTTGCGCGCAGCTGCGGCAGCAGCGTGCTGGCCACGGGAAGCGGCTCGTCGTGCAGTGAGGCTGCAAGGATCTCGCCACAGAGGACGGCCAGCGTCAACCCGCGCGCGCCAAACCCGGTGCACAGCTGCAGCGGCAGCCGCGCCGGCGGCGGCAGTGCATCCGGCTCGCAGACGCTGCGCAGGGTGACGGGTTGCCCTGGCGTCCAGGCGCCCAGCGCGGGCAGGTGATTGGGCAGCGTGGCGCGCACCCCGGCCCAGCTGCGGCGCTGCGCGCTGGACCACTGCGGCTCCAGCGCTGCGGCCGCGTCAGGCAGGAGCGCGGCCAGCTGCATGCGGTTGGCCGCGTCGTCCTCAGGCTGGCACGTTGTGTCGACGCGGCCGCGCTGGAACGTGGCGCCGGTTTGCCACCAGGGGCCGTCCGGGCCCGGCACGTTGGCCACCAGGTGGCCCTGTCCCATGACGGGAAACCCGGGCCAGCGCCATGCGCCGGCAGATGCCGGCATGGGGCCACAGCTGACCTGTCCGCGCAGTGCGTTCAGCGGCAGGCGGGCTGCGTCGGGCAGCAGGTCCGGCGTGTCCAGGCCGGCAGCCACCACGACCAGCTCGGCTTCGAGCAGGCAGCGCCGGCTGGCGTCCAGCAGTTGCCAGCCGCCAGCCGCCGGCTGGATGGCCGCCACCAGAGTACGCGGCCGCCAGGTGATGCCGGGTGCCGCAAGCAGGGCGGCGACCAGTGCTGCCGGGCGCAGCCAGCCGGCTTCTTCATGCCACAGCGCCGGGTGGCTGGCGTCCAGCCGCATGCCGGCGTCGCGTGCCCTGGCGCGCGTTGTCTCGTGCGCGGCCGGCAACGTGGTGGCGCGCGTGGCGCGGGCGGAGCGCAGCGGCTGCCAGGCCGGTGGCAGCCGGCACTGCCCCGCGGCATGCGGCTGCAGGACGCCGGTGACGGCAAAATCCCGCCCGTTGGCAAGCAGCGCACGCGCCCGTGACAGCGTGGCCCGGACGCCGGCCCGCGTCAGTTGCGACAAGGCGCAGTCATCCGGCGACACATGCGGCGCGACCAGGCCGACGGGCACGCCGCTGGCGCCGGCGCACGGCGAGGCGGCCCGGTCCAGCACCGTGACTTGCCATCCCCGTTGCGCCAGGCTCCATGCCACCGACGCGCCGGCCACGCCGGCACCAATGACCGCGCAGCGCGCCGGCTGCCGGCAAACCACCTGATCTGAGCGGACGCGGCGACGGATGCGCCAGGGCGGGTCGTAGCGCGCCTGCAGTGCATGGCGCTTGGGTGGCAGGCCGGCGACCCGCGCCACGGCAAAGCCGCATTGCGTGAGGTTTTTCCTGACGCTGGCGGCCACGCACCAGGTCGCGGCCCGGCTGCCGCGCCGTGCCAGCCGCGCCACCGCCTTCAACACGGGCAGCTCCCACATCTGCGGGTTGTGCGCCGGGTTGAACCCGTCCAGGTAGATGCTGTCGTGCCGTCCCTGCAGTTGCTGCAGCGCGTCGCGGACGTCGCCAACGGCCAGCGTGAGCGCGATGCGGCCGTGTTCAAATTCCAGCCGATACACGCCAGGGAGCAGGGCCTGCCATTGCGCTGCCAGCTGCTGCGCCAGCGGATGCAGCTGGGGAAACGGCGCGGCGCTGCGCAGCAGGTCTTCCGGCTCCGGCGGGAACGCCTCCACCGCGCTGTAGAAGAGGCGGTCCGGGCGGCCGGAAGCGGCTTGCCAGGCATGCCAGGTGGCCAGGAAGTTCAGCCCCAGGCCAAAGCCGAGCTCAAGCACGGACCAGCTGGGCGCGCCATGCCAGGCTGCGGCAGATTGCGATGAATCCAGCAGCCCGCAGCCGCCCAGGAAGACCTGCCGGGCCTGCGCCAGGCCGCCCAGCCCGTCGCTGCCGGCGCTGCGGTAGACGTCGTTGAAGCGCAGGCTGGTGGGACTGCCGTCTTCCCGCCAGGTCACCGGATGAGCGGCAAGCGGCGCGCTGGCGCCAGCCGGGATCTCGCGCCGATTCATATGCACTTGCAGGTTATCAAGTAGGCAATTTATATAAGCAAATGGAGAAAGATTCGAATCCCCCGGCGGCATTTCCGTTTCTTGCCAGATACACTAGGCGGGCGCTGCCCGCGCGGCTGGGGTGGGCGAAGGCCCCTGGCCCATGCCCACAGGCCGGATTTTCACATGTTGCCGACAGAAAGAGACCATGACCGAGAATTGGAAGTTTGAAACACAGGCCGTTCGCGCCGGTTTTGACTGGGACCCGGAAACCCGTTCGGTGGTGCCGCCCATCTACCAGACCACGTCGTTTGCGTTTGACGACACGCAGCACGGCGCAGACCTCTTCAACCTCAAGGTGCCGGGCAACATCTACACCCGCATCATGAACCCGACCACCGACATCCTGGAAAAGCGCGTGGCGGCGCTTGAGGGCGGGGTGGCCGCGCTGGCGCTGGCCTCGGGCATGACCGCGATCAGCTACGCCATCCACAACATCACCGAAGCCGGCGACAACATCGTCTCTGCCGCCACGCTGTACGGCGGCACGTACACGCTGTTTGCGCACCAGCTGCCGCAGATGGGCGTGCAAGTGCGCTTTGCCGACCACCGCGATCCGGCGTCGTTCGAGACGCTGATCGATGGCCAGACCCGGGCCATCTTCTGCGAGACCATAGGCAACCCGCTGGGCAACGTGACCGACGTGCCGGCGCTGGCTGAGATCGCGCACCGGCACGGCATTCCGCTGATCGTGGACAACACCGTGCCCAGCCCGTACCTGTTCCGGCCCGTGGAGCACGGCGCCGACGTCGTGGTGCACGCCATGACCAAGTACCTGGGCGGGCATGGCAACAGCATAGGCGGCGTCATCGTCGATTCGGGCAAGTTTCCCTGGGCCGAGTACGCCGACAAGTTCCCGCGCCTGAGCTCGCCCGAGGTCAGCTACCACGGGGTCGTCTACACCGAAGCGTTTGGCGCAGCCGCCTACGTGGCTCGTGCCCGCACCGTGCCGCTGCGCAACCTGGGCGGCGCGCTCAGCCCGTTCAACGCCTTTCTCATCCTGCAGGGCATAGAGACGCTGCCGCTGCGCATGGACCGCATCTGTGACAACGCGATGGCCGTGGCCAATTTCCTGGCCGAGCATCCCAAGGTGGCGTCGGTGCAGTACGCCGGCCGGCCCGACCATCCGGACCACGCGCTGGTGAAGAAACTCATGGGCGGCCGCGCCTCCGGCGTGATCAGCTTCCGCATCCAGGCCGCCGACGGCCGGGCTGCCGGTGCCCGCTTCCAGGATGCGCTCAAGCTGTTCCTGCGGCTGGTCAACATCGGCGATGCCAAGTCGCTGGCCTGCCACCCGGCGTCGACCACGCACCGCCAGCTCGACGCGCAGGAGCTGGCACAGGCCGGGGTGCATGAAAACATGGTGCGGCTGTCCGTGGGCGTGGAGCACGTGGACGACCTGCTGGCGGACCTGGACCAGGCGCTGGCAGCGGTCTGATGGGGCCAGCGGCGCGCGCCATGGCGGGGCGGTTGCGTAGAATCCGGAGGGCAGACGGGGCGCCGGCCGGCCTGCAGCCCCTGTCGCCAGCGCCCGCCGTTACCGCCAGACCCAACCCGCGCCAATCTGCCACCTGACCAGAAACGATGCCCAGCAACCCCAAGCGCATGACTCTGAGGAGGTTGAACGAAAGGCGTCCAGCGTTTTGCGTATGGTTCGTTATTTGCCCAACACCCAACACCCAACACCCAACGCTCAACGCTCAACGCTCAACGCCAGACTATCATCAGCCGCCGCAAGCGGCTTCTATCCAGTGAGCTGACGATGCGTGCCAAACTCGAGCTGCCATGCTGAAGCCCTTGTTCCTGTACCCGCGCCGCATCTTTGCCGGCATGGCGCTGGCTTGCGTGGCGCTGCTGGCCTTTGCCGTCCTCTACCTGCAAAACATCGTGGGCCTGGAACCCTGTCCCATGTGCATCGTGCAGCGTGACGCGTTCATCGTGCTGGCGCTGTGCAGCCTGCTGGCCGCGCTCACGTCGCGGCGCTGGCTGTGGTTTCTCTGGGGCGGGCTGGGCATCCTGGCCGCCGCGTTTGGCGCGTTCACGGCGGCACGGCAAAGCTGGCTGCAGTGGAATCCGCCCGAGTTTGCCACCTGCGGCCGCGATCTCTACGGCATCATCGAGTCGTTTCCGCTGGGCCGCGCCATCCCCATGATCTTTCGCGGCAGCGGCGACTGCAGCGCGGTGGACTGGACGCTGCTGGGCGGCAGCATCGCCAACTGGTCCTTCCTGGGATTTGCCGGCCTGGGCGTGCTCGCGATCCTGACGCTGGCGGCCCAGCGGCGCAGCCTGCCGCAACGCTAGCCCGCCAGCGTCTCAACGCGGTCTTTCCCGCGCCCGGCGGCGGGTCTCCCGACCTGCGACAATAGCCGGTTGCCCGCGTGCCACCGTGCCCTGCAGACCCGAGGTCTGCGATACCGGGCGCGGGCCCGCCTGCCCGCTGCGGCGCGCTGCCTCATCCACCCGCCCACGGAGGTTCACCATGCCCGAACTTGACGATGAACTGGCCGTTGCCCTGCGTCACAGCGATGAACCCTTTGATGCGCAGGCTGCGGCCGAGGTCATTCGCAACGACCTGGGCAGCGAGACGGGGCGCAGCGTGCTGCACAGCTGGTTCGAGCAGGCGCCCGCAGTGGACGTGGCCGATGCGCTGGACGAGCTCAGCGACGACGAGCTGCACGCTGCGCTGCCGCTGATTCCGGCCAAGGTGCAGCCCGACGTGGTTGGCTACCTGCCGCTGCACCGGCAGGCCGAGCTGGCCGCGCGCATGCCGCAGGCGGCGCTGATCACGCTGCTGGAGAACATGTCGTCGGACGAGCGTGCGGACCTGTTCAACGCGCTGCCCGAAGACCGGGAAATGCTGCTCCCGGCGCTGGCGCAGGCCGAGCGCGAGGACATCCGGCGCCTGGCCAGCTACGCCGAGGACAGCGCCGGCGCGATCATGAACTCGCAGTACGCGACGCTGACGCCGGAGCTGACGGCGGGTCAGGCCATAGAGGAGCTGCGCCGCATCGCGCCAGACCGCGAGACCATCTACAACGCCTACGTCATCAACGACCAGCGCGAGCTGATCGGGGTGACGACGCTGCGGCGGCTCATCCTGGCGCAGCCGGGCCGGCGCGTTGGCGACATGATGGAGACCAAGCCCATCAGCGTGCGCGTGGACGAAGACCGCGAGGCCGCAGCGGCCAAGATCGCCCGCTACGACTTCATTGCGCTGCCGGTGGTCGACGCGCAGCACCGCATGGTCGGCATCATCACCGCCGACGACGCCATGGACGTGCTTGCCGACGCGGCCACCGAAGACTTCCAGAAGTCCGGCGGCTCGCTGGGCGGCGACTGGCCGACCCGCATGAAGGACGCCACCGTGCGCCTGCTGTACCAAAAGCGCGTTTTCTGGCTGATCCTGCTGGTGTTTGCCAACATTTTTTCGGGCGCGGGCATTGCGTACTTCGAGGACCTGATCACCGCCAACGTGGCGCTGGTGTTCTTCCTGCCGCTGCTGATAGACAGCGGCGGCAACGCCGGCTCGCAGTCGTCCACGCTGATGGTGCGCGCGCTGGCCACCGGCGACGTGCAGATGCGCGACTGGGCCGGCATGCTGGGGCGGGAACTGGCCGTGGCGTTCCTGCTGGGGTTAACCATGGCGCTGGCCGTGAGCGGCGTCGGCCTGCTGCGCGGCGGCCCGGCCATTGCATTGGTTGTTGCCTTGACCATGTTGGTGGTGGTCATCGTCGGCAGCCTGATCGGCATGTTGCTGCCGTTCCTGCTCAGCCACTTCAAGGCCGACCCGGCCGCTGCCAGCTCGCCGCTGATCACGACGATCGCCGACGGCAGCGGCATCCTCATCTACTTTGCCATCGCGAGCGCGATCCTGCCTGCGCTCGCGGCGCGGTGACGCCGCGCCCGGCGGCGCCCAGCCACGTGTCTGCACCGGATGGGCGAACCCCCTAACATGGACGGAGCCTGACGCCGGTGCCGGCCGGCACGGCCCTGCAATCAACATCACCCACGTGTACCCATGAGCCCCCCCGTCACGGCAACCCTGTCACGGAACACCACAGCGCCCGGAATACGCTACCGGGTGCTGGGGGCGATCAGCCTCTCGCATGGTCTCAACGACATGATCCAGTCGTTGATCCTGGCCATCTACCCCATCCTGAAAGCGGAATTTGCGCTGAGCTTCATGCAGGTGGGGATGATCACGCTGACGTACCAGGTCACGGCATCCCTGCTGCAGCCGGCGGTGGGCCTGTACACGGACAGGCATCCCCGGCCGCATTCGCTGGTGCTGGGCATGGGCTCGACGCTGTGCGGCCTCATCGTGCTGGCGCTGGCGCCCAACTTTGCGACGCTGCTGGTTGCCGCTGCGCTGGTGGGGACCGGCTCGTCGGTGTTTCATCCGGAATCCTCGCGCATCGCGCGGCTGGCGTCTGGCGGACAGCACGGCTGGGCGCAGTCCATCTTCCAGGTGGGGGGCAACACCGGCTCGGCCGTGGGGCCGTTGCTGGCGGCGCTGATCGTGCTGCCGCACGGCCAGCCGGCCATCGCGTGGTTTGCGCTGGCGGCGCTGGCAGCGATGGTCATCCTGTGGCAAATCGGCAACTGGTACAAGCGCCAGCATCTGACGCGCAGCGCCGGCCCGGCAGCGGCTGCGGACGACGCCGCGGCCGCGCCGCGGGTGCTGCAGCGCACCGTCGTGCGCGCCGTCACGGTGCTGCTGGTCCTGCTCTTTTCCAAGTACTTCTACCTGGCCAGCATCACCAGCTACTACACCTTCTACCTCATTGACCACTTTGGCGTGTCGGTGCGGTCCGCGCAGATCCACCTGTTTGTCTTCCTGTTTGCGGTGGCCGCCGGGACGCTGTTTGGCGGGCCGATTGGCGACCGCATCGGCCGCAAGCCGGTCATCTGGGTGTCTATCCTGGGCGTGGCGCCATTCACGCTGGCGCTGCCGTACGTCAACCTGGCGTGGACCGGCGTGCTGATCTTTGCCATCGGCCTCGTGCTGTCGTCCGCGTTTTCAGCGATTCTGGTCTATGCGCAGGAAATGATGCCAGGCAAGATCGGCACGGTATCGGGCATGTTCTTCGGGCTGGCGTTCGGGCTGGGCGGCATGGGCGCAGCCGTGCTTGGCGCCGTGGCCGACAGCCAGGGCATCGTTGCCGTCTACAAGCTGTGCTCGTACCTGCCGCTGCTGGGCGTGCTGACCGTTTTCCTGCCGGCCGACGCGGAACGCCCCGCGCGACGGCGGGCGGCAGCGCGCGGGGCGGGCGCGGCAGCTCAGTCCCAGTGAAACACGGCGGCCTGGTCGGGATGGACAGCGATCACGATTTCGCGTCACCGACGCTCCATTATCCGGCGGGCGGGTTGCCCCCATTCTCGTTGCGGCCGGTAGCCTCGTGGCCATCGCGCTCGGCATCGTGCTCGGCCAGCAGCCTCTGGACGCGCTCGCGCAGCAGCGCCTCACGCAACTCCTTCTGGCGCTGCTCGGCCTGGAACGCCCGCAGCAGCGAGGCGGCCATGAAGATCATCAGCACCATGAAGGGCAGGGCGGCAATGATGGAGATGGTCTGCAGCGCTTCGAGCCCACCGCTGGCCAGCAGCACGCCGGTGACCAGTGCGGTGACCACGCCCCAGATCAGGCGCGTTGGCCGGCCCGGGTTGAGCCGGCCCTGGCTGGTGAACATGCCAAGCACGAAGGTGGCCGAGTTGGCCGAGGTGATCACGAACAGAACGATCAGCACGAGCATGGCGATGCCGAGCACGCCGGGCGCCGGCAGAGCCTCGAGCATGGCAAACAGCCCGGCGCTCATTTCCCGGCTGACCGCGTCGCCCAGGCCAGCGCCATCGAACAGCTCAAAGTGCAGCGCGGTGCCGCCGAAGGTGGCGAACCACAGCATGCTCAACAGCACCGGCACGCCGATGACGCCGAGCACGAATTCGCGCACCGTGCGCCCGCGCGAGATGCGGGCGATGAAGCTGCCGACAAACGGCGCCCAGGACAGGCCCCAGGCCCAGTAGAAGATCGTCCAGCGCTCGACCCAGTCCTCGCCTGTATAGGGCTCCATGACCAGGCTCATGCCGATGAGGTTGGCAAAATAGTCGCCAATGCCATTGGTCAGCACGGCGGTGAGAAAGTCGGTGGGTCCGGCAAAGAACACGAACAGCAGCACCAGCCCGGCAAGCAGCATGTTGGCATCACTGACGTAGCGGATGCCGGCTTTCAGCGGAGTCAGTGAGGCGAGCAGAAAGACCAGCGAGATGCCGCCGAGGATGGCGAGCTGGTTGTCCAGCCCGAAGGCCACGCCGGCGACCGTGCCGAGCCCGCTGTTGATCTGGATGATGCCCAGGCCCATGGTCGTGGCCACGCCAAACACGGTCGAGACCACCGCCAGCATGTTGATGGCGTAGCCGGCGGCACCGTCGACGCGGTCGCCGAGCGCGGAGCGAAAGGTCTCGCTGATCAGCCCGGGGCGATCAAGCCGGAAGCGGGCGTAGGCAATGGCCAGGCCGACGATGCCGAAGTTGGCCCACTGGTGAAAGCCCCAGTGAAAGAACGAGTACTGGATCGCCAGTTCGGCGGCCCGGGTGCTGCGCGCGTCGGCCATTCCCAGCGGCGGGGCGATGAAATGGCTCATCGGCTCGGCCACGCCCCAGAACACCAGGCCCACGCCCATGCCGGCCGAAAAGATCATGCCCAGCCAGGTCAGGTAGGGAAACTCCGGCGCTTCGCCGTCGGCGCCGAGCCGGATGCGGCCATAGGGGCCCAGGCCCACGCCAATGCAGAAGATCAGAAAACCGGTGGTGGCGAACAGATAGAGCCAGCCGAAGTGCTCGGTTGTGAATTGCAGCGCGACGTCGGCCCAGCGCGTCAGCTCGGCAGGCATGCGCACGCCCAGCGCGACGAAGCCGAGCATGATCGCCAGCGACCAGATCAGGGTCCATGGGGCGTGCTGCAAACGCCGGCGCAGGTTCCAGGAAAGCACGGTTCAGCGCCGCGGCCGGGCGGTGCGCTTGATACACGGTGCCACCAAGCATGTTCCTATCCATATCACGGGTTTGATTGTAGGGTGTCCCTGGCGGCCAGCAGACCCCGATCCCATGGCGCTGGCGCAGCGCCGCAAGGGGCGCGCCGAAATCGATGCGCCAGCGGCCCAGATCGCCGGAGAGAAGAAAAAAGCTGCGCGCTGCAGTGGACATCGCCCAAGGCGTGAGCGAGGCAAACTGCGCAGCCCGACGGCCGGCCAGGGCGACCGTATTCGGCCTCAGCTGGCTCCCGAATATCGGCAATTTCGATCTCGGCCTGCAGCGCGTCACCCAGATCGAGTCGATGCCAGCTCATGCCCGAACACGCCGTTCTTGCTCGACATGCCGACCCACAGTCTTGATGGTTCTGGCCACCCTGGCCTTGAACTGCGCACTGTAGCTCTTGCGCCGGGTCTTCTGTGTCATCGCATTTGCCTCTCGTGCAACGCACGCTTGAACAGGCGCCTGGACGCGGGATCCACTTGACTCAGTCCCAGTGAAACAAGGCCGCGTGGTCGACCCCCATGCGCCGGCAGGCGCGCCAGGCCAGCCCGCCCCGTGACATGGCGTCGCGGATGCTGGGCGCGAGCGCGCGCAGCGAGGCTGCGGCCAACCGGTCCCGGCGCTGCTGTGCCATGCTGCGCCCGTGCAGCCGCAGCGCCCAGTCCGGCAGCAGCGCCATGGACGCGCCCAGGAAGAGGTTGCGGCTCAGCCCAGGCATGGGGATGGGCAGCTGGATGCTGGCCAGGACGTCCATGACCGTCTGCGTGCGCACGTCAAAGGCCAGTTCCCCCTGCACGCGGCCAAAGAACGCCTGCAGAGCGGCCATGGATGCGGGCACGTCGCGGGCGCCCAGGCGCTCGGCAACCAGGCGGAATTCGTCCAGGTAGCGGTCCCGTGCCCACGCCGGCAGCGGCTGGCAATAGCGCGCGTACGCTTGCAGGAAGCACCAGGATTCGGCGCAATGTACCCAGTTCAGCAGGTGCGGGTCGTTGGCGCTGTACGGCCGCCCGTCGGCCGCTGTGCCGTGGACGCGGTCGTGGACGCGCCGCACGCGGTCTATGGCGTCCTGCGCCGGCCCGGTGGGCGCGTAGGTGGTGCGCCCGACAAAGGCCACGGTGCGGCGCAGGCGGCCAAGCAGGTCGCTGCGGAAGTCGGAGTGGTCCCAGACGCCGGCCAGGGCCAGCGGGTGCAGCGCCTGCAGCATGAGCGCGGCCAGGCCGCCGGCCATCATGCTGGGGAAGTCGGCGTGGACCTTCCAGACCACGCTGTCCGGGCCAAACAGGCCGGGGTCGCCCAGCGGCGCGTCGTAGTTGGCGCCGCGTCCATCGTGGCTGAGCACGGCCAGCGCCTGGCGCTGCAGCCGCCGGCGCAGCGGCGCAGGGACGAGGCGGACACCGGGCAGGCGCAGCGTTGACTCGCGCGCTGGCTTTGCGCGCTGCCGGGACGGTGTTTCATTCATGGCCTGGTGGCTCCGCGTTCAGGGCCGCAACCTGCCGACGGCTCACGCGCGCGTGGACTCGCGTGGCACGGGGGCGCGCACCGAGAGCACGGGAATCGGCGCAGCGCGGGCCAGTCGCTCGCTGGTTGCGTACAGCCCCTTGCGCTCGAACAGCGAGCGGTCGTGCAGGCCCACGATGGCCAGGTCGCAGTGTTGCAGGGCAATGAGCTCCAGCATGCCCTGCACGGGGTGCGTGTCTTCGACGATGATGGCTTCGTAGGACAGCTTGGCAGCGTCCAGCAGTTGCAGCGCCGGCTGCATCAGCTCCTGCGCAGTGTCGGTGGTCAGCTGCGCCAGCATGGAAGGATCATGCACGCGCAGGATCTCGTAAAAGCTGGCCGGCTCCTGGATATTGGTGACGACGTGGTGCGCCTTCAGCCCGTTCAGGCCAAGCTGTATGGCAAACCGAGCCTGCTGAAGCGAGACGGCGGTGCCGTCCAGCGGCAGAAGAATCTTGAAATCCACGGCAAGTCCTCCGGTCTTGATCACGAATGGCCACGGCGTCCATGATGCCATGATCGAGCGGCCGGGGTTGCTGCCGGCCTCGCCTGCAGCGTGCCCGCATCTGTGCAAATGTCAGTGGCCCGGCCGGGACGCTGGCGCCGTCCCGGACGCCCGCGCCGGGCAGCCGGGCAGGGGTTCCGGGTTTTCCCGTATGGATGCGGTCGGCGTCATGGCTATGATTGGGACACACAGGCCGGGCCGTTGGCGCGCGCGCCAACGCCGGCTGGTGCGTTCAAAAAACACTTGGGAGATCGACCATGAAATGGATGACAGGAGCTGCCGCAGCGGCAGCGCTGCTGCTTGCCACCGTGACCACGGCGCAGGCGGGCGAGACCTACGACACCGTGCGCGAGCGCGGTTACGTGCAGTGCGGCGTCAACAGCGGCCTGGGCGGCTTTGCGCTGGCCGACAGCAAGGGCGAGTGGAAGGGCCTGGACATAGACATGTGCCGCAGCATTGCCACCATGGTGTTTGGCGATGCGTCCAAGTTCAAGGTCACGCCGCTGACCACGCAGCAACGCCTGACGGCGCTGCAATCCGGCGAGATCGACGTGCTCACGCGCAACACCACCGCCACCATGAGCCGCGACACCACGCAGGGGCTGATGAGTGCCGGAATCAACTACTACGACAGTCAGGGCGTGATCGTGAAGAAGGACCTGGGCGTGAGCTCGGTCACCGAGCTCGATGGCGCGACCATCTGCGTGCTGCAGGGCACCACCACCGAGCTGAACCTGGCCGACTGGTTCCATGCGCACGAGATCTCGTACAAGCCCGTCGTCATAGAGACGTCCGAGGGCGGATTCCGCACCTTTGAGTCCGGTCGCTGCGACGCCACCACCAGCGACAAGTCGCAACTGGCCGCGCTGCGTGCGTCTTCCGCCAGCCCGGACGAGTACATCATCCTGCCCGAGGACCTGTCCAAGGAGCCGCTGGGACCCATGGTGCGCCAGGGCGACGACGAGTGGTTCATGGTCGTGCGCTGGGCGCTGAACGGCTGGGTCGAGGCCGAGGAGAAGGGAATCACCTCCAAGAACGTCGACGAGATGCTCAAGAGCGACAACCCGGACATCCAGCGCATCCTGGGCGTGACCGGCGACATGGGCAAGGGATTGCAGGTGGACAACCGCTGGGCGTACAACATCGTCAAGCAGGTGGGCAACTACGGCGAGTCGTTCGAGCGCAACGTCGGCATGGGATCGCCGCTCAAGCTGGAGCGCGGCCTGAACGCACAGTGGACCGACGGCGGCGTCATGTACGCCTGGCCCATCCGCTGAACCCGGCCGGCAGCCCGCGCCGGCATGGGGCGGCAGCGCCTGGCGCCTGCCGCCCCATGCCGGGCTGCTGCCTTGCCGGACCGGCATGCCGATGACCGCACCCCGAGCCAGGCGCAGGAGGCCGGCGCGACCGCGCTGGTCCTGGAACGACCCGGCGCTGCGCGCGCTGGTCTACCAGGCGCTGCTGCTGGGCCTGGTCGGGCTGTTCATCTGGTACCTGGCGTCCAACACGCTGCACAACCTGTCCAAGCGCAACATCACCACCGGCTTTGACTTCCTGCAGCAGCGGGCCGGGTTTGCCATTGGCGAGACGGCCATTGCGTACTCGCCCAACGACACGTACGGGCGCGCGGTGCTGGTGGGGCTGGTCAACACGCTCATGGTGTCGGTCATCGGCATCGTCGCGGCCACGCTGCTGGGCACGCTGGTCGGCATCGGGCGCCTGTCCCGGAACTGGCTGGTCTCGCGCCTGTGCGGCCTGTACGTGGAGGTCATGCGCAACGTGCCGCTGCTGTTGCAGCTTTTCTTCTGGTACGCGCTGATCACAGAGATCATGCCGGGTCCCCGGCAGGCGCTGTCGCCGCTGCCGGACGTGTTCATCTCCAACCGCGGGCTGCGCCTGCCCTGGCTGGCGGGACACGCCATGGACTGGATCCTGGGTGGGTTGGCGCTGGCCATCGTTGCGGTGGTCGTGATTGCGCACTGGGCGCGGCGGCGCCAGGACAGCACCGGCCGCATCTTCCCACTGGGCCGGGTTGCGCTGTTGCTGCTTGCTGGCCTGCCGCTGCTGGCGTGGCTGGCCAGCGGAGCCGCGCTGGAAGTGGACCGTCCGGTGCTCACGGGGTTCAACTTCCAGGGCGGCCTGACGCTGACGCCGGAGCTGTCCGCCCTGCTGGCGGGGCTGGTGATCTACACCGCGGCGTACATCGCCGAGGTGGTGCGCTCGGGCGTCCAGGCCGTGGACACGGGGCAGTGGGAGGCAGCTGCGTCGCTGGGGCTGCGGCGCAGGCGCGTGTTGCGGCGGGTCGTGCTGCCGCAGGCCATGCGGGTCATCATCCCGCCCATGACCAGCCAGTACCTGAACCTGATGAAGAACAGCTCGCTGGCCGTAGCCATCGGCTATCCGGACATCGTCGCGGTGACCAACACCATCCTGAACCAGACCGGGCAGGCCATCGAGGGCATCATGATCATCATGGCCGCGTACCTGGTGGTGAGCCTGTCTATTTCCGCGTTCATGAACTGGTACAACAAGCGCATGGCGCTGGTGGAGCGTTGACGCCGTGAGCACGCCGTACACGGGTCCCGAGCTGATTGCACCGCGGCCGCCGCCGACCGCGCGCGCCGGCGCGCTTGGCTGGCTGCGCACGCGCCTGTTTGCCACGCCGCTGCACGCCATCCTGACCATCCTGACGGCCTGGATCCTGCTGCTGGCGGTTCCGGTGCTGATCGATTATTTTTTCCTGAAGCCCGATTTTGCCGCGAGCACGGCTGCGGGCTGCCGTGAAAACGGCGGATATTGCTGGGCGCTGGTGCGCGAGAAGCACCGGCTCATCCTGTTTGGTCTCTACCCCTACGACGAGCAGTGGCGTCCGCTGCTGGCGTCCGTCATCCTGGTCGGCATCGTGATCGGCAGCTGCATCCGCCGCTTCTGGCATCCGCTGCTGGCGCTGGCCTGGCTGGCTGCGCTGGCTGCCGTGGCCGTGCTGATGTGGGGGGGCGTGCTGGGCCTGACGTACGTGGAAGACAGCCGCTGGGGCGGCTTGCCACTGACGCTGATCCTGGCCACGTTTGGCATCGGCATGGCGTTTCCCTTTGGCGTGCTGCTGGCGCTGGGGCGGCGCTCGAACATGCCGGCGATCAAGGCGGTGTGCGTGGTCTACATCGAGCTCATCCGCGGCGTGCCACTGATCAGCCTGCTGTTCATGTCGTCGGTCATGCTGCCGCTGTTCCTCCCGGAGGGCGTTTCCATAGACAAGCTGCTGCGGGCACAGATCGCGCTCATCCTGTTCACCGCGGCCTACGTTGCCGAGGTGGTGCGCGGCGGCCTGCAGTCCATCCCCCGGGGCCAGTACGAGGGCGCCGACTCGCTGGGACTGAGCTACTGGCAGCGCATGCGCAAGGTCATCCTGCCGCAGGCGCTGAAGGTCGTCATCCCGCCGCTCGTGAGCACGTTCATCTCGCTGTTCAAGGACACGTCGCTGGTGGTCATCATCGGCATCTTCGACCTCATGCAGGCGTCGCGGGCGGCCGTGCTGGACCCGGGCTGGCAGGGGTTCAGCATTGACTCCTACCTCTTCATTGCAGCCATTTATTTCGTGTTCTGCTTTTCCATGTCGCGCTACAGCGTGACCCTGGAGCGGCGCTTTGACCAGGCGCAGCAGCGCTGACTCTTGCAGACCGGAAAGAGCCACAGCCATGTCCGACGCGATCATTGAAATGCAGAACGTGAACAAGTGGTTTGGGGAGTTTCACGTGCTCAAGGACGTGAACCTGATCGTGCGCCCGGGCGAGCGCATCGTGATCTGCGGGCCGTCCGGGTCCGGCAAGTCCACGCTGATCCGCTGCATCAACCGGCTGGAGGAACACCAGGAAGGACGCATCGCCGTAGACGGGGTGGAGTTGACCAGCAACCTCAAGCAGATAGAGGCCATACGGCGCGACGTGGGGATGGTGTTCCAGCACTTCAACCTGTTTCCGCACATGACGGTGCTGGAAAACCTGATCCTGGGGCCGGTCTGGGTGCTCAGGCGACCCCGCGCCGAGGCGGAGGCGATGGCGATGACGTATCTCGAGCGCGTGCGCATCCCCGATCAGGCGCTGAAATACCCCGGCCAGCTGTCGGGCGGCCAGCAGCAGCGGGTGGCGATCGCGCGCTCGCTGTGCATGCAGCCCAAGATCATGCTGTTTGACGAACCCACGTCGGCGCTGGACCCGGAAATGGTCAAGGAGGTGCTGGACGTGATGGTCGAGCTGGCGGAGGAGTCCGGCATGACCATGCTGTGCGTGACGCATGAAATGGGCTTTGCGCGCCAAGTGGCCAACCGCGTCATCTTCATGGACGCGGGCCAGATCATCGAGCAGAACACACCGGAGGCGTTTTTTGACAGCCCGCAGAACGAGCGCACGCAGCTCTTTTTGCGGCAGATACTGCATTGAGAGGGTGTTGAGCGTTTGGCGACTTGCGTCTTGCGGATCCGCTCAACGCTCAACACCTATTCCACCTTGGCCTTGTCCCGCAGCTCCTGCTGGTACGCGGCCACCTTCTGTTGCTCCAGGCGCTCCTTGATCTGGTCCTTGACGGCGTCAAAGGGTGGTGCCTCCGGCGCCTTGGCGTCGCGAACGTCGTCCAGCCGGATGATGTGGTAACCAAACTGCGACTTGACTGGCGTCTCGGTCACCTGGCCCTTGTCCAGGCTCTTGAGCGCTTGGGAAAACTCGGGAACGAAACTGTCGGGCCTGGCCCAGCCCAGGTCGCCGCCGTTGGCTCCCGAGCCCGGGTCCTTGGACTTGTCCTTGGCCAGGTCCTCGAAGCTGGCGCCCTTCTTCAGTTCGGCAATGATGGACTTGGCCTCGTCTTCATCGTCAACGAGGATGTGGTGCGACTTGTATTCCTTGCCCGAAGCCGATTCCGCCTGCGCCTTGACCAGGTTGTCGTATTCGGCCTGCGCGTCCTTGTCGGAAACCGGGTGTTCGTCCATGTAGTGGGCAAACAGCTCACTGGCCAGGATGCTTTCCCTGGCCAGTTGCAGCTTGTTGCGGTACGCGTCGGTCTTGTCCAGCCCCTGGCGCTGGGCTTCCTGCGCAAAGACTTCGCGCGCGATGACCTCTTCACGCAGCTGGTCGAGGATCTCCGGCGGCACGGGCTGGCCCATGCGCGCGGCCTGCTGCTCGATTTGCGACTTCAGCGCGTCCAGCCGGGCCTGCGGTATGGCCTGGCCGTTGACAACGGCAACGTTGTCTTGCGCGTGCACGGGCAGGGTGAAGCTGCTGGCAAGCAGGGCGGCAGCGGTGAGGGCAATGAGGTGTTGTTTCATGAAAAAGCGTGAAGAAGAAGATGGATGGCCGGCAGCCGGCAAGAAGCGGGAACCGGATGGGATTGTGGGACTTGGTGCGGGCGCCACTTGGACCTTACGCGAGCTCTATGACCAGCGCATGGACGCCCCGGTGGTTGATGAATTCAGCCAGCGCATCATAAACAAGGCGGTGCCGCGCCACGCGGCCCAGGCCGTCCAGCGCGGATGCGGCAATGCGCACCCGAAAGTGCGTGCCAAAGCCGGTGCCATTGGCGCCGGCATGTCCTTCGTGCTGCCAGCTTTCGTCCAGCACCTGGACAAACGCGGGCTTCAGCTGCTGGCGCAGGCGCTGCTCCATTTCATGGGCCAGCTCGCTCATTCGCGCACCCCCGGCGGGCCGGCTCCAGGCGTGGACGGCTCGCGCAGGTGGCGCGCCACGTAGATTCCCTGACCAATAATGAAGACGATGGGGAAGGCATATCCCCACAGCTTGAAGTTGGCCCAGGCGTCGGTGGAGAACCACGCGGCAATGTAGCCATTGAGTACCGCCATGAACATGCAGTATCCGATCCATGCCACGGTCAATCGGTTCCATGCGAAATCGGGCAACGTCAGCTGGCTGCCCAGCATCATCTTCAGGAAGTTCTTGTGCCAGACCCACAGCGCCAGGCCCAGCGCGAGCGCCATGGCCACGTAGAGCACGGTGGGCTTCCACTTGATGAAGCGGTCGTCGCGCAGCAGCAGCGTGAGCACGCCAAAAATCAGCACCAGCGCCAGCGTCGCCTTGTGCATGGTGCTGAGCTTGCGGTCCAGTGCATAGATGATGCCCATCTGCACCGTCATGCCGGCCATGAGCACGGCCGTGCCCACGTAGATGCCCCACAGCTTGTAGGCAATGAAGAACAGCAGGATGGGGACAAAGTCGAGCAGGACTCTCATGAACCTAGATTCCGCAGTGGACCGCTTGTTTTCTTTGGTAGCTATTTGTTATAGCTCGAGTTTTTGTGTTTTTCAATGTTCATCCATCAGGTGAAGACGCTATGCGCCTGATCGCACAGCGCTGGACGCGCCATGCTGCGTTGCTCCGCCTTGCAGACAATAGTCTGCGGCGTTGTCGCCCTTGCAGGGCGCCCCGCAGCCAGAGGCTGCTTCTGTTCGTGCTGTCCAAAGGTGCGCAGGCACCTTTGGAGCCGCAGCACTCACCCTTGCCTGACACGCCCATC
>JALOAS010000040.1 GCA_023228705.1 Ottowia sp. | reverse complement strand
TGGCCTTGCGCGAAGACGGCTACGAGACCATCATGGTCAACTGCAACCCGGAGACCGTCTCCACCGACTTTGACACCTCCGACCGCCTGTACTTCGAGCCGCTGACGCTGGAGGACGTGCTGGAGATCGTGCATAGGGAAAACCCCGCAGGCGTCATCGTGCAGTACGGCGGGCAGACGCCGCTCAAGCTGGCGCGCGCGCTGGCGGCCGAGGGCGTTCCCATCATCGGCACCACGCCCGACATGATCGATGCCGCCGAGGACCGCGGCCGCTTCCAGAAATTGCTGCAGGACCTGGGGCTGCGCCAGCCGCACAACGCCATTGCGTACACGCAGGCCGAGGCGCTGGCCAGGGCCGCGGACATCGGCTACCCGCTGGTCGTGCGTCCCAGCTACGTGCTGGGCGGGCGCGCCATGGAGATCGTTCGCGAGCAGCCCGAGCTTGAGCGCTACATGCGCGAGGCGGTGCGCGTCAGCGAGGATGCGCCGGTGCTGCTGGACCGCTTCCTGGCCGACGCCATCGAGTGCGACGTCGACGCCGTGCGCGATGCCGCCGGGCGCGTCTTCATGGGCGGCGTCATGGAGCACATAGAGGAAGCGGGCGTGCACTCGGGCGACTCGGCCTGCTCGCTGCCGCCGTACTACCTCAAGGAGGCAACCGTTGAGGAGCTCAAGCGCCAGACCGCGGCCATGGCCGAGGCGCTGGAGGTGGTCGGGCTCATGAACGTGCAGTTTGCCATCCAGGAAAACGGTGGCGAGAACGGCAACGAGGACGTGGTCTACGTGCTGGAGGTGAACCCGCGCGCCAGCCGCACCGTGCCGTTCGTGAGCAAGGCCACCGGCGTGCAGCTGGCCAAGGTGGCCGCGCGCTGCATGGCCGGGCAGACGCTGGACGAGCAGGGCGTGGGCGAGGAGGTCGTGCCATCGTATTTCTTCGTCAAGGAAGCGGTGCTGCCCTTTGTCAAGTTCCCGGGCGTGGACATCATCCTGGGGCCGGAGATGAAGTCCACGGGCGAGGTCATGGGCGTGGGCAAGACCTTTGGCGAGGCGTACATCAAGGCGGAGATAGGCGCGGGCGAGCGCATGCCCGGCCCGCTGCGCGCCGATGGCACGCCGGCGGGCAAGATCTTCCTGTCGGTGAAGAACCGGGACAAGCCACAGGTCGTGCCGCTGGCGCGCGCGCTGGTGGCCATGGGCTACGCGCTGGTCGCGACCCGGGGCACGGCAGCTGCGGTGCAGGCGGCCGGCATTGCCTGCCCGGCCGTCAACAAGGTGACCGAAGGACGCCCGCACGTGGTCGACATGATGAAAAACGGCGAGATCTCGCTGGTCATCAACACGGTGGAAGAGCGACGCAACGCGGTGGCCGACAGCCGCATCATCCGGGTCACGGCCTCGTCCCAGCGCATCCCCACCTTCACCACCATAGCCGGTGCGGAAGCCGTGGTCGAGGGCATGAAGTCCATGGACGACCTGAGCGTGGTCTCGCTGCAGGAGATTCACGGCCAAACCGCCTGATGGTTTGAGCGATAATGGCGGGTAACCGCAATGAGGCCGCCGAGCGCTCGCGCCCGGCGGCCCTGTTTTTCACGGCGCGCCGGGCCAGCACGTCCTGGCCCCGATCCCGATCGCAGGCGCCCGGCGGGGTTGATGCCGGACCTGCGCTGCCCGGCGCACGCCGGATTCCATCACTTGCTGCTGGCGCAAGCCGCGGCCGCCGCCATCGGCGCGAGCGCGCGCAGCAGCCGGCATTGCGCTGCGGCGCAGGCAAGCAACAGACAGGAGCAAGGGAGCAATCCATGGCTACTTTTCCCATGACCAAGCGGGGTGCCGAGCAGCTCAAGGCCGAGCTGCGCCAGCTCAAGAGCAAGGACAGGCCCGCGGTGGTCCAGGCCATTGCCGAGGCGCGGGCGCAGGGTGACCTGAGCGAAAACGCCGAATACGACGCCGCCAAGGACAGGCAGGCGTTCATCGAGGGCCGCATCAAGGAAATCGAGAACAAGCTGGGGGCGGCGCAGGTCATAGATCCCACCGAGGTGGACGCCGGCGACAAGATCGTCTTTGGCGCCACTGTCGAGCTGGAGGATGAAGACAGCCGCCAGCGGGCGACCTACCAGATCGTGGGCGAGGACGAAGCCGACCTCAGGCAGGGCCGCATCAACGTCTCCAGTCCGCTGGCACGGGCGCTGATCGGCAAGGAGGCCGGTGACGTGGCCGACGTGCAGGCGCCAGGCGGCGTGCGCACGTATGAAATCATTGCCGTGCGCTATGTCTGATCCGGTTGCCGGACGCAGGAGCTGAAGCCGCATGCGCCGCCGCATTGGCATGTTTGTTGCCGCCCTGTGGTGGGGTTCACTCGTGGCCATAGGCGGCGTGGCGGTGCCGCTGCTGTTTGCCACGCTGCCGTCGGCCAGCCTGGCCGGGCCGGTGGCTGCGCGCCTGTTTGGCGCCGCGAACATGCTGGCCATAGGCTGCGGCGTGCTGCTCCTGCTGCTCTTCAAGGGCCGCGCTGCTGGCGAGAATGCCCGCGCGGGCGTGCAAACCATCATCTTTGCCGCGGCGCTGGGCGTGCTGTTGGCGCTGCTGATCCAGTTTGCCGTGGCGCCGCGCATCATTGCGGGCCAGAATCTGGCGCTGTGGCACACGCTGGGCACGATCTTCCTGGTCGTGCAGTGGCTGTGCGCTGGGCTCATCCTGTGGAAAATGGTTGACCCCGACGCAGCCCGGGCCACCTGAACCACGCGCCGGGCCGGCACGCCCATGCCGCCATTTGCGGAGGTGCGATCGGCCGTACGGAATGGGGGCCGGGTGTCTTCGTATCCATGCTTGCCGGAATGTGCGCCTAGTGGCGGAATCCTGTTCCTGCCTCCGCTGGCGTTGACGTATTCGGCTAATCTGCTGCACAGCACGTGCAAGAGGTGTTTGATCGGTATTGAGGAGTGAGGGTGGGTGGTTGCTTGCTGGTTGGCAGGTGTTTGCAACGGACGCCAAGCATGCGTCAAATGTGGCGATTGCCGGGATGTGCGCCCGGCAATCGCTGGACAGCGACAATCGCCAAGCAAGTCGCTCCGGGATGCAGACTTTCCGCTTACTTGCTCGCGCCAGGATACTGCGGCCAGTCGTCGCCGATCACGTCCCACGTCGCCTTGGACGCAACGTACTTGTGGTAGGCACTGCGGCACTGAAACGGTGTGTCTATCGTGCCGGCACGCAGCCGCAGCAGCTGCGGCGCGCTGTCCCGGGCGCTGTAGATGGGGCTGCCGCAATTGGCGCAGAACACGCGCGCCTTGCCGGGTGTTGCCCGGTATTCCTTCAGCAATTCGCGGCCGGAAACAAAGGTCAGCCTGTCCGCGTCGACGGGGCACACGGCAGCAAAGGCCGAGCCCTGCGCCTTCTGGCATTGCCGGCAGTGGCACAAGGACAGCTCGGGCAGGTCGCCGTCGTAGGTGTAGCGGACGCCGCCGCACAGGCAACTGCCGTTGATCATGGCGGCACCGGGCTTTTGTGAGCGTGTCCCGGCCCGCTTACGCCTGCCGTTCCAGCAGGATGCGCAGCATGCGCCGCAGCGGCTCGGCAGCGCCCCACAGCAGCTGGTCGCCCACGGTAAACGCGCCCAGGTACTGCGGGCCCAGGTTGGTCTTGCGCAAGCGGCCCACCGGGATGTCCATGGTGCCGGTCACGGCCACCGGAGTCAGTTGGTCCATGGTGGCCTGTTTGGTGTTGGGGACCACCTTGACCCAGTCGTTGTCGGCAGCAATCATGGCCTCGATGTCCGCCAGTGGCACGTCCTTGGTGAGCTTGAACAGCAACGCCTGGCTGTGGCAGCGCATGGCGCCAACGCGGACGCAAAAGCCGTCGATGGGGATGGCCGGCTGGTCGTAGCCCTCGCCGCGGCCCAGGATCCTGTTGGTCTCGGCCATGCCCTTCCATTCCTCGCGCGAGAAGCCGCCGTCCAGCTCGCTGTCTATCCAGGGGATGAGGCTGCCGCCCAGCGGCACGCCGAAGTTGGCGGTTTCATCCGCGCTGAATGCACGTTGGCGCGCAATCACCCTGCGGTCAATTTCCAGGATCGCGCTTTTCGGGTCATCCAGCAGGTCGGCCACGCTGTCGTACAAGGCGCCGTACTGCGTGATGAGCTCGCGCATGTGCCGCGCGCCGCCGCCGCTGGCGGCTTGGTACGTCTGCGTGGTCATCCACTCGACCAGCCCCGCCTTGTACAGCGCACCCACGCCCATGAGCATGCAGCTGACCGTGCAGTTGCCACCGACCCAGGTGTTGCCGCCGCGCGCCAGGCCAGCGTTAATGACGGGCAGGTTGACCGGGTCGAGCACGACCACGGTGTCGCGGTCCATGCGCAGCGCGGAAGCAGCGTCTATCCAGTGGCCCTTCCAGCCGGCTGCGCGCAGCTTGGGGTAGACCGCCTGCGTGTAGTCGCTTCCCTGGCAGGAAACCAGGATGGCGCACTTTTTCAGCGTGTCCACGTCGTGCGCATCCTGCAGCGCCTGCTCGTTGCGGGCCATGGCGGGCGCCTGGCCACCGGCGTTGCTGGTGGAGAAGAAGACCGGCTCGATCAGGTCAAAGTCCTGCTCGGCCTGCATGCGCTCCATCAGCACCGAGCCGACCATGCCGCGCCAGCCTATGAGTCCGACCAATGTGTTCATGATGTGGGGCCCTTTCAGTCAAGAATGCGAGGTCCGCCTGATCGCTCTCCGGTGCTCCGGCGTGTCAGGGACCAAGAAGGGCAAACGACGCGACCGGAGCTGGGTTCAGCTCTTGGCGGTCGTTGTTTTGGTGATGGCTGCAGGCAGGGCACGGGTTGCGACGCGGGCAGAGGGCGTCGGCAGGGCGTGCGGGCATGCAGTACACATGGCTGACATTGTATGGGAACGACGGCCGGGTTTCAAGACTGACTGACTGACTGCGCAATTCATGCGCAGCAGCGTCATCATTCCCGGTCTTCGTTCTTCCGCATTGGCAAGCGTTGCCAGCTCACCGGATGACAGATGACAGATGACCTCGACCCATGAAGGTTTGGCGTCAGGCGCTGAGCGTCGAGCGTGGTGGGCATACGCTGGACGCTGGACGCAATACGCTCAACCTCTTCAAGCGAGGTCATCGCTCATGCATCTGATCTTGCTGGGCATCGTTTCCAACCAGGTCGTCCTTTGCCGGGGTCGCCGGTGCCACGTTGGTGATGCCAAAGGCCACGTGCCCGGACGGCACGTGGCGTGCGGCCTGCTGGATGTGGCCGGCCTGGTCGTCAAAGAAGAAATCGGGTTCAAACTCGCGCAGGAACTCGCCCTTGGCCAGCCCGCCCAGGAACATGGCCTCGTCCACGCTGACGCCCCAGTGCATGAGCGTGCGGATCGCGCGCTCATGCGCGGGTGCGCTGCGCGCCGTCACCAGCGCCGTGCGCAGCGCCATGGCCTGGTTGCCGGCGCGTTGCAGGCGATTGAGCGCGGCCAGCAGCGGCTTGAACGGACCGGCCGGCAGCGGCTGCGCGGCGTTCATCTTTTCGTAACTCTGGAACGCCTCCAGCCCCTGTTCCTGGTAGATGCGCTCGGCTTCGTCGGCAAAGAGCACGGCGTCGCCGTCAAACGCAATGCGCACCTCGTGCGGGTGGCTGCCCGGCGCGCGCGTTGCTTCGGTGGCCACGCGCGCGGCGGGAAACCCCAGTGCCAGCGCCTGCCGCACGTCGGCCTCGTTGGCCGACAGGAACAGCTGCGCTCCCAGTGGCCGCAGGTAGCCGAACGGGTCGCGCCCCTGCGTGAACACGCCGCGCTGCACCGAGATGTCATGCGCCGTCGTGCTGCGAAAGACGCGCATGCCGCTGACCGGGTCGTTGCGCGAGAGCACCACCACCTCGACCCGCTGGTGCCCCGGCTCGTTGAACGCCAGCAGCTTCCGGATGAGCGAGAAAGCCACGCCCGGCTTGGCCGGCACGTCCACGCGCTCCAGTTGCAGTTGCATGTATGCGGCGGCATCGCCGCCTTCAAACAGCCGGTTTTCTTCCTCAAAGTCAAACAGCGCGCGCGAGGAGATGGCAACGACGAGCTGGTTCTTGAGGCTGGCGGGCATGATCAGCGTGAGTGTACCGCCGGGGCCCGCTGCTCACCAGTGGCGTGGCGGCAGCGGGTTCATGCCACCCATTGGTTCAGCTCGATGATAGGCAGCATGACCGCCAGCACGATGAGCATGACGATCAGCCCCATGACCAGGATGAGCAGCGGCTCCAGCACGGTGGCCAGCCGCAGCGCCCGGCGCTGCACCTCGGCCGAGAGCTGCGCGGCCGCGCGGTCGAGCATCTGCGGCAGGCGCCCGGTTTGCTCGCCCAGCCGCGCAAACATGGCGAGCAGGCCGGGAAAGCGCTTCTTTTGTGCCAGCGCACTGGCCAGCGGCGCGCCTTCGCGCACCATGATCAGGGCATCGCGGGCGTCGGCTTGCAGCGCCGTGTTGTGCAGCGTATCGGCCGCAGCCTGCAGCGCGCGCAGGATGGGCACGCCCGCGTTGGTCAGCATGGACAGCGTGGCGGCAAAGCGGGCGGCGTTGTATCCGCGTGCCAGGCGGCCGATGAGCGGCAGGCGCAGCCAGAGCGCGTCAAAGCTGCGCCGCAATTCGCTGTTGCGCAGCGCCAGCCGGAACACGACCAGCGCCGCCACGCCCAGCCCCAGCAGCCACCAGCCCCAGTCGCGCACGCCGTCGCTGATCGCCAGCATGGCCCGCGTGAGGAATGGCAGCGCGCGCTGGGTGCCGGAAAACACCGAGGCCACCTGCGGCACCACGTAGCTGACCAGGAAGATGACGATGGCAATGGCCACCAGCGTGACGATGGCCGGATACAGCGCGGCGCCGATCAGCTTGCCCTTGAGTTCCTGCCGCTGCTCCAGGTCGTCGGCCAGCCGCTCGAGCACGATACCCAGGTCGCCGCCCTGTTCGCCAGCGGCGATCACCGCCGTGTAGACCGGCGAGAAGTCGCGTGGGTGCTGGGCCATCGCCTGCGCCAGCGTGCTGCCGCCGTTGACCTCCGCGCGCAGTGCGGCGATCACGTGGCGCTGCTTGCGCTCGTCTGCCTCGTCGGCCAGCGCCGTCAGCGAGCGCTCCAGCGGCAGTCCGGAGCTGACCAGCCCGGCCAGCTGCCGCGTCCAGATCGCCAGCTGCAGGCTGCCAAAGGCATGCCCGCCCAGCAGCGGCCGGGTCAGCAGCGAGTCCGCCTCTGCGGTCAGCGGCGCCACCACCAGCGGGACCAGGTCCTGGCCGCGCAGTTGCGAGCGCGCCATGCGCGCGGTGTCGGCCTCGATCACCCCCTTGCGGGTCTTGCCGTCGGGCTGCAGTGCTTCAAAGGAAAAGGCGGGCACGTTTCAGCAGGCGGGAAGCATCGGGACAGGCTGGCCGCACGCCAGCGGTCTGGCGCGAAGCGGTTGAATCAGGAAGGCACTGCGACTGTCGGGCACGATGATCTCAAGCGGCAAACTTGTCTTGCGCCCGTCATTCCGCGTCATCCCGAATCCATTCGAAGGTGGCAATAGTGTGACAGGATATGGGCCGGCAACGTGCGCTATTTTGCCGAGCTGCGCGCGGGAAACGCCGTGTTGCCCGATTCGTGCAGGCGGGTGACGAACGGCGGAGACGGGTTTTCACGCGTGCAGGCAAAGAGATGGGAGGGGTTGAAGAACAGTACCACGGCCGGCAGCAGCATCGCCAGCAGGTGCGCGCAGTCCAGCAGCGCCGCAAAGCCGGTGCCGGCAATGGTGCGGCCGCCCGGCCAAGACCAATGCAATGGCCCAGGTGAGCACGCCGCTGCGGGTGGTCGCGGCAATGGCGGGCCTGCGTCGTGATATGCGGGCGTGCCGTTGTTTGATGGGCCCGTAGATGCAGTGGCAGGACACGGCGTGATGGTACCGCCGACAGGAATCGAACCTGTATCTAGCGCTTAGGAGGCGCTCGTTCTATCCATTGAACTACGGCGGCAGTCAGAGTGAATTCTATAGGCCGCCCGGCTGCTGCGATTCAGGCAAGCCCCGTCTTGATGTGGCATCGCGGGCGGCCTGGCGTCAGTTCAGTCGTAAGACAGGCGGTAGATCAGGTCTATCGCCGAGCTCTCGCTCGCCTGGCCGCGCAGGACCCAGCGGCGCGACAGCTCGTAGAAGATCATGAGCACGCCGCCAGTGCCCGAGAGGCTGTGCTCGTAGGCGGTGTAGAGCCGATCCGAGAGGCGCTTGCCCAGCGTGACGCTGGCGCCGGCCAGGCCCTCGCCGTTGCTGCTGTTGCCAAAGCTCAGCTCGTCCAGGCCAAAGGACGATGCCAGGCCCTCGCTGTCGCGGCCGCCCAGCAGCGCCAGCGCCGCCGTTTGCATCATCGCCGCTTCGCCGCCATCTTCCGGTGCGGCGTGGCCGAGGACAAGCCAGGCCAGGACCTGGTCGTCAGGCAGCGTGGGCCGGGAGTACAGCGTGACCTGCGGCAGCAGCGCCGTGCCCTGGATGAGCGCACCCACTTTCTGGTCGCTGATGTAGTTGGGCCGCAACGCCAGGATGTCCAGTCCCGGGTTGCTGGCGTCGCCCGTGAAGAAGACGCGACCGTGCTCGATGCTGAGGTGCTGGCCGTACGCCCGGTACGTGCCGCCCACCGTCTCCACGCGGCCGTTGAGCGTGGGCATCTGCGCCAGCGACCCGTCGGCGGTCAGCGCCAGCTCGCCGGCCAGGCGCGTGTCTATGCCCATGCCTTGGAGCTGGAAGTCATCCCCCATGTTGATCTTGATGTCTATGTCGGCGTGCAGCGGGCTGGCCTCCGCAGCGTCACGGGCCCCTGCGCTGGCCTGGGCCGCTTCATCATCGGCGCCGGGCTTGCGGGCCTGTTCGACTGCAGCGCGGTCTTCCGGGTCCAGGCCGTGGATGAAGACATCGCTGCCCAGCGAAGGCCGGCTCTCGTCTGGCAGGACGATGCGCGCGCGGTCGACGACCAGCGTGCCCTTGGCGCTGACGGTCTGGTTCTTGAAGGCGGCAACTATCCTGCCGGAGGCAATGATTTCGCGATCTTCGCGCACACTCGCGTGCAGCTTGTCGACCACTGCCTGCATCCGTGCCGCCGGTTCTCCGTTGATCAGGCCGGCTTCGCCGGTGGCGTGTATGCTGCCGCCATCCTCGCCGGCGCCGTGCAGGACGAACTCGTCGATGATGAGGCGGGTGCCTTGCGCGTGGGCGCGCAGGCGGCCGTTCTCAAACTGCAGGCCCTCGACCACCGAGCGCATCGCCAGGTTGTCGGCTGTCAGCGTACCGGTCATCTGTGGCGCAGCGACACTGCCCGCAACCTGGATATCGGCACCCAGCGAGCCGTGCAGGCGCCAGCCAGGCGGCGCCAGCAGCGACCACACCGATATTTCGGGCAGGTTGGCCTTGAGGCGGCCCTTGACGGGTGCCTGGTCGGACCAGCTCCACCGGGCCTGGCCATCGGCACCGCGGGTTGACGTCAGTTGCGTGTTGAACTGGCCGTCAACGATGCCGGCGCGTTCGCTGTCCCAGCGGATGTCGACCGTGACGTCGTTGCCGCTGTTGCTCAGTTCAACCCGCGCCTGGCGCAGGCCGACCGGGATCGCCGTGCCGGCACTGTTCCCCGTAGTCACCTTGATGTCGCCACTCTTGCGCTCCAGAAGGGCGTTGAACTTGAGCTCGCGCCCCATCTGTATGTCCCACTGGCCGCCCAGCACGATGTCGCCCGATATGCCGGCGTCTTCCAACTGCCTGCCGGCCACGCGCCGTACCCATTGCAGCGGCAGCTCGGTAATGCGGCCGGCGCTGTGCAGTTGGCCGTCGCGCAGGCGCACCGGCTCCCAGATGATGCGTGACTGGCTGCTGGGCGCGGGCGACGTGATGGTCAGTACGCCGGCGGCCACGTCAAGCTGGCCGCCGTTGGCCGGGTTCCAGTTGATGGATACCTGGTCGCGGCTGGCCACTTGCCACTGGCCGTGGCCGAGTTCGGGCAGTTCCAATTGCGCCGCCAGCTCGCTGATGCGCAGGCGCCAGGCGGCGCTGTCGTCGCGTGCGCGGCCGCCATCGATCGCCAGCCTCAGGTTTAGCTTGCGCGCGCCCTGCACGATGTGTCCGTTGGCTGTCAGTGCCGCCTGCGCCAGGTCGCCGGCCAGCTCGGCCTGCAGGTCGCGCACCGACAGCGAATTGGCATCCTTGCTGGCCACGTAGTCCAGCCGGGGCACGCCCAGCGTTGCGTTGACGTGCGGGTTGGCTGTGCCACCTTGCCAGCGCGCGTCCAGCCGCGCCGTGCCGGTGGCACTGGCGCCGGCCAGGACACGGGCGGCGCCTGGCAAGGTCTTGGCCCAGCGCAGCGTGGCTGCCGCATCGCCCAGGTCGATCTGGACCGTGCCAGCGCCGGTCTTGGGCGCCAGCTCGCCCTTGATGGCCGCTGCCAGCCCCGGCGCCCGGACCTGCAGGTCTGCATTGGCGCCCAGAGCGTCGGACAGGTCAAGCGTGACGTGGCCGGAGGCGCTGGCATCGCCGGCCCTGAGCTGCAGTTTGTCCAGCGTCAGCACCTGGTTGGCCCAGCCGCCTTCGGTATCCAGCGCCAGTTGCATGTCGACACCCTGCGCCGGTTGCAGCACGCGACCGCGCAGGGCCAGCTTGGCCTGCTCCAGGCTGCCGCTGACGGTGGCGTCCAGCTCGCGCACCTGCACGGTGTCGATCTTGCCGCCTTGCGTGGGCGGCGTCAGGTCCAGCCTGGGTACGTCCAGCTTGGCCTGCAGCACCGGCTGCAGCCAGCCGCCTTCCCAACTGGCGTCCAGCTTGCCGCTGCCGCTGGCTTGCGCACCGGCCAGGGCGTCGCCGGCCCCCGGCAGCTTTTTTGCCCATTGCAGGGTCGCTGCCGCATCGCTGAGGTTGAGTGCTGCCTTGCCTGCGCCGCCATCAGCAGCCAGTTCCGTCGTTTGCACGCTCAACTTCAAGCCGGGCACGTCCAGGCCGATGTCGCTGTCGATGGTCAATTGCCCGGGGTCTGCCAGGTTGACGCTGGCACTGCCGTCCAGGCGGGCATCGTCGGCTTGTACAAGCAGCCTGTCCAATGCCAGCAGTCCGTCGGCAAAGCGGCCGCTGGCGCGCACCTGGCGCAGTGCCAGCGCGCGCAGTTGCGCGGCCAGGGCTTCGCTCTCGCCGGCGGCGTCCGCCGCATCCGTGTCCTGCCCGGTTTCGGCGCTGGCGGTGGTGTCGACTGCATTCAGCGCAAGGTCAAAGTCGGCAGCACCGCCCATGCCGGTCGCCGTGATCGTGCCATCCAGGGGGAAGGCCGCCAACTGGCTGTGCAGCAGCGCCGGGTTGATGTGCGCAATGTGGCTTTCCGCCTGCCACTGGCCGGCAACGGCGCCCGCATCGCTGCTGCTGCCCGTGGTGCGCCATTGCCCCGTCGTTTTGATGCTGCCGCCGGCCAGCTCGAGCAGCAGGCGTTCGACCGTGGCCACGCCATCCTGCCAGCTTGCGGTGGCGGTCAGGCGGTTCACCGGCAGCTGCCCGGCATCCCAGGGGCCTGCCTTGTCGTTGACGACCGTGGCGTGCAACGTCAGCCCCATGTCGCCGTTCGCGCTGCCGGGCGCTGACGGCGTGACGTTGATCCGCGCGACCAGGTCAGTGCTGGGCGCCTCGGGCAGAAACGCACTCAGGTCCAGCGTGTGCAGCTCGGCATGGACTTCTTGCAGCGGCAGGGCATCGTTCGGCGTGACCTGCGCCCGGGCATCCAGCCGCAGCGGCGCCGCGTTGCTCGCCACCGGCCAGCCGAGGTTGTCTTCTGTCTGCAGGCTGGCATCGGCGGTCGGCAGCGGCGGCATCTGCAGTGCCTCGTGGCCCGCGGTGCCCGGCGCGCCCTGCAGCCGCAGCTGTGCCTGGATGTTGTGCAACGTGCCGCCCACATTGGCTTGCAGCGCCGCCAGCACGGGGCTGTTGGCATCGGGCAACTGCGCCGCGGCGGCGCCGCTCAACTGCGCCGATACCGGCATGGGCGCCCTGGCGCCCACCGTAACCTGCGCTTGCAGCGTCGCCTGGTAGTCGTCGTCCTTGTAATGGGCGCTCAGCAATTCAAGCGCGTGCCGGCTGCCGTCGTAATGGTAGTTGGCATGGATATCGTGCAACCTGCGCTCCGGCAGCCCCTGCAGGCGAATCTCGCCGACCCTGAGTTCGTCGATGTCCAGGCGCAGGCCAAAGGGCAGCGCCAGCGCGTCGGGCAGGCTGAAGGAGGGTGTCTTGTCTGCCCGGGGTTGGCCCTGGTCGTCCATGACGATGCGGGTTGCCGTCAGGCGCACCACATGCAGCCTGCGCCTGAGCAGGTCGCGCGGGCGCCAGTCCAGCTCCGCGTCGTCAACCTCCACGCGCACGCCATCCTGGTCCCAGACCAGGCTTTCTATCTTGCCGCCGCCCAGGATGGCACCGCTTGCGTTGCGTGAAGTCAGGGGCAGGTGGTCACCGGCCAGCCGCAAGGCGGTCGCCAGCGAGCCATCGCTGCCGGCCCAGGCGATCAGGCCGCCCGCCGCCAGCGCCAGCAGCAACACGAGCGCCAGCAGCAGCCAGGCGAGGATGCGCGGCGCGCCGTGGCGCGGCCGGTGGGCTGCTGCAGTGGTTGGTTGCCGTTGCTTGGCCATCAGAACGTAAAGCCGACGTTCAGGTGCAGGCGCAGGTCCCTGTTCTTGAGTCCGTACGCCAGGTCCAGCTCCATGGGACCCACGGGGGTGATCGCGCGGACGCCGGTGCCCACCCCCCAGTGTGCGTTGAAATCGCTTGTGTGGTTGCTGACGCTGCCCACGTCGATGAACAGGATGTGCTCGAGCATGCCTGGAAAGCGCTCCTGCAGGACGGGGCGCTGCCATTCCAGGCTGCCCAGCTCCATGTAGCGGCCCGGCCCCACGATGTCGTTGCCCAGCGGGATGCCGATTTCGCGGTAGCCGTAGCCGCGGACCGTGGTGTCGCCGCCGGTACGGAACATGTACGACCCCGGCAGGCGCGCCTGCCCGTTGGCAACAATGAAGCCGCCTTCCGCGTTGAACTGCAGACGGCTGCCGCCCTTGCCCACGGGCAGCAGGCCAAGCCAGCGACCCGTCAGGCGCGCAAAGGGGTATTTCTTGCCGATCAGGGTCATGCCGCCGCCCACGTCCACCTTCAGGCCGTAGCCGCGCGTGGGCATCACCATGCTGTCGAAGTAGCGACCGGTCCAGGCGTAGTGCAACGACACGGCCGCACCGTCACCGAGCAGGGCATCGGGCACCGCGGCGCCGCCTGACCCGGTGACCAGCGCATGATCGAACTGCAGGTACAGGTTGCGGTCGTATTTCTTGCGCGTCTTGATGATGCCGATCTTGCCCGTCTTGGACAGCGTGTTGAGCAGGCCGTCGTCCTGCCGCATGTAGCGTGCCAGGACGGCATTGCTCCAGCCACTGGCGTGGGGCAGCGAGGTGAACTCCACCTGTGCCAGCGGTTCCTTGGTCTCGACCTGCAGCGTGGTGTCGCTGCGCCAGCTCGTTCCCCAGAACGTGTTGTTGCGGTGTTCGGCGGTCGTGCGGAGGCCGCTGTCGGTGCTGAAGCCAACTCCCAGCTTCAGCTTCTTCTGCTTGGCCTCGGTCACGACGTACCGCACGGGTACGGCAGCAGGGTCGCCGTCGGGGTCGATGTTGATCCATGCCGAGTCGTAGTAGCCGCTGCCGGCCAGGCGCTGCTGTGCGTCGATCAGCTCCTTCTGGTCGTACACGTCGCCCGGCTGCAGCCAGGACAGGCGCTCGGGCAACTCGGCCGGGTAGCGCTCGGCGCCGCGTACGGTGGCCGGTCCCAGGTGGTAGGGTGGACCCGAGTCCAGTTCGATCGCCACGCTGGCCGATGCGCCGGCGGCATCGACGTCGGCCCGGCTGCTGCCGATGCGGCCCTTGGCGTACCGCCTGGAGACGAGTTGTCGCAGCGCGTTGTTCTTGGCCTCCGACCACGTGTCTTGCGTAAAGGTCCGACCTTGCTTGAGCGTCCAGCCATCGGTGATTTCCCGTCGCTGTCCGGCTGCTTCCACGCTGCTTGCAATGTCGCCGGAAAACCGGATATCCACATCGGTCACGTGCGTGCGCTCGCCTGGCTTCATATTTATGACAACCGCCGTCCGGCCGTCGTCGTCGGTCCGGGTGCTGACCGTGATGTCGGGGTTGAAATAGCCCTGCGTGGCCAGCAAGCCGCGCACGTCGTCTTCAGTCAGCGCCGTCAACCGCTTCAGCTCGGTTGCGTCCAGGTCGGAGATGACCCGGTAGCGTTGCAGGTTGTTGTGCTTTTGCACCAGCGCGCGCAGCGCGTCGTTCTCGCTCTGCACGACGATGTCAAAAGCCGATTCCGGCTGCGTGCTGCCGGAATCGGCACCTGGACCGCCGTTTGCCGTCGCCGCGCCGTTGGCATCGTCGGCCTTGCTGCCTGGCAGGAGCGAGCAGCCGGGCAGGGCCATGCCCAGTGCCACGGCAATGACGGCAGCGCGAACGATTTTGGCCAGGGGATGATCAGGCGCACGCTTCACGGCGAGAGTCTACCGTACGGCCGACGGGCTTCAGTCGGCGGTTTGTAACGGATGCGGGCGCGTGTTGCTGTAGGTGCAGGCCGCGGCCTCGGTCGCGGATCAGCAGGTCAGCGACCTGATCGCTGCGGGCCCAATCCTTGGCCTCGAACAGAGCAACCAGACGTCAATTGGCAGCCGCATCGCCAATCGCCCGGCCCCTTGACGAGCCTGCTTGCGCGCGTGCGCTGATTTCAGGTGATGTTTCTCGCACCTTGTTGCCGACGTCGGTGGTCCGCGTGAAAACCGGGGGTCTCAGCCTCTGCGCAGTCGGCCCATGCCCAGCCCTGCCGCGGCCAGGCCCAGGAGGAGCAGGCCCCATTGTCCCAGGGTCGGCACCGGAACCGGCGCTGCCATGGGCGTCAACAGCCAGACATGGTTGGTTTCATCGTTAAGGCACCAATCGCTGACATACGCAGAGCGGGCGGTTCCATCACCCCCGGGGTCACGGTACCCGGGGGGCGCTTCATCGACACGCTCCGTTTCTGCAAATACCCCGCAGCCCTCCCCCCATGTGCTGTAGTACGCAGTGTGGGTGATGGTGGCTGGGTCGGTCGGGCTTGGGTTGATGGAGATGGCGTAGTCGGCAGGCTGCCCGCCAAACAGCAGCGCGGCGGCTTCCTGCGCGGAATAAACGGGCGGGTTGTCTTGCCAAGAGTCTCCGTCATCTACTTGAAAACTGCCGACGTAGGTTTGTGCGGAGGCGACGCCCGCAAACAGCAGCAAGGCAGCCAGCAGGAAGTTGCGCGGAATTGTCATGCACTTTTCCCCATGATGATTTTTTTGCGAGAGATCAAATGCTAACAGAAGAACGTAACGACTCGCCGGTTGGGTGTCGCGTGCTTGGGCGTTTCCAGTCTGCAAGTCGCTGGCCTGAGTGGTGCACTGGAGATTGCAGGGGACGATGACGCGTGCGTCCTGCTGCAAATGGATCAGCCGCGCGGGTCCTGCAGCCCTTGTTTGAGCAACGTGCGCCGCGCTCTGGTGGGGGCCGCACCCGCGGTACGGCGCTGCGACCCGCGAGGGGGACATGCTCGTCCCCCGACCCGATGACACCGCTTGCCGGCAACCAGCAAGGAGGCTCGATCCAGCTGAAGCGCAACGTTTCCGAGCCTGCGATCTCGAAGATCAATCCGGGCCTGTGATATCACCATACGGGCCGCGCGGCAAATTCAGGGTGACAGGAGCGGGATGGCGCGCAACGGACAGGATCACGCTACGACGCAATGGTTTGACCCGCAAGAAAGAATGGATGGTCGATGGCGGACTCAGATTGTGATTTGGATTCACGATGTCACGGTCACTCGCATCCTGCTGGCTGGAATGAGATCTGTCCATCAGGCAGATCCATACAATCTCATGATGGCGGCTTGCAAGAATTCGGGTTTTTTGATGGGTGCTGTTGCAGCTCGGCATGTCCCCACCCGGTTGCAGAATCTGCGGTGGTCGAGGCTCCGCTGGCTGAGCTTGGCCGTCTGTCTGGCGCTGCTGTCCGCGTGTTCATCAGTGCAGCCGTGGACCAACACGCCGATGAAGTCGAACCAGCTATCGGCTGCGCGTATCAACTGGACGCGCGATCCGAGCATGGTCGTGGCCGTCACCATTTCCGGCGGTGGCGCACGTGCCGCGGCGTTCGGCTATGGCATTCTGCGCGCGCTCGATGAGGTTCAATTTGACTGGAACGGCAAGGATCTGACTCTGCTGGACGCCACCGACCTGGTCAGTGGCGTCTCCGGTGGCGCCATTGTCGCGGCCTATTACGCGGCGTTTGGCCGTCAGGAGTTGCCGCGTTTCGAGGCTGAATTCTTGCGCCGGGACTTCCAGCATGAGCTGGTTTCCATGATCTTGAGCCCCGGCAATATGTACCGGTTGACTTCGCCCTGGTTCGGTCGCTCCCATCTGCTGCAGGAGGAACTGGATGCGTTGTATCGGGGCATGACGTATGGCGATCTGGAGCGTCGTCCCCGCCACCCGCAGCTGTTCGTGACCGCAACCGAACTGACTCGCGGTCACGGCTTCGAATTCACATGGGACCAGTTTGCGCTGATCTGCTCCGACCTGGACAGCGTCCCCCTGTCCTTCGCAGTGGCCGCATCATCGGCAGTACCGGTTGCACTCAGCCCGATTGCCGTGCGGAATTTTGCAAACCAGTGTCCGCCAGAAGTGACCGCGTCCGTCATGCGCGCTGCCAATGTTGCGCCCGATGGCCTGGCAAACTACCGTCAGCGCATTTATCGTGCGCGCATGAGCCAGTATCTGGATTCGAATGCGCGTCCTTTCATTCATTTGGTCGATGGTGGGTTGTCGGACAACCTGGGCGTGCAGCGCTTGCTGGATCGCGCCCTCATGAGTGGGGGCTTGCGCCAGACCTTTCGCCAGGTACCGATTGCGACTGGCAGCGTGCGCAAAGTGGTGCTGGTGGTGATCAACGCCGGGCGGGATCCGACGCGTGATCTTGATCTGAGCGATGAGGTGCCGGGCATTTTTGATGTGGCCGAAACCCTGCTTTTTGGCACCGGGGCCAGGGATGCCAACGAGACGCAGGAGTATTTGCGCGATGTGGCGCGCACATGGCACAGGGAAATCGAGGCGCGGGGTGGCGAACTCAGCACGGATACCGATGTCTTTGCCCGCGGTGCCGAGATCCACGTGATCATGGTCAATCTGCGGGATGCACCGGTCAAGCAGCGACGCACACTGCTGCGGGTGCCGACCGCCTTCACGATCTCTGACCACGAGATCAGCGAGCTGATTGCGGCCGGCCGCCAGATCCTGCACGCTTCCCCCGATTTTCAGGTGCTGGTGCGCGCGCTTGATGCACGCATAGTGCCTGCCGATAGCGATGCGGGCGCCGCACCGCAGCCGGATTGACCGCAATCGCGTCCACGCCTACTTGGACAGCATGCGCATGCCGCGCTCCAGCCCCTGCAGCGTCAGCGGGAACATGTTGCCGCCCATGAGCTGGTGGATGATGGCAATGCTTTGCCGGTACTGCCACACCCCCTGCGGTTCCGGGTTGATCCAGATGGCCTTGGGGAACGCATTGGTCAGCCGCTGCAGCCACTCGGCGCCCGGCTCCTCGTTGTTGTATTCCACGCTGCCGCCGGGCTGCAGGATTTCATACGGGCTCATGGTCGCGTCGCCAGCAAAGATCAGCTTGTAATCCCTGTTGTACTTGCGGATGATGTCCCAGGTGGGGAATTTCTCGGAAAAACGCCGCCGGTTGTTCCTCCACATGAAGTCGTAGACGCAGTTGTGGAAGTAGTAGAATTCCAAGTGCTTGAACTCGGCCTTGGCTGCCGAGAACAGCTCTTCCATCTGCTTGATGTGGTCGTCCATGGAGCCGCCCACGTCCATGAGCAGAAGCACCTTGACGTTGTTGTGCCGCTCGGGCACCATGCGGATGTCCAGCCAGCCGGCGTTGGCCGCCGTGCTGCGGATGGTGTCGGGCAGGTCCAGCTCCAGCTCGCTGCCCTCGCGCGCAAACTTGCGCAGCCGGCGCATCGCTACCTTGATGTTGCGCGTGCCCAGCTCCTGCTCGTCGTCGTAGTCGCGGTAGGCGCGCTGGTCCCAGACCTTGACCGCGCTGCGGTTGCGCCCCTTGCCGCCGATGCGGATACCGCGCGGGTTGTGGCCGCCGTGGCCAAACGGGCTGGTGCCGCCGGTGCCTATCCACTTGCTGCCGCCGTGATGCGCCTCTTTTTGCTCTTCCAGGCGCTTTTTCAGCGTCTCCATGAGCTCGTCCCAGCCCAGGGCTTCAATGGCCGCCTTTTCCTCGTCCGTGAGGTCCTTTTCCAGGATCTGGCGCAGCCAGTCGGCCGGAATCTCCTTGAGGAATTCGGCCACGGACTGAACGCCGTTGAAGTACGCGCCAAAGGCGCGGTCAAACTTGTCGAAGTGCCTCTCGTCCTTGACCAGCGTCGTGCGCGCGAGGTAGTAGAAGTCGTCCATGGAGCAGGCGTCGGGCTGGTCCGGGCCGACCACGCTGGCTTGCAGCGCTTCAAGCAGCGTCAGGAACTCGCGCACCGACACCGGCAGGCGGGCGGCGCGCAGGGTATAGAAAAAATCGATCAGCATGACAGTAAACCCGGTTGTTGCCCGCGGTTGGCATGTTGCCGCAGCAGGTCCTGCAAGTGGGCCTTGACTTCCGGCCATTCGCCGGCGATGACGCTGTACATGACCGTATCACGCACGGTGCCGTCACGGCGTGGCGCATGGTGCCGGATCACCCCGTCCTTCCTGGCGCCCAGCCGCGCTATGGCCCGCTGTGATACGAGGTTGAAATTGTCGGTGCGCCAGCCCACGACGCCGCAGCCCAGCGTCTCGAACGCATGCTGCAGCAGCATGAGCTTGCACGTGGTGTTGACGTGGCTGCGCTGCACGCTCCTGGCGTACCAGGTGTGGCCAATCTCGACGCGCCGCACCGCCGGCAGGATGTCGTGGTAGCTGGTGCTGCCCAGCACGCGGCCGCTGGCGTCGTCAAGCACGGCAAACGCCAGCCGGCTGCCGGCGTCGCGCATGGCCAGCGCGTGTTCTATGTAGCTGCGCGTCTCCTGCGGCGCCGGGACGCTGGTCACGCGCAGTTGCCACAGCTTGCCATCGGCGGCGGCAGCGGCCAGCCCCGATTCGTGCGCCAGCGCCAGCGGCTCCAGGCGGATGCCGTTCTTGTGCAACGTGACCGGGTCAACAAAGGCCATCACCGGTCCTTGCCGCTTCCGCGGGCGTTGCTGCCGCGTGCCAGCGCCAGGCCGATGCCGCCACCCAGTCCACCGGCTGCGGCAGCCACGGCGCTGCCGCCGGCTCCGGCCGGACCCAGCAGGACAAAGCCCAGCCAGTGTGCCAGCGCCAGCCCGACGACGGCGCCGCTGGCCAGTCCGATGACAAGGATGAAAGCGCGCATGCGGTGGGCCCGTGTTCAGCGATGGCGCTGGTTCATGTACACCAGTTTCTCGAACAGCGTGGTGTCCTGCTCGTTCTTGAGCAGCGCGCCGACCAGTGGCGGCACCGACACCTTGTCGTCCTGGCTGTGCAGCGCTTCCACCGGGATGTCCTCGGCCAGCAGCAGCTTGAGCCAGTCCAGCAGCTCGCTGGTCGACGGCTTCTTCTTCAGGCCGGGCAGGTCGCGCACCTGGTAGAACACCTTCATCGCTGCTGAGAGCAGGTCCTTTTTCAGGTCGGGGAAGTGCACGTCGACGATCTGCTGCATGGTCTCCGGGTCCGGAAACCGGATGTAGTGGAAGAAGCAGCGGCGCAGGAACGCGTCGGGCAGCTCTTTTTCGTTGTTGGAGGTGATGAACACGATGGGCCGCGTCTTGGCGCGGATGGTCTCGCGCGTCTCGTAGCAGTGGAATTCCATCCGGTCCAGCTCCTGCAGCAGGTCGTTGGGGAATTCGATGTCGGCCTTGTCGATCTCGTCGATCAGCAGCGCCACCGGCTCTTCTGCGGCAAATGCCTGCCACAGCACGCCCTGGACGATGTAGTTGCGGATGTCCTTGACGCGGTCGTCGCCCAGCTGGCTGTCGCGCAGGCGGTTGACCGCGTCGTATTCGTACAGGCCCTGCTGCGCCTTGGTCGTTGACTTGACGTGCCACTGCAGCAGCGGCACACCCAGCGCCTGCGCCACTTCCTCGGCCAGCATGGTCTTGCCGGTTCCCGGTTCGCCCTTGACCAGCAGCGGGCGACCCAGCGTGATCGAGGCATTGACGGCAAGCATCAAATCCTGGGTTGCAACGTAAGTATCGGTACCTTTGAATTTCATGTCGGCAAAGCGTTGGAGTAAACAGGGGAGGACATGGGAACACGGGGCGGCGCGCAAGCGTGATTACAATCCGTGTACGATCTGATTCATAAACCTTGATTGTGCACGTGAAATGAAGCTGACCCTGTCCCCCATGTTCGCCGCCGTTGCCGGTGCTCTTGCGCTGGCGATTTTGCCCGTTCATGCCCAGGATGTCGTTGGCGACCCCGACGCGGGCGCAGACAAGGTGGCCATGTGCGTCGGCTGCCACGGGATCACCGACTACAAGACGGCGTTTCCGCAAGTCTATCGGGTCCCGAAGATCGCGGGGCAGAACGCGGCTTATCTGGTGTCCGCGCTGGAGGGCTACGCCAAGCGCGAGCGCAAGCATCCGAGCATGGAAGGCATTGCGCACACCATGTCGGAGCAGGACATGGCCGACGTGGCCGCCTATTACGAGCAGCTGGGCAAGTCCGACGCCGACCTGCCGGAGCAGCCGCGCAAGGCCAGCAGCACCGTGGCCGAGTTGCTGAGCAAGGGCGGCTGCGTAGCCTGCCACGGCGAGAACTATTCCACGTCGATCGATCCGAGCTACCCCAAGCTTGCGGGCCAATACGGGGACTATCTGTTTGTCGCGCTCAAGGCGTACAAGGACGACAGCCATGCCACCTGGGGCCGTGGCAATCCGATCATGGCGGCGCAGGTCAAGCAGTTCTCCAACCCCGAGCTCAAGGCCATTGCCGGCTACATCGCTTCGCTGCCCGGCGAGATCAAGACGGTCGAGGGCCCGCGCTTTCGCTGATGCCCGGTTGAGCCGCCGCCCGCGCTGGCGCTCAGTCGCTGGTGGCGCGGCGCTGTACGCAGGCCAGGTACGCCGCGCCGTCGGGTTCGCCGCCGCTGGCTTGCGCGTCGGACAGCATCAGTCCCAGGCAATCCATGACCTCGTGGTGCGCCGCATGCAGGTCGCCCAGCCGCCGCGTCAGCAACTCAACCGCCTGCCGTATGCCCGGTGGCTGGTCTATGCTGCACTGTTCGCTGATCGACAGGTGCATGGACAGGTGCAGGAACGGGTTGGCCCCCACGTTTCCCTCGCCAAAATCGGCTTGCAGCGCGCGGTCCACGTCGTCCAGGATCCCGTGCCACTCGGGGTGCTCGGCGACCCATCCGGCCGCCAGCGTTTCCATGGGTTCCATGGGTTCGCCGGCCTGGTGCTTGGCCCAGGCGCCGCAGAAAAAGCGCCGGACTTCCTGTTGTGTGGGTGCAAACATGGAACGTGAGCGTAGCACGCCAGGCGCCGTCCTGCAGCCCGTCCCGGGCGCAAGAGTGACAACCTCCGGCCGGGTACGCGCAGGCCGCATCGGCAATCAAGCACAATAGGGTCTTTCTTGCTGGCGTCAGGCGCAGCCGGCGACAGCGTGTCCAGAGGCAAGAAACCGGGGAGCCTGCCGTGCCGGTAGTCATCATCGCCAGCCCGAAGGGCGGGGTCGGAAAGTCAACGCTGGCCACCAACGTGGCCGGCTACTGGGCCAGCGCGGGTCGCATCCCCCTGCTGGGCGACGTGGATCCGCAGCAATCCACGCAGTGGTGGCTGCAACAGCGCCCCGCGCACCTGCCGCAAATCGAGCTCTGGCCGGTGCGTCCGCACTACATCGTGCGGCCATCCGACGAGACGCGCCACGCCGTGCTTGACACGCCGGCAGGGCTGGACAGCGGGCGCTTGCGCAGCGCCGTGCGCGTTGCCGATGCCGTGCTGGTGCCGCTGCAGCCGGGCCTGTTTGACATGACGGCCACATCGGATTTCATCGACGTGCTGCAGGAAATGCAGGGCTACCGCTCGTTCAGCATCGGGCTGGTGGGCATGCGCGTGGACGCGCGGACGCAGGCTGCCGGGCAGCTTCAGGCCTTTCTGCAGGAACTGGCGCCGCCCACGGTGGCCCTGCTGCGGCAAACGCAAAATTACGTGCAGCTGGCCGCACGCGGCCTGTCCATCTTTGACGGCGCGCCCAGTCGCGTGCGCAAGGACCTGGCACAGTGGCAGCCGCTGGGCCAGTGGATTGATCAGATTGGGAGTTGAGCGTGCCGGCTCACGCCATGGAGCCGGAGCAGCATGAACATGAGAACGTTTGAGACGCTGGCCGATCTGATCGCGTGCGTGGGCCGAGAGATCTGTGTTTCCAACTGGCTCACCATCACCCAGCAGCGCATTGATCGTTTTGCCGAAGCCACCGAGGACCACCAGTGGATACACGTGGACGCCGGGCGTGCAGCCAACGGGCCTTTTGGCTGCACGATTGCGCATGGTTTCCTGACTTTGTCGCTGATTGCGGGTTTTTCGCGACGCACACTGCACGTCAAGGACGTGGAGATGGGAATCAACTACGGGCTTAACAAGGTGCGTTTTACTGCTCCCGTGCCAGTTGGCAGTCGGCTGCGCATGCACATGGGGCTGCTGGCGGCATCACCGGTGAACGGTGGTCAGCAGTTGACCTGGCACAATGTCATCGAGCGTGAAGGCCATGACAAACCCGTTTGCGTGGCCGAGTCACTCGCCCGCTACTACATTTCCGGGGGCGGGAAAGGCACCTGACCCAGCGCTCCTGCGGGTATCGTGGGTGCGGCGCTTCAGCAGGCGCCGTGAAAGCCGTTCTGGCGCCAGGCTTCAAACACGCAGACCGCCACCGCATTGGAGAGGTTGAGGCTGCGCTGCGCGGGGCGCATGGGCAGGCGCAGCTGCTGCCTGCCGGCAACGCGTCCCCGCAGCGTTTCGGACAAATCGCCTGTTTCGGAACCGAAGACCAGCCAGTCGCCAGGCTGGAAGCGGATCGCAAAAACCGAGCGCGTGCCGCGCGTCGTCATCGCAAACAGGCGGGCGCTGTCGGGCATCTCGCTTGCGACAAAGGCCGGCCAGCTCGCGTGCACGCGCACGCTGGCGTATTCGTGGTAGTCCAGCCCGGCCCGCCGCAGCTGCCTGTCGTCCATGGAAAACCCCAGCGGCTCGATCAGGTGCAGGTCGCAACCCGTGTTGGCCGCAAGACGGATGACATTGCCCGTGTTGGGCGGAATCCTGGGTTCGACGATGACGATGTGGAACATGGCGGGCGGGGGAACGGGCGGTGGTGCGGCTTCTCGGTTGTGGCGCGGCTGCAGCGCCAGCCCCGGGCGGTCAGTCATCGCGCGCCAGGACCAGGCCGATCACCTCGGCCGCACCGGCGTTCTTGAGCGTTCTGGCCAGTTCGTTGAGCGTGGCGCCCGTGGTCATGACATCGTCGACCAGGACCAGCCGCTTGCCATGCAGCACCGCCGCTGCGCCAGGCGCCACCTGGAACGTGCCGCGCGGATTTTTCAGGCGCTCGGCCCGCGTGAGGCCGCGCTGCGGCGCCGGCTGGCCCACGCGCAGCACCAGGTCGTGGCGGCAGCGCCTGCCCGCCAGCGCATGCGCCAGAAGCTGCGCCGGATTGTAGCCGCGTGCGCCCAGGCGCTCATCGCTTGACGGGACGGGCAGGACCCAGTGTGCGCGCCCCAGGGCCCGTGCCAGTTCCAGCTTGCTGCGCATGAGTTGCGCCAGCGTGCGGCCCAGGCTGACGTCTTCACGGAACTTCAGGCGGCCCACGCACAGGCTCCAGGGCCATTCATACGACAGGGCGGCCAGGCAGCCGTCCATCGCCGGCGGCTGCGTCAGGCAGGCGCCGCAGCGGCCTGTCCCGGCAGGCACCGACACGGCACAGCCCTGGCAGCGCGGCACGACCCGGTCAAAACGCGCAACGCAGGCGCTGCAAATCGTTCGTGCCGGCCAGCTGTGGCAGACCAGGCATTGGCTGGGCCAGCGGTGCGGGGATGCGATTTGTGTCAGCATATCGGGTTGAGTCTGGCACGGCGGGACGTGATTGGCAACGCCGCTGCCAATCGCCGCGCTGCTGCGGTGCGCCGCTGCTGCACGCGGGGCCGAACGCGCCGGAGCCGGGCGATGGCTGCCGCCACATGCCGGAGCCCGCACGCCTTGCCAGCGGCGGTGTCGCCCTTCCCGATTTTTTGCCGCGGCGCTGCTCGCGGCCACGACTGCCATGATCCTGTCCTGCTCCCGCCATGGATGAACCCCCCACCATTGACCCGGTTGCCTCTGGCCGCTGGCTGGCACAGCGTGCCCTGCATTCGCCCTGGCTGCACGAGGAGGTAGCGCGACGCATGGCCGAGCGCCTGTCCTGGATCCAGCTGCCGGTGCAGCGCTGGGTGCACTGGGAGCCCGAGGGAGACGGAAGCCACGCCCGCGCACTGGTCGCGGCGCGCTACCCGCAGGCAACCTGCTTCGAGCTGGCCGCAGCCCCGTCAGGCGCTGCCACCACGGCGTCCCGTGCGCCGCAGTGGTGGCAGCGCCTGCGTCGCGGGCATGAGCGCGCCCGGCCAGCGCGCGGCACGGCCGCGCCCGAAGGCGGCTCCCAGCTGGTCTGGGCCAACATGCTGCTGCACCACAGCGCCGATCCGCGCGCACTCATGTCCGCGTGGCTGCACGCGCTGGACCCCGACGGGTTTCTCATGTTTTCCTGCCTCGGGCCCGATACGCTGCGTGAATTGGCGGCGCTCTACGAGGCGATGGGCTGGCCGCCGCCGGTCTCGGACTTCACCGACATGCATGACTGGGGTGACCAGCTCTTCCGCATCGGCTTTGCCGAGCCGGTCATGGACATGGAGCACATCACGCTGACCTTCGAGACACCTGCGCGGCTGCTGCAGGAGCTGCGCGGGCTGGGGCGCAACCTGCATCCGCAACGTTTTTCGGGGCTGCGCACCCCGGCCTGGCGCAAGCGGCTGGACGCGGCGCTGGACCAGGCGCTGCGGCCGGCGCCAGGGGCGCCGCTGACGCTGACGTTCGAGGTCATCTATGGTCACGCGTTGCGCCCCCTGCAGCGCCTGAGCCGCTCGGGACAGGCCCCTTCCATAGAATTCAGCCTGGACTGAGAGCTTGAGAAAGAATCCCTGAGCGCCGGCACAAACCGGCAAGGAGTAAAGGGTGCAAGTCCCTGACAGTAAAGAAATAGCAAATCATGCTG
>JALOAS010000039.1 GCA_023228705.1 Ottowia sp. | reverse complement strand
GCCCAAACCCGCCCACTCCGCGTTGCAAATGCTCGCCATAGCCCAAGCTATGCCTGCGCTTTGCGTCTTGATTGGACGGGCTTTGGCGATCCTCTCGGGCGCGATCAATTCATTCTCAAGCTCTGAGTTGCCGCAAGCCGGCCAGTTCGCGCCCGGAGTGGCGTTCAGGGTAATCCCCTAGGCAGGGTGCACTTTTTGGCGGTGATAATGTCAGGGTTGTGCCGACGCGATTCGTATGCGGCGGCAACGTTTTGTGTCATCCAACTGAGGAGATCTCGCATGAACTCGACGACAAAAATTGGCCGCCGGCCGCTGCTGGCTGCGCTGGGCGCTGCCAGCTTGATGAGCCTGCCCGCAACGCGCGCCCTTGCGCAGTCCAAGGTCGTCATCAAGTTCAGTCACGTGGTTGCCGAGCACACGCCCAAGGGGCAGACCGCGCTCAAGTTCAAGGAGCTGGCCGAGCAGAAATTCCCGGGCCAGGTCGAGGTCCAGGTGTTCCCCAACTCGCAGCTCTTTGGCGACGGCAAGGAAATGGAGGCGCTGCTGCTGGGCGATGTCCAGATGATTGCGCCGTCGCTGTCCAAGTTTGACCGCTACACCAAGAAGGTGCAGCTCTTTGACCTGCCGTTCCTCTTTGACGACATGGACGCGGTCGACCGCTTCCAGGCCAGCGCGGCGGGCAAGCAGCTGCTGGAGTCCATGACCAACCGCAGCATCCTGGGCCTGGCCTACCTGCACAACGGCATGAAGATCCTCTCGACCAACAAGGACAAGCTGCAGCGGCCCGAGGACGTCAGGGGACTGAAGTTCCGCATCCAGGCGTCGGACGTGCTGCAGGCGCAGTTCAAGGCATTGAAGGCCAACCCGCAGAAGATGGCATTTGCCGAGGTCTACCAGGCGCTGCAGACGGGCGTGGTGGACGGCCAGGAAAACACCTGGTCCAACACCTACTCGCAAAAGTTCTACGAGGTGCAAAAGACCATTGCCGAGACCAACCACGGCGTCATCGACTACATGATCATCACCAACCAGAAGTGGTGGAACGGGCTGCCCGATGACCTGCGCGCGGGGCTGGACGAGGCCATGACCGAAGCGGCGGCGTACGGGAACCAGATCGCCGCTGATCTGAACGCCCGCGACCGGCAGGCCATCATCGATGCCAACAAGGCCAAGGTGGTCCAGCTCTCCAGGGAGGACCTGCAAGCCTGGCGCGACGCCGTCGCGCCGGTCTGGAAGCAGTTTGAGGGCGACATCGGCCGCGACCTGATGGACGCGGCCATTGCTTCCAACCAAACCTGATCCGGCAGGCTGCCGTTGCTCAGCCGGGCGTGCCGGCTCCGGCTGACGCGCCCGCTTGACCGGGCGCGTGCCCGCACGCGCCGAGCCCAGCGGGTTTTCCATACAACAAGGATCTTTCATGTTGCGTAGGCTTGAGCGCCTGGAAGAGCATTTCCTGGAATCGCTGCTGGGGATCATGACGCTGGTCACCTTTGCCCAGGTCGTCGCGCGCTACATCTTCAACTACAGCTTCGTCTGGGCGCTCGAGTTCACCGACCTGATCTTTGCCTGGTTCATCTTCATCGGCGCGTCCTACGGGGTCCGAACCAGCGTGCACATAGGCATAGACGCGCTGGTGCGGCTGATGGGGCCGACCCTCGGGCGCTGGGTGGGCTCGGTGGCGGCGGGCCTGTGCGTGGTCTATTCCTGCATCCTGGCGCTGGGCGGCTGGCAGTACGTATCGCGGCTGCATGAGTTTGGCGTCTACATGCAGGACCTGCCCATCCAGCAGTGGGTTCCCAAGATCGTGCTGCCCATAGGGTTTGCCCTGCTGGCGCTGCGCTTTTTCATCGTGTTCGTGAAGATCGTCTCGGGCACCGGCGCCCGCCTGCTGGGCGACGAAGCCAAGGATGCGCTCAAGCTGCAGGACGAGCTGGGGGACGCGCCGTGAACACGCTGCTGCTGTTTGGCCTGCTGTTCGTGTTCATGGCCATAGGCATGCCCGTGGGCGTGGCGCTGGGCCTGTCCTCGCTGGCGGTCATCCTGGGGTTCACCAACGATTCGCTGGCATCGATGACGCTGAAGATCTACGAGACCTCGGAGCACTACACGCTGCTGGCGATCCCGTACTTCATCGTGGGCGGGATGTTCCTGACCACGGGCGGGGTCGCGCGGCGAATGATCCGATTTGCCAATGCCTGCGTGGGGCATTTCCGCGGTGGGCTGGCCATGGCGTCGGTCATGGCGTGCATGCTGTTTGCCGCGGTCTCCGGCTCGTCACCCGCCACGGTGGTGGCCGTGGGCTCCATCGTCATTGCCGGCATGGTGCAGGCCGGCTATCCCAAGGACTTTGCCGCCGGCGTGGTCTGCAACGCCGGAACGCTGGGCATCCTCATTCCACCGTCCATCGTGCTCGTGGTCTACGGTGCCGCTACCGAAACGTCGGTGGGCGACCTGTTCATGGCGGGAATCCTGCCCGGCATCATGCTGTCGCTGATGCTGATGCTTGCCATCTACTGGCGCGCGCGCAGGCGCAACCTGCCGCGCCAGCCCCGCGTCGACTTCAGGGAGGTGGTGGTTGCCGGGCGCGAGTCGCTCTGGGGGCTGCTGCTCATCTTCATCATCCTGGGCGGCATCTACGGCGGCATCTTCACGCCCACCGAGGCGGCCGCGGTGGCTGCCGTCTACGCCGCCGTTGTCGCAGTGTTCATCTACAAGGACCTCAGGATTCGCGATGTCCCCGGTGTGCTGCTGGAATCCAGCAAGCTCACCATCATGATCATGTTCATCGTGGCCAACGCGCTGCTCTTTGCGCACGTGCTCACGACCGAACGCATCCCGCACATCATCGCGGGGTCCATCATCGACATGGGCATGCCGACCTGGGTCTTCCTGGTCATGGTCAACATCATCCTGCTGGTTGCAGGCGCGTTCATGGAGCCCACGGGCATCATCCTCATCCTGGCGCCCATCCTGCTGCCCATTGCGATACAGCTTGGGATAGATCCGGTGCATCTGGGGATCATCATGGTCGTGAACCTGGAGATCGGGATGATTACGCCGCCAGTGGGGCTCAACCTTTTTGTCACCGCGGGAGTGACCAACATGAGCCTGGAGCGGGTCATCCGGGCGGCCATGCCCTGGACGCTGCTGCTGCTGGTCTTCCTGGTGGCGGTGACCTACATCCCCGGCATCTCGCTGTTCCTGCCGCGGCTGTTTGCCTGAATCCGGGGGCCGGTACGGCTGGGATGCTGCGTGTGCCGGGGCGGCGGCTCAGTGCTGCGCCTTCACGTCATCGGCGGTCACGTGCTTGGCCTGGTTGCCCCAGGAACTGCGTTCGTGGTTTGCGATGTCGGCAACCTGCGAGTCGCTGAGTTGCCCGCCAAAGGGCGGCATGGGCGCACCATACGTGATGCCGTTGATGATTTCGCCGGACATGCCGTTGAGGATGACGTCGATGTGCTTGGTCGGGTCGCTGTCCAGCACCACCGGGTCGTCGACCAGCGGCGGGAACGCGCCGGGCAGGCCCTGGCCGCTGGCCTGGTGGCAGGCCGCGCAGTGCGTGGCATAGAGCTCGGCGCCGCGGTCGGCGTCGTACGCATACGGGCCTTCTTCTTCCGCCGGCTGCGCAGGCGCTGCCGGCGCGGCGGCAGCACTGCCGGCGCCGTCATCCTGCTGGATGTTGGGCTTGGGATGCTCGGTGCCCGGCACGCGCACGTCAAGCACGCCAACCGCGCCTTTCTCCAGGTGCGCAAAAGAGTGGTCCACGAACGGATACAGCCCCGGCTTGTCTATGACCACGTCGAGCACGGCGCCTTCGCCGGGACCGACGCTGTAGGTGGAAACGCCGCTCAGCGCGTTGTCGGGGTCGCCGTCGGGGTAGACCTTGTCAAAGATGGCGCCGATGACGTGGAAGGCACTCCAGACGCTGGGGCCGGCGTTGACCATGTAAAAGCGCACGCGCTCGCCGGGTTCGGCCGTCAGCGGGTGGTCCTTGTACTGGAACGCCACGCCGTTGAAGACGACTTCGTCCGGCTGGATTGCCATCATCTTCTGGAAGTCCGGGCCCATCAGCTTGTCGCCGATCTGCTGCGTGTACCACTCGCTCTGGACGATCACGTATTCCTTGTCGGCCCGGGGCAGCGGCTTGTCCACGGGGTCGACGACGATGGCGCCAAACATGCCGTTGGCCATGTGCAGCAGCACCGGGTCGGTGCCGCAATGGTAGACAAAGGCGCCCGGCACCTTGGCTTCAAAGGAGAACTCGATTTTCTCGCCGGGGCGGATATCGGCAAAGCTGAGGTTGGGCGGCGTGAACGAGGCGTGGAAGTCAATGGAGTGCGGCATGGTGCCGGTGTTGGTCAGCACCACGTTGACCATCTGCCCCTGCTTGACGTGGATCACGGGGCCAGGCACCGTGCCGTTGAAAGGCCAGGCCATGTACTGCACGCCGCTGGCTATGGTCACCGCCTTGTCGCTGGCGTCTATGTGCACCGTGACGCCGGCGCCGTCCTCCGCGGGTGGCAGCGTGGCGTCGCGGGCCTCGGGCAGCGCCTCCTTGGACGCCAGCTGCAGCGGCGAAATCGCCGATGCCGCGGCCGCCGGCGTGGGTGCCTTGACATTGACGCTGCTCTGGTAGCCGGCAATCAGGAAGAACAGCAGCACGGCAATGCCAAGCAGCACCAGGATCTGCAGCCACAGCGGCGCGCGTTGCGCGGCGACCGGCGCGCGGTAAGGGCGCCATTCGGCGATCCAGCTCCACCAGTGCCAGCGTCTTTCAATAAAGTAGTCCACGCTGTACAGGCTGGTGCCGCTGCGGGTATTGATGGCAATCAGCACGGCAAAAATGAGCACGTACGTGATGCCCACGCCCATGTTGGTCGCGCCCACGGCGTAGGGGCCGCCAAAGGCTTCCGCGGTGCTCCAGATGAGCAGGCTGAACAGCAAGCCCAGCACGTAGATGGTGCGCCGGGCAAAGCCAAACAGCAGCGCCAGCGCCAGCGCCGTCACCGCCAGCCGCGTCAGCCAGACAAACAGCGAGACCCGCGGCGTGACCAGGTCAATCCAGAAGTCAAACCAGAACGCCGACCAGGCCGGCTGGCCATCCGCAGCGTTGTGCAGGTAACCCAGGTAATTGGTGCGGAACTGCGAGGACCAGACAAATGCAACATTGACCGCCCAGATAACGCCAAACGCCACGCGCAGCGCAGCCCCCGCGAGCGCGATGCGCGCACCGGATGTCGCGCTGCGATTTTCTTCATCGGCCACTTGGTACCTCTTTTCCTGATTGACTGGAGTCTGTCGGGCTTTGGCGATCGTAGCGTTCTCGCAGAGCGGCGAAGCCAACCGAGTGGGAAAGCCAGGACAGTTTTGTTTGATTTTGAGGCGCATGGCCCAGCTATGCAACGAAAAAGCGGGCAAAAATGGACCGCTTCTCCCACCCGGCGCAGTAGATTGGACCCAAGTCCGACAGACTCCTGGGGGCTAGTCTAGCAGCGTGCGCCCGGGTTTTGCTGGTCTGGAAACAGTGCTTGCACACGATCTGCAACCCGTCCGGGTCTTGTTGAATCATGGTGGCAGGCGCGTGCTGCCGGCCGTGACACGCGATGCAGCGCCTCTTGCACCGGTGTTTCGGGCGCAGGAGACGAAGTTTCCAGGATCCGGCGCAAAAGTACCGGCCCGATTCCTCGCCATGGGTCAGGCGCCCCATGTATCCAGACGCCATGAGGTGAAACCAAAAGAAAAAACGAAATGCGCATGATTCCGCCCGCGTTTTGCAGGGAAAACCGGCAGGCGGCCGGGCGACACAGCAGCTCAGCGCTTGCCGCCCCGGACGGGTGCCGGCGTCTTGGGCTCGAAATCACACCAGGGCGCCACCGCGCACTCCCAGCAACGGGGTGTCCGCGCCACGCAGACATAGCGTCCGTGCAGGATGAGCCAGTGATGTGCGTTGTGCAGGTACTCGGGCGGAATGCGCTTGAGCAGCTTTTGCTCGACCTGCAGCGGTGTCTTCCCCGGCGCCAGCCCGGTGCGGTTGGCGACCCGGAACACGTGCGTGTCCACCGCCAGCGTCGGCTGGCCAAAGGCCACGTTCAGGATGACGTTGGCCGTCTTGCGGCCCACGCCGGGCAGGGCTTCCAGCGCCTCGCGCGTCTGCGGCACCTGGCCGTCATGCCGGTCCAGCAGCAGCTGGCAGGTGGCCATCAGGTGCTTTGCCTTGTTGCGGTACAGGCCGATGGTCTTGATGTGCTCGACCAGGCCGTCCATGCCCAGCGCGATGATCGCCTGTGGCGTATTGGCCACCGCGAACAGCTCGCGTGTGGCCTTGTTGACGCCGGTGTCCGTCGCCTGCGCAGACAGCAGGACGGCCGTGAGCAGTTCAAATGGCGTGCTGTACTCCAGCTCGCTGCGCGGCTCGGGGTTGGCGGCCTGCAGCGTGGCAAAAAACTGGGCTATGGCGGCTTTGTTCATGGTGGCATTTTGCCCCGTTGCGGCCCGGGCGGCGGCGCTCCAGCCGCGAACGGCGTGCTCGGGTTTCGATCTGCCGCCGCGGGGGTGATGGCCGTGTCACTCAGGGCCAGCCTGCGTGCGGCACGTCAACCGTGACCGTGCGGATGCTGGCTTCACGCTCAGCGCTCCGCGCCTGTTCGTTGAAGTCCGGTGCGCAGGACATGAACAGCGTGCGGCCATCTGCACCACCGAGCATGCAGGCAAACACGCCGTCGCCAGGGTTGATGGTGTCGACGATCTGGCCGCCTTCGGCAACGCGACAGACACGCCCGCCAATGGCGTCAGCCACCCACAGATGCCCCTCTGCGTCCAGGCTGCAGCCGTCAGGTGCGAATACCGCCGTGGGGACAATGCTGGCAACGGCACGCGTCTTGGGTAGCTCACCAAAGCGTGCCCAGTCGCGCCGCGGACCGAGGTTGCCGTCTGGTTCAATGGAAAAGGCGCTGATACGGTTGCCGAAGGTTTCATTGACGATGAGCGTTCCGCCATCAGGCGTAACGACGCTGCCATTGGGGAACCACAAGTCGCGCGCCACGGTGGTCACGCTGCCGTCGGGATCGATGCGCAGCAGACCGGCGGTTTTCAGATCGGCGCCGCCCATGAGGTCGAAACCGAAGTTGCCAAGCCAGCAGCGACCTTGCGCGTCGACTACCATGTCATTGGGATGTCCGGTTACGTGATCGGCGACGTCGGCGTGCACGACGCAGGTGCCGTCGGCTTGGCAGCGCATGACCTTCCGGTCTTTCATCGACACGTAGACGAGCTGACCGTCGGGTAGCCAACCCAGGCCGGACGGCTGCGCAGGCACCTGAACTTCGGAGCGTAGGCCCGAGCCGTCGACTGCGACCGAGTAAATCGCGTGGGTGTAGAAATCGGCAAACCAGAGCCGGCCGGCGTGCCAGCGGGGGCATTCGGTGTATGACATGCCAGTGACGAGGGTCCGGATTTCGCGTTGTTGCGTCATGATGGGCTTCTCCAGTTGCGGGTTGAGCAGTCAGTGTAGGTTGATTTGTCGTTGTGGTTCTGACCCCGAAGATTCGTTCCAGGTCGTTGGCATCGGCTGGAGCAGGGACGCCAGCCGCAGGCCGCGATCCCGTCGTCTCGCAGCATTGTGGCGGGAGGACCTGTGATAATTGGCGCACAAGGCTTGGGCCGGGTCTTGTGTCAGGATCTGCGCGCCCGCCGCACGCATTTGCACTTTCTTGCCGACATCCAATTGAACATGTCCATTGTCTTTGCCAAACGCCTCGACAACGTTGAAACATCCGCCATACGCGAGCTGTTCAAGCTGCTGGGCAAGCCGGGCATCATCAGTTTTGCCGGGGGGTTCCCGGACAGCGCGGTGTTTGACGTGGACGGCCTGCGGGCGGCGTCGCAGCAGGCGCTGGCAGACGACGCGGACGCGGCGTTGCAGTACGGCGCCACCGAAGGGTTTGGCCCGTTGCGCGAGCAGCTTGCGCAGCTCATGGCAGCGCGCGGCGTGCGCGACGTCGGGCCCGGGGACCTGATCGTGACCACGGGCAGCCAGCAGGCACTGGACCTGGTGGGCAAGGTCCTGGTCGAGCCGGACGAGCCGGTGCTGGTCGAGGCGCCCACATTTCTGGCGACCATACAGTGCTTTCGACTCTACGGCGCGCAGCTGCTGGGCGTGCCCATAGACGGCGACGGCGTGCGGGTCGACGAGCTGGAAGCGCTGATCCGGCAGCACAGGCCGCGCTTTGTCTACCTGATTCCCACCTTTGGCAACCCCAGCGGCGCCACGCTCACGCGTGCGCGGCGCAAGCGCGTGCTGGAGCTGGCGGTGCAGTACGAGACCGTGATCGTCGAGGACGATCCGTATGGGGAGCTGTACTTTGACGCGCCGCCACCGCCCAGCCTGCTCGCGCTCAGTCACGAGGTGCCGGGCAGCCGCGACTGGCTGGTGCATTGCGGCAGCCTGAGCAAGGTGCTCTCGCCGGGGCTGCGGCTGGGCTGGATGGTGGCGCCGCCCGCGCTGCTCTCGCGTGCCGTCATGTGCAAGCAGTTTTCCGACGCGCACACCAGCACGTTTGCGCAGGCCGTGGCGGCCCGCTACCTGGCCGGCGGCCGCCTGCCAGCGGCGCTGCAGCGCGCCCGCGCCATCTACGGCAGCCGCGCCGGCGTGATGTGCCAGGCGTTGCGCGACAGGCTGGGCGCTGCGGTGGATTTTGTCGACCCGCAAGGCGGGTTCTTTGTCTGGGCGCGCCTGACCGGCGCCGCGGGCAGCCCGCGCGACAGCGCGGCCCTTGCGCGAGCGGCGGTGGACCGCGGCGTGGCCTTTGTGCCGGGCGCGCCGTTTTTTTGCGCCAACCCGGACCCCGGCACGTTCCGGTTGTCGTTTGCCACGGCAGGAGAAGATCGGATACGCGAGGGCGTGGACCGGCTGGCCGCTGCGCTTGCGGCCTGAACGGCCGCATGCCGCGGCAGCGGGCTGCAACCCCTTGCAATTGCGCGACGCAGCCTCCATCTTTGATGGCATGAAAACGCTACAGACACTTCCTCGTGCCGCGGTGGTCGTGGCGCAACTGCTTGAGCGACTCGATGCCAGCAGGCAGCCCGTGGACGCGCACCAGTACCGGACCGTGGCGCTACGCCTGGCCGAATTCATGCAGGATCCGGACATTGACTGGGAACCGCTGCTTGAGCACAGCCCGGCGGCCGCCATGGTGTACGAGAACCTGCACTACGCAAACGCCGGACTGTGCCGCTCGCCGCTTACCCTGTCCGCGGAAGCGGAGCTTGCTGCGCGCGACATCATGGACGCGGCGCGGCGCCGGCTCCCCGACGGACCCGGCCCCGGCCACGAGACCGCCGCCTGAACAGAGCCACAGCAACAAAACCACAACAGGACCCCAGGACACGTCATGCCCGACAAGATCCACGTGGTGTGCCCACATTGCCACACGACCAACCGCATCGCCTCCGGGCAGCTGGCCAGCGATCCGGCTTGCGGACAGTGCAAGCAGCCGCTGTTCGTCGGCCAGCCGCTGGTTCTGGCCGACGTGGCCAGCTTTGACAAGCACGTGGCGCGCAGCCAGATTCCGCTGCTGGTTGATTTTTGGGCGCCCTGGTGCGGCCCGTGCCGCATGATGGCGCCTGCCTACGAGCAGGCCGCTGCGCAACTGGAGCCCCAGCTGCGCGTGGCCAAGGTCGATACCGAGGCGGTCCCGGAGCTGGGAACACGCTACCAGATCCGCAGCATTCCCACGCTGGCGCTGTTCCACGACGGCCGCCTGGTTGCACGCCAGGCCGGCGCGCTGACCACGCCAGCGGCCATCGTCAATTGGGCCAGGGCGCATGCGGGCTGAACATGGGCCGCGGCTGGCCAGTTGCCGCGCCCGGGCGGGTCACGCCGGAACGCCGGACGCGCCGCGACGGGGCCGTGGCTGACGCTGCCGCGACCCGCTTCGTGCTGATCGAGCCCAGCCATGCCGGCAACGTGGGCGCGGTGGCCCGTGCCATGCATGTCATGGGGTTTGACGACCTGGTCGTGGTCAGGCCGCGCTGGGCAGACGTGCTGATCCGGCCCGAGACGCTGCAGCGCGCCAGCGGCGCAGATCACATCCTGCAATGCGCCCGCGCCGTCGCCACGCTGGACGAGGCGCTGGAAGGCATGAGCCATGTCTGCGCCACCGTCATGACGGCGCGTGATTTCGGCCCGCCCACGCGCACGCCGCGCGCGCATTTTGCCGCGCTGCTGGACGGGATGGAAGCTGCGCAGCACCCGGAGCTGCCGGCCCGCCCGCCGCAGGGCGTGGCGCTGCTTTTTGGTTGCGAGCGCTACGGCATGGCCAACGAGGACGTGTACCGCTGCCACGTGGCGCTGAGCATTCCGACCAATCCGGCGTTTGGCTCGCTCAACCTGGCAGCAGCGGTGCAGCTCATTGCCTACGACTGGCGGCTGGCGCTGGTCGCGCATGCCGGCGGCAGGCCGCCGAGCGTGCCGCCGGGCGTGCCCGAGCACGTGCCGGCCGATGCCGCGGCGCTGGCCGGCATGCTGGCGCACTGGCGCGCAGCGCTGCTGGCCATTGGTTTTCTTGATCCGGCGGTGCCCAAGCGGCTCATGCCCCGGCTGCAGCAGCTCTTTGGCCGTGCCCGGCCCAGTGCGGATGAGATCAACCTGCTGCGCGGGATCGCCAAGTCCATGCAGCGCGCGGCGGCGCGTGCACGCAACGACGACGCGCCTGACGGCCGGGCCTGAAGCAGCGGTTCAATGCGGCACCGCGCCGGTCTTGCTGCCCGTGGACGGGGGCGCCGGGCCGCGCGGCAGCCAGCGCCAGAACATCGCTGCCGCGGCAAAACCCAGGCCGCCAATGACGACCACGCCTGCGGCCAGTGACACGGTGGCAGTGACCGCCGACAGCAGCAGCGGGCCCGCGCCGCCGCCGGTATCCGAGATGACGCGCCACAGGCCCAGGAATTCGGTGCGCCCGTACCGCGGCGACGCATCAGCGCCTATGGTCAGCACCAGTCCGGAGCCAATGCCGTTGCCCAGCCCCATGAGCAGGCTCACGGCCAGCAGGCCGTAGAACCCGGTGGACAGTGGCAGCAGCACAAAGCTCGCGCCCATGAGCAGCATGCTGGGCAGCGTGATCCACTGCCGTCCCCAGATGTCCATGATCTTCCCGGCCGGATAGAAGAGCAGCATGTCGACGCTGCCCATCAGGCCATAGATGAGCGCGGTGGTGGCCGCATCCAGGCCCACGTGCTCGGCCCACAGCGGAATCACGATCTGGCGACAGGAGCGGATCGCCGTCACCAGCGCCGTGGCCACGCCCAGCGTCAGGAAGACGTGTGCATGATGCCGCGCCTGCAGCGCCATCATCTGTCGTGACGAAAGCCGGCGGCGTATGCGGCCGGCCGGCTCCAGGTCCGGCACCAGCAGCGCGACCGCACCCGCGCCCGCCATGGCCGCGATGGCGCCAAGATAGGCGCCGGGCAGGCCCAGCAGGTGGATCAGCGCCGCGGCAAGAAACGGTCCGATGAACATGCCCACGCGCACGGTGCCGCCCAGCGTCGACATGGCGCGGGCCCGCATGGCAATGGGTGCAGCCTCGGTCAGGTACGTCTGGCGCGCCAGCTTGAATACCGCGCCCACCAGCCCCAGGACGAACACGGCGGCGGCAAAAACGCCCACATTGGGCGCGGCCAGGCACAGCAGCAGCGCAACCATGCCGCACAGCGCCGCGCCGACCATGGCCCGCCGCTCGCCCCAGCGGCTGGCGATGGCTGCGGCCGGGAGGTTGGCCACGGTCTGGCCCACGCTCACCAGTGCCACCACCAGCCCGGCCACTGCCGCGCTGGCCCCCAGCTGCAGCGCGCTCAGCGCCAGCACGGGGTACACCGCGCCCTCGGCCACGCCCAGCATCAGCGAGGGGCCAAATGCGGGCAGGGCGATCTTGCGGAGGCTGAATTCGGGCGTGGGCGTGCGGGTCATGGTGGTGCGCCGGGTGCGGGCCATCAGGTCGCGGGCAGTGGATGCTGGCGCCGGTGCTATCCGGGATTGTGCACTGGCGCCTGCGCGCATCACGTGTGCAGCGGCGTGCCCCGGAGTCTTTGCCTGCCGGCGGCAACGCGGCATCTGAATTAAACTTGCGGGCGTGTTTGCCCGAATCCGCTCCTACACCCAGGCCGTCCTGGATCGCGACCCCGCCGCACGCAGCGTCTGGGACGTGGTCTTTTCGTATCCCGGCTTCCACGCGCTGGTGCTGCACCGCCTGGCCCACTGGTTGTGGCAGGCGCGCTGGTACTGGCTGGCGCGCTGGATCTCGCATTGGGGCCGGTTCCTGACCGGCATCGAGATCCACCCGGGCGCCACCATAGGCCAGCGCGTGTTCATCGATCACGGCATGGGCGTGGTCATAGGCGAGACGGCCGAAGTGGGTGACGACTGCACCATCTATCAGGGCGTGACGCTGGGCGGGGTCGCGCTGACGCCGGGCGGCAAGCGCCACCCGACGCTGGGCAAGGGGGTCATCGTTGGCGCCAACAGCCAGGTGCTGGGCAGCTTTTCGGTGGGCGATGGTGCGCGCATAGGCTCGGGCGCCGTCGTGACCAAGGCGGTGCCACCGGGAGCCACCGCGGTGGGCAACCCGGCGCGCGTCATCCAGGCCGACGACGACAAGCGGCGCGAAGACGCCGCGAGCAAGATGGGCTTTTCCGCGTACGGTGTCAGCAACAGCGACGACCCGGTCAGCCAGGCGCTGCGCGGGCTCATCGATGGCACCGCGGGCAACGAGCACCAGATCACGCTGCTGTGGGAGGCGGTCGAGCAGCTGGCGTGCCGGGTAGACCCCGATTGCGTTCCGGACGACGCCGACAAGGACGAGACCTTCAAGGCGCGCCGGCTCAACGAGCTGATCGGCAAATAGACGCTGCGCCAGGCCGGCGCCGTTCGGCGCGCGGCCAGCGCGGCGCATCGGATTGAGACACTAAACTAGCGCCTGTGCGACGCTTGCTGCTTTTCCTGTTGTTGCTGCTGGTGCTGGGCGCGGCCCTGGCCGGCGCTGCGGCGTGGTGGTCGCAGCAGCCGCTGGCGCTTCAGGGGCAGCGCGTTGAATTCGACCTGCCGCGCGGCACGTCCGTGCGGGGCGCTGCCAAGCGCATCGAGGCCGCCGGCGTCAAGGTCCCGGCCGAATGGCTGCACCTGTACTTTCGCTGGGCCGGGCGCAAACAGACGATCAAGTCCGGCGAATACGAAGTCTCGCAGGGCACGACGCCGGCCGGGTTGCTGCGCAAGCTGGTCCGGGGCGAGCACATCGTGCGCACCGTCACGCTGGTCGAGGGCTGGACCTTCGAGCAGGTGCGCAGCGCGCTGGCTCGCGCCGACCGGCTCGTGCAGCGCACGGCCGACTTGAGCAATGCCGAGATCATGTCCGCGCTGGGGCAGGCCGGCGTCAATCCAGAAGGCCGGTTCTTTCCCGACACCTACCACTACACCAGCGACACCAGTGACCTGGACGTGCTGCGCCAGGCCATGAACGCGATGTCGCAGAAGCTGTCCGCGGCCTGGCAGCAACGCCAGCCTGACCTGCCGCTGCATTCGCCGGAAGAGGCCCTGATCCTGGCCAGCATCGTAGAGAAGGAGACCGGCCTGGCTGCCGACCGCGCCGAGATTGCCGGGGTTTTTGTCAACCGGCTGCGCAGGGACATGCCGCTGCAAACGGACCCCACCGTGATCTACGGCGTTGGCAAGTCGTTTGACGGCCGCCTCACGCGCAGCCAGCTGCGGGCCGATACGCCGTACAACACGTACACGCGCAAGGGTTTGCCGCCCACGCCCATTGCGCTGCCGGGGCAGGCCGCGCTGGTCGCGGTGGTCCAGCCTGCGCAAACCCGGTCGCTGTATTTCGTGTCGCGGGGTGACGGCAGCAGCCATTTCAGCACCACGCTGAACGAGCACAACCGGGCCGTGAACAAGTACCAGCGCGGCAAGGGCGCGCAGTGATGTCGTCAGCGCAGCCAGGAGCCCTGCATGGTGCGTGTGCCGGAGGTGAACGCTGATGTCCGGGCGCGGCGTGTTCATCAGCTTCGAGGGCATAGACGGTGCCGGCAAGTCGACGCACATTGCGGCACTGGCGCGCGTCTTTGCCGAAGCCGGCCGGGACGTGGTGCAGACGCGCGAGCCGGGAGGGACCCCGTTGGCCGAGCAGTTGCGCGCCCTGCTGCTGGGGCAGGAGATGGGGCCGCTGACCGAGGCGCTGCTGATGTTTGCCGCGCGCAGGGACCACCTGGACGCGCTCATCGTACCGGCGCTCAAGGCAGGGCGGGTCGTGCTTTGCGACCGCTTTGCCGACGCCACGTTTGCGTACCAGGGCAGCGCGCGCGGCTTTGACTGGGAACGGCTTGAGCTGCTTGAACGGCTGGTGCAGGGCGGCGCAGGCCCGGCTGGCCCGACGGCCGGTGACGCGCTGCTGCAGCCGGACCTGACGCTGTGGTTCGACCTGCCGCCGGCACAGGCTGCGCAGCGCCTGCAGGGCAGCCGGCTGCCCGACAAGTTCGAACGCCAGCCCGCCGCGTTCTTCGAAGCCGTGCGCGCCGGCTATGCACGACGCGCACGCGAGCACCCGCAGCGCTTCGTCCGCATCGACGCCACGGGAACGGTGGCGCAGGTCTGGCAGGCGGTGCAAGCCAGCGTGCGCGCGCGGGGCTGGCCATGAGCGCAACGGCCCGGCAGATGGCGCCATGGGTGGCCCGGCAGCTGCGGATCCTGCTTGCGCACCGCGGCCACGCCTGGCTGTTGCAGGGTCCCTCGGGTCTGATGCAGCTGGAGCTGGCGCAGGCGCTGGCGCAAGCCTGGCTCTGCGACGCGCCCACGCCAGAGGGCGCTTGCGGCCGCTGTGCCAGCTGCCACGGCGTGGCGGTGCGGACACATCCGGACCTGATGGTGCTCATGCCCGAGGCGCTGATGCTGGCGCAGGACTGGCCGCTGCCCCCGCAGGCGCGCAGCGACATCGACGGCAAGAAGCGCAAGCCCAGCCAGGACATCCGGGTCCAGGCCATCCGCAGCGTGGTCGATTTTTCCCAGCGCACCAGCGCGCGCGGACGCGGCAAGGCGGTGCTGGTCTATCCGGCCGACCGGATGAACCGGGTCAGCGCCGCGGCGTTGCTCAAGACGCTGGAGGAGCCGGCCGGAGACACGCGCTTCGTGCTGGCCACCGACGCGGCGCACCTGCTGCTGCCCACCATCCGCAGCCGCTGCCTCGCGCATACCATGCACTGGCCCGAAAGCAATGAAACCGTGACCTGGTTGCAGCAGCAGGGCCTGGCGCCAGCGCAGGCGAGCGCCCTGCTGCGTGCCGCGGGAGGCCGGCCGCAGGCCGCGCTGCAGGCGGCGCAGCAGGGGCGCGACGAAGGTTTCTGGCGCGAGCTGACGCAGGCGCTGCTGCGCGCCGATCCGTCGGCGCTGGCCGACCTGTCGCTGGCCGAAGCAGTTGACGCCCTGCAAAAGATCTGCCATGACATGGCTGCGCTCAGCGTTGGTGCGCCACCCCGGTTCCTGGATCCCGCCTGGCTGCCGCAGCGGCATGCGCCCATGCCTGCGCTCATGGCCTGGTGGCGCGAGCTGGGCCAGGCCGCGCGCCACGCGGACCACCCGCTGAATCGCGCGCTGGCGCTGGAAGTGCTTGTTCATTCGGCGCAAGAGGCACTAAACTAGAGCCATCGGCCCGTGTGGGGACAGGCGGCGGCAACGCCGTGATGCTGGCGTGCCTTTTCATGACGGCGCCATGACAGGCCACGGAATGGGAGCGCCTGGTCCTGTCAGCGTGCACCGGTCCTTCGTCTGGATGTCAGGCCACGCTGCAGCGGTCTGGACGCACGGCCACGTGGCCACCGCTTGCGTTCACGACATCGGGCCGCACCTGATCCTGTAGGATTTGCTCATGACCTCCGACGCTCACGACGACCGGCCCCGGCCGCACCTGATCCAGCTCGACATCCCCGACCTGGAAGCGCTGCACGCAGCGTTCATGCCGTTGCTCAGTGGCGGCGGCGTCTTTGTTCCGACCACGCGCTCATACCAGTTGGGCGACAGCGTCTACGTGATGTTCACGTTGCCCGAGAGCCAGCAACGTCATCCCATTGCCGGCAAGGTGGCGTGGATCACGCCGGCGCGCGCGGAAAACGGCCGGCAGCAGGGCGTGGGCGTGCAGTTCCCGGACGAGCCTCGCTGCGCGCAGCTGCGGGACCAGATCGAGAAGATGCTGGCTGGCTTCACTCCGGCCAACCGGCTGACGCAAACCGTTTGATGTGCCAGGCGCCGGACCGCGCTGCCTGTTGATGTACACCGATTCACATTGCCACCTGGTCGCCACGCCGCTGCGCGGCCAGTTTGACGCCATCTGGGCCGCGATGCAGCAGGCGCGGGTCACCCGCGCGCTGTGCATCAGCACCAGCCTGCCCGAGTGCGTCCTGGCGCAGCAGCTGGCGGCGCGCCAGGACGGCATCTGGGCAACCGCTGGCGTGCATCCGGAAGAAGCCTGCGCGCAGGAACCCGCCGAGCAGGACCTGGTGCGCGCGGCAAGCCAGCCCAAGGTCGTGGCCGTGGGCGAGACGGGGCTGGACTACTATCAGATGGAGTCGCGCAAGGGCGGCGCCAGCGTGGCCGATCTGCAGTGGCAGCGCGACCGGTTTCGCACGCACATCCGCGCGGCCCGGCGCGTGGGCAAGCCGCTGGTCATCCACACGCGCGCTGCTGCCGCCGACACGCTGCGCATCCTGGACGAAGAGGGCGAAGACGGGAGCGCTGGCAGTGCCGGCGGCGTGTTCCACTGCTTCACCGAGACGCTGGACGTGGCCCGGGCGGCGCTGGACCGGGGCTTTTACATCTCCATGTCCGGCATCATCACGTTCAAGAACGCAGCCGAGCTGCGCAGCGTGGTCCCGTTCGTGCCGGCCGACCGCCTGCTCATAGAGACCGATTCACCGTACCTGGCGCCGGTGCCGTACCGGGGCAAGACCAACACGCCGGCCTACGTACCCTGGGTCGCGGCCTGCGTCGCCAAGTTGCGCGGGGTCAGCACCGAGACCATTGCCGAGCAGACCAGCGCCAATTTTGACCACCTGTTCCTGGCGTCTGCGACATGAGGCGCGCCGTCTTCCTGCGCTGCATGGTGGCCGCCATCGTCTCGGCCGGCACCGTCGGGTCAGGCTGGGCGGCAAGCCGGAATGACGCGTTGTTTCGCGCCATCGCCAGCAACGACGCGGCTGCGGTCCGGCGCCTGCTGGCCGCAGGCGTTGACCCCAACAGCCGGGATGAGCGCGGCGACGCCGCGCTTTACGTTGCGCTGCGCGAGGAGGTGCTGGCTGCGGCGCAGGCGCTGCTGCAAAGCACCCGCGTTGACGTCAACCAGCTCAACGGCAGCGACGAGAGTCCGCTGATGATGGCGGCGTTTCGCAATCACCTGGAGCTGGCGCGCCAGCTCGTGGCGCGCGGCGCTGCGGTCAACAAGGACGGCTGGACCCCGCTGCATTACGCGGCCACGCGGAGCCATGTGGAGATGATGCGGTATCTCATCCTGCAGGGCGCCAACATCAACGCACTCTCGCCCAACGGCACGACGCCGCTCATGATGGCGGCTGGCTATGGCACGCCGCAGGCGGTCCGGCTGCTGCTGCAGTACCACGCAGACCCGCAGGCCAAGAACCAGCGGGGGCTGGCCGCGCTGGATTTTGCGCGCAACGCCGGGCATGAAGAAGCCGCTGCACTGCTGGAAGCGCAGGTTGACCTGGGCTGGTGAGCCGGAGTGCTGTGGCAGCATACGCCGGCGGCGCGGGCAAGACGCTAAAATTGGCTTGTGCGCCGTGACCATGTTGCGTTTGCGGCGCAAGGCGCATCGCCGCGCTGCCGCGACGCGCCGTGACGATTTGCCAGCAGGGGCGCCGGCCCAGCCGGGGCGGATCCGTGCTGGCTGCCCATGGGCCCGAGTGCCGACTGGAAAAGCGCGCCAGGAACGCGCTTTTTTGATGCGCCGCCCGCAGGTTGGCGGACAAGAGAATGGTTGATATGGTGCAAGTAACGCTGCCCGATGGCAGCACGCGTGATTTTGACGGGCCCGTGACCGCGGCCGAGGTGGCTGCGGACATAGGCCCGGGGCTGGCCAAGGCCGCGATCGGAGCCCAAGTTGATGGCAAGCTGGTCGATACCAGCTTCAGGATCAGCGAGGACGCGTCGGTGGCCATCATCACCGACAAGGACCCGCAGGGCTTGGAGATGATCCGACACTCCACCGCGCACCTGCTGGCCTACGCCGTCAAGGAGCTGTTTCCCAGCGCGCAGGTGACCATAGGGCCGGTCATAGACGACGGCTTTTACTACGACTTCAGCTACGAGCGGCCGTTCACGCCCGAAGACCTGGAGGCCATAGAGCAGAAGATGCACGAGCTGGCCGCGCTGGACGAGCCGGTGGAGCGCCGCGTGCTGCCGCGCGACGAGGCCGTGGCGCATTTCCGCGACATGGGCGAGCACTACAAGGCCGAGATCATCGCGAGCATTCCGGCGGGCGAAGACGTCTCGCTGTACCGCGAGGGCAGGTTCGAAGACCTGTGCCGGGGCCCGCACGTGCCGTCCACCGGCCGGCTCAAGCACTTCAAGCTCATGAAGGTGGCCGGCGCCTACTGGCGCGGCGACCACCGCAACGAGATGCTGCAGCGCATCTATGGCACCGCCTGGGCCACCAAGGCCGAGCTCAAGCAATACCTGCACATGCTTTCCGAGGCGGAAAAGCGCGATCACCGCAAGCTGGGCAAGCAGCTGAACCTGTTTCACATGCAGGAAGAAGCCCCCGGCATGGCGTTCTGGCACCCGCGCGGCTGGGCCATCTACCAGCAGGTGGAGCAGTACATGCGCGAGGTCTACCGCCAGACCGGCTACGACGAAGTACATTGCCCGGCCATCCTGGACGTGTCGCTGTGGAAGAAATCCGGCCACTGGGACAACTACCAGGAAAACATGTTCTTCACCGAGTCGGAAAAGCGCACGTACGCGGTCAAGCCCATGAACTGTCCGGGCCACGTGCAGATCTTCAAGTCGCGGCTGCACAGCTACCGCGACCTGCCGGTGCGCATTGCCGAATTTGGCGGCTGCACGCGCAACGAACCCTCCGGTGCATTGCACGGTCTCATGCGCGTGCGCAGCTTCACGCAGGACGATGGCCACATTTTTTGCACCGAAGACCAGATCGAACCCGAGGTCGTGGCCTTTCACCGGCAGGCGCTCAAGGTCTATGCTGATTTTGGCTTTGACCAGGTCGAGGTCCGGCTGGCGCTGCGGCCCGACGCTGAGCAGCGCATGGGCAGCGATGCCATCTGGGACAAGGCCGAGGACGCGCTGCGCGGGGCCTTGCATCAAGCCGGCGCCACGTGGCAGGAACTGCCGGGCGAGGGCGCGTTCTACGGCCCCAAGATCGAATACCACCTCAAGGACGCTATAGGCCGCGACTGGCAGCTGGGCACCATGCAGGTGGACTTTTCCATGCCCGGCCGCCTGGGCGCGGAATACGTGGGTGAGGACTCGCAGCGGCACACGCCGGTCATGCTGCACCGGGCCATCGTGGGGTCGATGGAGCGCTTCATCGGCATTCTCATCGAGCAGTACGCGGGCGCGCTGCCCGCGTGGCTGGCGCCAGTGCAGGCCATGGTGCTCAATATCACCGACAACCAGGCCGAATACGCGCAAACTGTTGTGAAAACGCTGCACGATGCAGGGTACCGTGTGGACACGGACCTGCGCAATGAGAAAATAACTTATAAAATTCGTGAGCATTCGATGCAAAAGTTTCCCTACATCCTGGTCGTTGGTGACCAGGAAAAACAGGCCGGGACCGTTACCGTGCGGGCCCGTGGGAACAGGGACATGGGCGCCATGCCGGTTCAGGCGTTCCTCGAGCACCTGCAGCAGGTGGTTGCGTCCAAGTCCTGATTTTGCTTGCGGATCGGCGCCAGCCGGACCGCTTTTTGTCACTTCACCAGAGGGTAATTCACTATCCGTAGAAGATTTCATGACCGCCGCAGGGAGCCGCGCGCGCACCGTTTGAATCGGGAAATTACGGCTCCGGAAATTCGTTTGATCGGCCCGGACAGCAAGCAGCTGGGCATCGTGCCTGTGGAAGATGCATTGCGCATGGCAGGCGACATGAACGTGGACCTGGTTGAAATTTCCGCAGAAGCCAAGCCGCCCGTGTGCCGGCTCATGGACTACGGCAAGTTCAAGTACCAGCAGCAGAAGCGGGCAGCCGAGGCCAAGGCCAAGCAGACGGTCATAGAGATCAAGGAAGTCAAGTTCCGGCCCGCCACCGACGTGGGTGACTACAACATCAAGATGCGCAACATCCGGCGCTTCCTTGATGATGGCAACAAGGTCAAGGTCACGCTCAGGTTCCGCGGGCGTGAAATCACGCACAAGGAACTGGGGATGGACCTGCTGGACCGCGTGCGCGAGGACCTGGCCGATGAGATCGTCATCGAGCAGAGCCCCAAGTTCGAGGGACGCCAGCTGGTCATGGTGATCGCGCCGGCGCGCAAGAAGAGCAGCGGCGGCAAGAAGGCCGAGACGCCGGCAGCCGACAGCTGACGCTGCCCCGGACACTGCGGCGGTCCGGCGGCGCCGGCCGGTCGCGGGGCTTGCTCTGCCCATGGCGGACGCGTGAGCGCGTCAGGCTGCCGGCGCCAGCTTTTGCCGCCCGCGTCTGTGGCATGCGACACCACATCGCCTATAATCAAGGGCTTTGCCAGATGCCGCCGGGCGCAGCTGCGAGCGGCAGGGCAATGGAAGAAAAGTGGCTCGGGGCCCATTCAAGGACGCAGGCAGTTGGCTGCGGACGCCTCGCGAGCACAATTGAAAATGGAGCAGAAATGCCAAAGATGAAGACCAAGAGCAGCGCCAAGAAGCGCTTTCGCGTCCGTCCGGGCGGGACGGTCAAGCGTGCGCAGGCGTTCAAGCGCCACATCCTGACCAAGAAGACCACCAAGAACAAGCGCCAGCTGCGCGGCACGACGGCCATCCACGAGCGCGACATGGCGCAGGTGGCCCGCATGATGCCGTACTCCGGCCTTTGATCTGCTGACGAAACAGGAGCAAGAACATGCCTCGTGCAAAAGGTGGTCCCACCGCGCGCGCGCGCCACAAGAAGATCCTGGCCCAGGCCAAGGGTTACCGCGGGCGCCGCAAGAATACAATCCGTGCCGCCAAGCAGGCGGTGATGAAGGCGGCGCAGTACGCTTATCGCGACCGCCGCACCAGGAAACGCGATTTCCGCAGGCTCTGGATCGTTCGCATCAACGCGGCCGCACGGGAGCAGGGCCTCACGTACAGCCAGTTCATTGCCGGACTGAACAAGGCGGGCACAGAGCTGGACCGCAAGGTGCTGGCCGATCTGGCCGTGCACGACAAGCAGGCATTTGGCGCGATCGTCGAGCAGGCCAGGGCACAGCTCGCCTGAGAACCCAAACGATCGCTCATGCCCGTTTTGGCGATCCTTCCGGCTGCGATCCATTGATGCTCACGCCCTGAAGCCTCCCGTTCGTTCCCGCGCGATGCGCTGACCAGGGCCGCAGCCTGCCTGTGGCGTCCAGAATCAGGGGATTGAGGTCTCGCCGGGCTTCAGTCCCTTTTTTGTCTAGATCGATGACCACAACCAACGATTTGTCGGATATGGTGCGCGCTGCGACGGCACTTTTTGCCCAGGCCGAGACGCCGGCCGCGCTGGAAAACGCCAAGGCCGGGTACCTGGGCAAGACAGGCCGCATCACCGAGCTCATGAAGGGGCTGCGCGCGCTGGACATAGAGCAGAAGAAAACACGCGGCGCCGCCATCAACCAGGCCAAGCAGGCCATAGAACGCGCGCTGGATGCACGGCGCCGGGCGCTGGCCGATGCCGAGCTGGAGCGCCAGCTGCAGGCCGAGGCGCTGGACGTCACCCTGCCGGGCCGGCGCCGGGGCAGCGGCGGGCTGCACCCGGTGGCGCGCGCCTGGGAGCGCGTGGAGCAGGTCTTTCGCAGCATGGGCTTTGACGTGGCCGATGGCCCGGAAGTCGAGAACGACTGGTTCAACTTCACCGCGCTGGGCAACCCGCCCGACCACCCGGCGCGTTCCATGCAGGACACCTTCTACGTGGACATGCAGGACGAGGCGGGCCATCCGTACTGCCTGCGCACGCACACCAGTCCCATGCAGATCCGCTACGCGACCGCGCACGCCAAGCGCCACGCGGCAGCGCTGGCCCGTGGCGAGATCCCGGAGATTCGCGTGATCGCGCCGGGACGCACGTACCGCGTTGACAACGATGCCACGCACTCGCCCATGTTCCACCAGGTCGAGGGCCTGTGGCTGGGCGCAGACGTCAGCTTTGCCGACCTCAAGGCAACGTACCTGAACTTCTGCCGCGCGTTCTTCGAGAACGAGGAACTCATCCTGCGCTTTCGGCCCAGCTACTTTCCCTTTACCGAGCCCAGTGCCGAGATCGACATCCGGTTTCCATCCGGTCCGCTGGCGGGCCGGTGGCTGGAAGTTTCCGGTGCCGGCCAGGTGCACCCGCAGGTGGTGCGGAACATGGGGCTGGATCCGGAGCGCTTCATCGGCTTTGCCTTTGGCTCGGGCATGGACCGGCTGGCCATGCTGCGCTACGGCGTATCGGACCTGCGCCTGTTCTTCGACGGCGACATCCGTTTTTTGAAACAGTTTGCCTGAGGAGGCGCCATGCAGTTTCCGGAATCATGGCTGCGCGCGTTCTGCAATCCGCCGCTGGACAGCGAGCAGCTGGCCGAGACGCTCACCATGGGCGGCTTCGAGGTGGAGGAGCTGCGCCCGGCGGCTGCGCCGTTCACCGGCGTGGTCGTCGCCAGGATCCTGGGCGCCAAACCGCATCCCGATGCCGACCGCTTGCGCGTCTGCGCCGTCGATGCGGGCGCTGCCGATCCGCTGCAGATCGTCTGTGGCGCGCCCAACGCACGCGCCGGCATGCTCGTGCCCTGCGCACTGGTCGGCGCCGAGTTGCCGCCGCCGCAAGGGGCAGACCAGCCGTTTGCAATCAAGGTCAGCAAGCTGCGCGGCGTCACGAGCCAGGGCATGCTGTGCTCGGGCCGCGAGCTGGGGCTGGGCGACGACCATTCCGGCCTGCTCGAGCTGGACGCCGATCTTGCCGTGGGCACCGACCTGCGCCAGGCGCTGGAGCTGGACGAGCCGGTCTTTGTCGTCAAGCTCACGCCCGACCTGGGGCATGCGCTGAGCGTGTACGGGCTGGCGCGCGAGCTCGCGGCGCTGACCGGTGCGCCGCTCAATGCGCCGCAGCCGCCTGCCGTACCGGTTGGCATAGCCGACACGCTGCCCGTCCGCGTGGAAGCGCCAGACCTGTGCGGCCGCTTCTCCGGCCGCATCGTGCGCGGCGTCAATACCGCGGCCAAAACGCCGGACTGGATGGTGCAGCGCCTGGCCCGCTGCGGCCAGCGCAGCGTCTCTGCGCTGGTGGACATCTCCAACTACGTGCTGTTCGAGCTGGGCCAGCCGACGCACATCTTCGACCTGGCCAGGCTCGATGGCGGCCTGACCGTGCGCTGGGGCCGGGCCGGCGAGCAGCTCAAGCTGCTCAACGGCAACACGGTTGATGTTGATGAAACCGTGGGCGTCATTGCCGACGAGCGCGAGCTGGAGTCGCTGGCCGGCATCATGGGCGGCGACGCCACCGCCGTGTCCGACGACACCCGCGACATCTACATCGAAGCGGCGTTCTGGTGGCCCGACGCGATCCGCGGCCGCTCGCGCCGGTACAACTTTGCCACCGAGGCCGCGCACCGCTTCGAGCGCGGCGTGGACCCCGCTGGCACCGCCCGGCACATCGAGCGCATCACGCAGCTGGTGCTGGACATTTGCGGCACCGATGCAACCCGCTGCGGCCCGGTGGACGACCAGCAGCCCAACATGCCGCAGCGCGCGCCCGTGCAACTGCGGGTGGCACGCGCGAGCAAGATCATCGGCATGCCGGTCACGGCCGCGCAGTGCGCGCAGGTGTTCGAGCGGCTCGGCTTTGCGTACACGCAGCAGGAAGCGGTCTTCACCGTGCAGCCGCCGCTGCACCGGTTTGACCTGACGATGGAAGCCGACCTCATCGAGGAAGTGGCGCGCATCATCGGCTACGACAAGCTGCCCGAGACTGCGCCCGTGCAGCCGGTCACGCCGCGCGTGCGCTCCGAGGCACGGCGCGATCCCTTTGACGTGCGGCATGCGCTGGCCCGGCTGGGCTATTTCGAGACGATCAACTTCAGCTTTGTCGACGCGGCGTGGGAGCGCGACCTGGCCGGCAACGAAGACCCCATCCGCCTGGTCAACCCCATTGCCAGCCAGATGAACGTCATGCGCTCCAGCCTGCTGGGCTCGCTGTTGCAGGTGATCCGGCGCAACGTGGACCACCGCATTGCGCAGCTGCGCGTGTTCGAGGTGGGGCGCGTGTTCCGTCGTGATGCGGCCGTGCCAACCAGCGACACCAGCGTGCGCGGCGTGCGCCAGCCGCTGCACGTGGCCGGCGCCATTTACGGCGCCAGCCACCGCCCGTCCTGGGAAGGACGGCGCGGCGCGGCTGATTTCTATGACGTCAAGGGCGACGTCGAGGCGCTGCTCAGTGCACGCACCGTTGCCTTTGACAGGGCCACGCATCCAGCGTTCCATCCCGGCCGCTGTGCCCGCGTCAGCGTGGACGGGCAGCCGGTCGGGTTCCTCGGTGAACTGCACCCGCGCTGGCGCCAGCAGTGGGAGCTGCCGCGTGCGCCGGTCCTGTTCGAGCTGGAGCTGGCCGCCGTGCTGGCGCACCCGCTGCCGGTGCTGGCGGCCATCCCGCGCCAGCTGCCCGTGGAGCGCGACCTGGCCGTCGTGGTGCGCGATGCGGTCACGCACGACCAGTTGCTGCACGCCGCGCGCAGCGCCAGGGACACGCAGTCGCTGCTCTCCGATATCATGGTCTTTGACATCTACCGCCCGGATGGCAGCGGCCGCTCGGGCGACGTGGCCCCGGGCGAGAAAAGCATGGCGCTGCGCCTGCAGCTGGCGCATGATGACAAGGAAGCGCTGACCGACGCGCGCATCGAGGCGGCCGTGCAGGCCGTGCTGGCGCGCTTGCAGGCCGATTGCGGCGCCCGCTTGCGGGGCTGAAGGGCGGAGGAAAGATCCATGGCAAGAAAGAAGAAAAGACCCGTTGCCCTCGTGATTGGCGACATGTCTCCGGTCACGCTGACCAAGGCCGACCTGATCGAGACCCTGTTCGAGCAGATCGGCCTGAACAAGCGCGAGTCCGCCGACGTGGTCGATGCCTTTTTTGGCACCATCAGCAGGGCACTGGCAAGCGGCGACGACGTCAAGCTGCCCGGATTCGGCAATTTTGAGGTCAAGCACAAGACCGCGCGCCCGGGGCGCAACCCGCGCACGGGCGAAGAGGTCATGATCCCGGCGCGGCGCGTCGTCACGTTCCGCGCCAGCCAGATCCTCAAGGACAAGATCCAGGCGCCATCGCCGCCACCGGCCTGATGTGGTATATCTGGGCCTGTAGCGTGGCCGCCCGGTCCGTCAACCGCCCGCGCCGCGCTCCGTGTGACGACAGGGCTTTTTGTTGACCATGGCCGAGGGCCTTCCCAAGATACCGGCAAAACGCTACTTCACCATTGGTGAGGTCGGCAAGCTGTGCGACGTCAAGCCGCACGTGCTGCGTTACTGGGAGCGCGAGTTCACGCAGCTGCGGCCCGTGAAGCGGCGCGGCAACCGGCGCTACTATCAGCACCACGAGGTGCTCATGATCCGGCGCATCCGCGAGCTGCTGTACGAGCAGGGCTACTCCATACACGGCGCCCGCCTGAAGCTGCAGCGTCGCCATGCGCCAGGCGAGCTGCCGGGCGCGGGCGACCCGCCAGGTGCCGGCGCGCGTGCCGCAGACGGCACCGACCTGCTG
>JALOAS010000152.1 GCA_023228705.1 Ottowia sp. | reverse complement strand
CAGGTAGGGCCATCGATCATCATGAATGCTCCTGATCTTCCCGTGATTTCCGTGCCGCCCATGCGGCTGTCCGGCCTCGAGCCGGTGCTCATAGACGACGACTCCCTGTTCGTCAACATCGGCGAGCGCACCAACGTCACCGGCTCGGCCGCGTTCAAGCGCATGATCATGGCCGGCCAGTACGAGGAGGCGCTGGCGGTGGCACGTCAGCAGGTGGAAAACGGCGCGCAGGTCATCGACGTCAACATGGACGAGGGCATGCTCGACGCGAAGGAAGCCATGGTGCGCTTTCTCACGCTCATGGCCAGCGAGCCCGACATTGCGCGCGTGCCGGTCATGATAGACAGCTCCAAGTGGGAGGTGATAGAGGCCGGGCTGCGCTGCCTGCAGGGCAAGGGCATCGTCAACTCCATCAGCATGGCCGACGGCGTGGCGCCGTTCAAGCACCAGGCCAGGCTGGTCAGGCGCTACGGCGCGGCGGCGGTGGTCATGGCCTTTGACGAGCAGGGTCAGGGCGACAACCTGCAGCGGCGCATACAGATTTGCGAGCGCGCCTACCGCATCCTTGTCGATGAGGTCGGGTTTCCGCCCGAGGACATCATCTTCGACCCCAACGTCTTCCCCATAGGCACCGGCATAGAAGAGCACGCCAACTACGGCGTGGACTTCATAGAGGCCACGCGCTGGATCAAGAACAACCTGCCGGGCGCCAAGGTCTCGGGTGGCGTCAGCAACGTGAGCTTCAGCTTTCGCGGCAACGAGCCGGTGCGCGAGGCCATCCACACCGTCTTCCTCTACCACGCGATCCAGGCCGGGCTGGACATGGGAATCGTCAACGCGGGCCAGATCGGCGTCTACGACGACCTGGACCCCGAGCTGCGCGAGCGCGTCGAGGACGTGGTGCTGAACCGCCGCCCCGACGCGACCGAGCGCCTGCTCGAGATCGCGCAGGACGCCAAGGGCGCCGCCAGGGACGACAGCAAGAAGCTGGAGTGGCGCGGCGGCAGCGTGGAAGAGCGTCTGTCGCACGCGCTGGTGCACGGCATCAACGACTTCGTGGTGGAAGACACCGAGGAGTGCTGGCAGAAGATCAAGGCCGAAGGTGGCCGGCCGCTGCACGTCATCGAAGGCCCGCTCATGGCCGGAATGGACGTCGTGGGCGACCTCTTTGGTGCCGGCAAGATGTTCCTGCCGCAGGTGGTCAAGAGCGCGCGCGTCATGAAGCAGGCCGTAGCGCACCTGCTGCCGTACATGGAAGCCGAGAAGGAAGCGCTCAAGGCGGCAGGCAGCGACATCCAGGCCAAGGGCAAGCTCGTGGTCTGCACCGTCAGGGGCGACGTGCACGACATCGGCAAGAACATCGTCTCGGTGGTCCTGCAGTGCAACAACTTTGACGTCGTCAACATGGGCGTCATGGTGCCCGCGCACGAGCTGCTGGCCAGGGCCCGAGAAGAAGACGCCGACATGGTGGGCGTCAGCGGCCTGATCACGCCCAGCCTGGAAGAGATGCAGCACGTGGCCAGCGAGATGCAGAAGGATCCCTGGTTCCGCGACCGCAACGTCCCGCTGCTGGTCGGCGGCGCCACCACCAGCCGCGTGCACACGGCGGTGAAGATCGCGCCCAAGTACGACGGCCCGGTGATCTGGGTCGCCGATGCCTCGCGCAGCGTCGGCGTGGCGCAGAACCTGATCGGCGAGAATGCGGCCCGGTTTTTTGGTGACATTCAGGCCGAATACGAGCGCGTGCGCACTCGGCACGCCAAAAAGCGCCGCACGCCCATCTGGCCGCTGGCCAGGGCGCGTGCCAACAAGACCGCGGTGGACTGGGCGGGCTACACGCCGCCGCGGCCCAGGTTCCTTGGCGTGCGCCACTTCAAGAACATCGACCTGGCCGAGATCACGCGCTTTCTGGACTGGACACCGTACTTCATGACCTGGGACCTGGCGGGGCACTATCCGCAGATCCTGGACGACGACGTCGTCGGCGTGGAAGCGACCAAGGTCTACAACGACGCGCAGGACATGCTTGGCAAGATGATCGCCGGCCGCTGGGTCAGCGCCAATGCGGCGGTTGGCTTCTGGCCGGCCAACACCGTGCGCGACGACGACATCGAGCTGTACGCCGATGAAGAGCGCAACGACGTCGTCCTCACCTGGTACGGCCTGCGCCAGCAGACCGAGCGGCCGCGGGACGCCAGGACCGGCGCGCAGCGCCCCAGCCGTTGCCTGGCCGACTTCATCGCGCCGCGCGCGGCAGACGGCAGCATCAGCCAGCCCGACTACATCGGCGCCTTTGCCTGCACCGCCGGTATCGGTGCGCGTGAAAAGATCGCTGAATTCATGGCCGCCCACGACGACTACAGCGCCATCATGTTCGAGGCGCTGACCGACCGCCTGGCCGAGGCCACCGCCGAGTGGCTGCACCACCGCGTGCGCACCGACCTGTGGGGCTACGTGCCCGGCGAGGACCTGAGCAACGAAGCGCTGATTGCCGAGAAATACCAGGGCATACGCCCAGCGCCAGGCTACCCCGCCTGCCCCGACCACCGCGTCAAGGCGCCATTGTTCGAGTTGCTGCGCGCGGAGGAGATTGGCATGGAATGCACCGATGGCTACGCCATGTCCCCGGGTGCCAGCGTCAGCGCTTTCTACTTCAGCCATCCCGCCAGCACCTACTTCCGCGTTGGCGCCATCGACGAGGAACAGGTCAGGGACATGGCCGCGCGCAGCGGCGTGCCCGAGGCCGAGGTCGAGCGCGCGCTGGCGCAAAACCTGGGCCTTTGACGCGTGCAGGCCGCAGGCGCCAGTGCGGGTTCCGGGGCCGGGAGGAAGGCCGCTGCCCGGACGCGACCTGGGTTGAAGGGACGACCTGATTGGCAAGCATCGTCAGCTCACCGGATGACAGATGACCTCGGCCCTTGCGGGCCATTGATGAAAGCCGCCAGTGGCGGCTCATGATGAAGGTTTGGCGCCCGGCGAATTGGCCGTCCGGCGAATAAATCGTCGAGCGTCCAGCGAACAAGCCGTCCAGCGTATGCCGCACCACGCTCAACGCTCAACGCAATACGCTCAACCTCGTCAAAGCGCCAGCGAGGTCATCCGTCATGCGCGTGGTGTGGGTGAGCATCGTTTCTTGAGAAGAAGGACGATGATGGGCTGAGGCTGGTGCTCGCATTCTTTCGGGCCGGGGCCTGCTGCGCGCAGGCGGGATGGCAATCCTCCGCTTTCCAGCCATGCGAGTGCGCCGTGGCCCATGTATCCGGAGCCGCGGCGGGAAATCCGCCATAGTCATCGTTGAGCAGGCAAGAGGAAAGGCAGGACAGCATGAGTGACACAACACCATCGCGCGTCGACCACGTGGTGATCTATGGTGCGCAGGAGCTGGATGCGCTGGTTGCCGCTTACCGTCGACTCGGATTCACGCTGACGCCCCGCGGGCATCACACGTTGGGCTCCAGCAATCACCTGGCCATTTTTGGCAGCGACTACCTGGAACTGCTGGGCGTGCAGCCTGAGAACGCAGTGCGCTTCGGAGACGGCTGGAATCATCCGCCCGGCCTCAGCGGGCTGGTCTTCAAGACCGGGGACGCATCGGCACTCTGGCAGCGGCTGCAGGCGCAGGGCGTTCCGCTTGCCGATGGCAAGCCGGACGTGTTTTCACGTCCCGTCGAGCTGGACGACGGCAGCGTGCACGACGCCCGGTTTCGCGTCGTGCGAATTGCCCTGGACCAGTTCACGAACAGTCGCGTCTTTTTTTGCGAGCACCAGACCCCCGACCTTGTCTGGCGTCCGGCCTGGCAGCAGCATGCCAATGGCGCGCTGGGCGTGGCCGAGGTCGTTTACGTGGCGCCTGCGCCCGGGCTGCAACGCATGGCCGAGCTCCTGGCGCACGCCAACCAAGCGGCGCAAGCGGACAAAATCGACGGGGGCTATTGCCTGGATGCAGGGCCATCGAAGATTTTTTTCCTGCAGCGCCAAGCTGCGGCGCGCCGGCTGCAAGTAAAGAGTGCCGATTTGCCTGCACGGGACGGCATGGTCGCGTTCACGCTGTACACCAGCGCGCTGCCAAAGGTGCGCTCGGCGCTGCGTGCCGGCCAGGTCCAACCCGTGCATGATTCGGCAACGCGCCTGATCGTCGCTGCCGATGACGCGGGCGGTGCACTGCTTTCCTTTGTCGAAGCGGTTGCGGGCTGACCTTGCCATCCGCACAAGCCGCGGCGATGAAGTGAGTGCGTGCCGCTGCTTGGGAGGAGCGTTGGCGATTCCGCCATGCCGTGGCCTGAGCCGCAAGCGTTTTCCTGGTCGGCGAGCATGGTCAGCTCACCGGATGACAGATGTCTCGGCCCACGCATGAAGGTTGAGCGTCCGGCGAATAGATCGTCGAGCGTCCAGCGAACAAGCCGTCCAGCGTTTGCCGCACCACGCTCAACGCTCAACGCAATACGCTCCACC
>JALOAS010000038.1 GCA_023228705.1 Ottowia sp. | reverse complement strand
GCCCAAGACCGGCCAATCAAGACGCAAAGCGCAGGCATGGCCCGTGCCATGGCGAGCATTTGCAACGCGGAGTGGGCGGGTTTGGGCGGTCAAAGCGGGCATGAGGGATTCTTTCTCAAGCTCTCAGTCTGCCGCGGCCGCCTCCGGCTTTTTCGGAGCTGCCTTCGGCGCCGCAGGCGCGATGTCCAGCTTGACCTCTTCGCCCCCGGCGTCCAGGTCCACGGTCAGGCGCCCGCCTGCGGTCAGGCGACCAAACAGCAGCTCGTCGGCCAACGCCTTGCGGATGGTGTCCTGGATCAGCCGCTGCATCGGGCGCGCGCCCATGAGCGGATCAAAGCCCTTCTTGGCCAGGTACTTGCGCAGCGCATCGGTAAACGTGACCTCCACGTCCTTCTCCACCAGCTGCTGCTCCAGCTCCAGCAGGAACTTGTCGACCACGCGCAGGATCACCAGCTCGTCCAGCGCCTTGAAGCTGACGATGGCGTCCAGCCGGTTGCGGAACTCGGGCGTGAACATGCGCTTGATGTCGGCCATCTCGTCGCCCGCCTCGCGCGCCGTGGTGAAGCCCATGGTGGCCCTGTTCATGGTCTCGGCGCCGGCGTTGGTCGTCATGACGATGATGACGTTGCGAAAATCGGTCTTGCGCCCGTTGTTGTCGGTGAGCGTGCCGTGGTCCATGACCTGCAGCAGCACGTTGAACACGTCCGGGTGCGCCTTTTCGATTTCGTCGAGCAGCAGCACGCTGTGCGGCTTCTTGGTGATCTCCTCGGTGAGCAGGCCACCCTGGTCAAAGCCGACGTAGCCCGGGGGCGCGCCAATGAGCCGGCTCACGGCGTGGCGCTCCATGTATTCGGACATGTCAAAACGCACCAGCTCGACGCCCATGATGTAGGCCAGCTGCTTGGCGGCCTCGGTCTTGCCGACGCCGGTGGGCCCGGAGAAGAGGAACGCGCCTATGGGCTTGTCGGCCTTGCCCAGCCCCGAGCGCGCCATCTTGACGGCCGCTGCCAGCCGCTCCAGCGCCTCGTCCTGGCCAAAGACCACGCTGCGCAGGTCACGCTCCAGCGTCTGCAGCTTGTTGCGGTCATCCTTGCTGACGCTGCCGGCCGGCACGCGCGCGATCTTGGCCACGATCTCTTCGATATCGTGCAGTGCAATCACTTCCTTGCGCTTCTCGGGCTCGGCAATGCGCTGCGCAGCGCCGGCCTCGTCAATGACGTCTATGGCCTTGTCCGGCAGGCGCCGGTCGCTGATGTAGCGATTGCTCAGCTCGGCTGCGGCCTCTATGGCCTCGGCTGCGTACTTGACGCTGTGGTGGTCCTCGAAGTACGCCTTCAGCCCGTTGAGGATTTCAATGGTCTCGGCCACCGACGGCTCGACCACGTCGATCTTCTGGAAGCGCCGCGACAGCGCCGCGTCCTTTTCAAAGATGCCGCGGAACTCGGTGAACGTGGTCGCGCCTATGCACTTGAGCTCGCCGCTGGAGAGCGCCGGCTTGAGCAGGTTGGACGCGTCCAGCGTGCCGCCCGATGCGGCGCCTGCGCCGATCAGCGTGTGAATCTCGTCTATGAACAGGATGGCGTGCTCCTGCTCGGTAATTTCCTTGAGCACGCCCTTCAGGCGCTGCTCGAAGTCACCGCGGTACTTGGTTCCGGCCAGCAGCGCGCCCATGTCCAGCGCGTACACCGAGGCGTTGGCCAGCACCTCGGGCACCGTGCCCTGGGTGATGCGCCAGGCCAGTCCCTCGGCAATGGCGGTCTTGCCCACGCCGGCCTCGCCGACCAGCAGCGGGTTGTTCTTGCGCCGGCGGCACAGGATCTGTATGGTGCGCTCGATCTCGTAGTCGCGACCGATCAGCGGATCGATCTTGCCATCGGTCGCGCGCTCGTTGAGGTTGACCGTGAACTGCTGCAGCGGTGACTTCTTCTCGCGCCGCTCGCTGCTGGCCTCGGCGTCCTCGGCGCTGGCTGCGGCACCGCTGTCGGCGGCGCCTTCGGCCTGTTCACCCTTGCGGATGCCGTGCGCGATGAAATTGACCACGTCCAGCCTTGTCACGCCCTGCTGGTGCAGGTAGTAGACCGCGTGCGAATCCTTCTCGCCGAAGATGGCCACCAGCACGTTGGCGCCGGTGACTTCCTTCTTGCCGTTGCCGGTGGACTGCACGTGCATGATCGCACGCTGGATCACGCGCTGGAAGCCCAGCGTCGGCTGCGTGTCGACCTCGTCCGCGCCCTCCACCTGCGGCGTGTTGTCGCGTACGAATGTGGTCAGCGCCTGCCGCAGCTCGTCGATGTTCGTGGCGCAGGCACGCAGCGCCTCGGCCGCGCTGGGGTTTTCCAGCAAGGCCAGCAGCAGATGCTCGACCGTTATGAACTCGTGACGCTGCTGCCGCGCCTCGACAAAGGCCATGTGAAGGCTGACTTCAAGTTCCTGGGCAATCATGGTGTGTCGTTCCTTGGTGCTCGCGCCCCCAGCTTACAACAAATTCAGCTTGCGTAGAGGGCTGCGACCACCAATACGTGAGGTAATACAACAAATATTCAACCGGCGGGCGCGCAGACAGCTGCCAACGGACCGATTTGCCGCCGGCCACCCGGCGCAGCAGATTGGACCAAAGTCCGACAGGCTCCTAATCCACGGGCTCGCTGATGCACTGCAGCGGATGGCCGGCGTGGCTGGCTGCCTTCAGCACCTGGTCCACCTTGGTGGCGGCAATGTCCGCGGTGTAGATGCCGCAGACACCGCGGCCGTGCACGTGCACCTGGAGCATGATCTGCGTGGCGGTGTCCCGGTCCTTGTTGAAGAACTCCTGCAGCACCATGACCACGAATTCCATCGGGGTGTAGTCGTCGTTCAGGAGCACGACCTGGTGCAGCGGCGGCGGCTCGACCTTCTGCGGCACGCGTTCAAGCACCGCTTCAGAGCCGCCATCGGGAAGCAGCTCCGGCTTGCGCGGTGCGGGCAGCTGCGCCGCAAGCAGCGGCTCGGTGCGCGCCCCATCCATCCGGGTGTCCCAGCCATGGCAGCCCGATCCGCCATTGGCCGCGACCCCGATCACATCAGCAGCAGCACGCCGCAGCAACGGGCTTGCGCACAAGCCCCATGCGGCGTCCAAGATGCTGCGCTCATCATGCAAAACATCCAACATTGCCCCTATTTTATCGGCCGATGCGAAGCCGTTCAGGGCGCGATGAATTGTGCCGAGCCTTGACATCCTGCCCACTGTTGACCCAAACTGCAGGCATCCAGCCAGGCAAGCAGATAATGGAGACAGCAGATATGCCGAGCGGACGTGTGAAATGGTTCAGCAACCAGAGGGGCTTTGGCTTCATCGAACCGGAGGGCGGCGGCCCGGACGTATTCGCGCACTTCTCCGCCATCGAGATGGATGGCTTCAAGACGCTCAAGGAAGGCGCGCAAGTGGACTACGACGTCAGTGAAGGCCCCAAGGGCCTGATGGCCACGCGGATACGCAACGCGGCGCCGATCGCAGCCCCGCCGGAAGTTCTGGACACGGACGACGCCTGACCCGCGACGGACCGCTGCGTGGCTGCCGCCGTGCGCAGAAAAGACGTTGAGCGAAGTGCGTCCAGCGTTTGGCGTTCGCGCAACGCTCAACCTGTCCGGATCACCGATGACCTCGGCCCCTGCGGGCCTTGTATGAAAGCCGCCTGCGGCGGCTGATGAAGGTTTGGCGTCAAGCGTTCAGCGTCCAGCGTGTGCCCACCACGCTCAACGCTCAACGTGATTCATGGCGGCGCAGCCGCAATCATCAAAGCGCCAGCGAGATCATCCGTCATCCGTCATCCGTCATCCGTCATCCGGTAAGCTGGCGATGTCTGCCAGTCGGGGGCGCGGACTGGTGTGCCCGAGCACGCACACCAACGCATCAAATGTCTTTTTTTCCCAACATGCTCTTGCATCTTTGCGTGATTGCGCAAATAATATAGGCATCTTGATCCCGATATTGGAAACAGACACGATGTCACGCTTCTCGTCCCGGCAGCCCGGGTTGCTCCGGTCAGCGCGCAGATGGCTCTTGCCCGCCATGCTCGCCGTGCTGGCGCTGCCTGCAATGGCAGCGGAACTGGCGTGGGTGACGGTGCATGCCGTCGCTGCAGCGCCGGGCACCACCTGGGATGGCCAGGTCCAGGCCGAGCGCCAGGCGCAGGTCGCCACCGAAGTCCCCGGACGCATCGCGACGCTTGCGGTGCGCGCAGGCGACCGCGTGAAGCGTGGCGACATCCTGCTGCAACTGAACGCCAGCAGCAGCCAGCAGCAGACCGCAGCCAGTCGCGCCCAGGTGGCGACGGCGCGCGCGGCACTCGACGTGGCCACGACCGAGCTGGCACGCAAGCGCCAGCTGGCCGAGAAAAAATACATCAGCCAGGCTGCGCTGGAGCAGGCGCAGGGCCAATACAAGGCGGCGCGCGCGCAGGTCGAGGCGCTGCAGGCGCAGACCCGGGCGGCCCAGACGCAGGAGAAGATGCACGTCATCCGTGCCCCGTGGGATGGCATCATTGCACAGGTTGCGGTGGAGGAAGGCGACGTGGCGCAGCCCGGCCAGCCCCTGCTCGTCCTCTATGATCCCGCGGTGCTGCGCGTCAGCGCGCACGTACCGGTGGGTCTTCTGGCGCGCAGCGCCGTGGACGGCGCCCGGCTGTGGCTTGCCCAGGCGGTGGACACCGTGGCGGCCGGGCGCATCCGCATCCTGCCGACGGTCGACCCCATGACGCTGACGCAGGAAGTCCGTGCGCTGATCCCGGCCGATACGGCGGCCACCCCCGGCCAGTTTGCGCGCCTGCTGCTGCCTGCTTCGGCCGCCGAAGCCGGCACGCCGGAGCGCATTTTCGTTCCCGCGGCAAGCATCGTGCGACGCGCCGAAGTGACGGCTGTCTACGTTGCCGCCGCAGACGGGCGCCCGCAGCTGCGCCAGCTGCGCCTGGGGCCGGTGCTGGGCGACCAGGTCGAGGTGCTGTCGGGGCTGGACGCGGGCGAGCAGATCGCTGCTGATCCGCAGGCTGCGGCCCGCGTGCTGTCGGACAGCCGAGACCGCAGAGGCAGGCAATGAGCCCGCATCAGGCACCGGCGGCCGACCACCTCGGTATTTCCGGGCGCATTGCGGCGTATTTCCAGGCCGCGCAGATCACGCCGCTGCTGGCGCTGGTGGCCTTCCTGCTCGGGGTCTTTGCCGTGCTGGTGACGCCGCGCGAGGAAGAGCCGCAGATTGACGTGACCATGGCCAACGTCATCGTGGCCTGGCCCGGCGCCACCGTGGCTGACGTGGAGAGCAAGCTGGCCACGCCGGCCGAGCAGGTGCTGTCGCAGATGCAGGACGTGGAGCACGTGATGAGCGTCTCGCGCCCAGGCGTGGCCGTGGTCACCGTGCAGTTTGCCGTGGGCGTGCCGCGCCAGACGGCCGTCGTGCGCCTGTACGAGACGGTGGGCGCGAATGCCGACTGGCTGCCGCCGGGCCTGGGCGTGCTCGACCCCATCATCAAGCCCAAGGGCGTGGACGATGTGCCCATCGTCGCGCTGACGCTGCACGGCACCCGTGCCGACACCAGCGCCTGGGACCTGGAGCGCGTGGCGCACAGCGTCGAGGCGGAGATCAAGCGCGTGCCCGGCACACGCGAGGTGCGCACGCTGGGCGGGCCCGGCCGCGCGGTCATGGTCGACGTGGACCCGCAGCGGCTGGCCGCGGTGGACCTGACCCTGCACGAGATCCACGGTGCGCTGGCCGCCGCCAACATGGGCCTGCCGGTCGGCGACCTGCTGCACGGCAACCAGAGCGTGGCGGTGCAGACCGGCCCGTTCCTGCAGAGCGCGCAGGACGTGCGGGAACTGGTGCTTGCCGTGCGCGATGGCAAGCCGGTCTACCTGCGCGACGTGGCCGAGGTGAGCGATGGTGCACCGCCGGCGCAGCGTTACGTGTGGCACGGCGAGGTTGATCGCAGCGGCGACACGGCCCAACTGCACGAATACCCGGCCGTGACGCTGTCGGTGACCAAGAAGCCGGGCGAGAACGCGATAGACGTGGCGCGCGCGGTGGTGCAGCGGGTCGAGCAGTTGCACGGCAGCGTCATCCCCGATGACGTGCGCGCCAGCGTCACGCGCAACTACGGCGTCACGGCCAACGACAAGGCCATGACGCTGATCAAGAAGCTCCTGTTTGCCACGCTGTCGGTGGTGGCGCTGGTGTTCATCGCGCTGGGCCGGCGCGAGGCGGCCATCGTGGGCACCGCCGTCATCCTGACACTCACGGCCACGCTGTTTGCCTCCTGGGCCTGGGGCTTCACGCTCAACCGGGTGTCGCTGTTTGCACTCATCTTCTCCATCGGCATCCTGGTCGATGACGCCATCGTCGTGGTCGAGAACATCCACCGCCACCAGCACCTGAAGCCCGGCCAGACCCTGCGCCAGATCATTCCCGGCGCCGTCGATGAAGTGGGTGGCCCGACCATCCTGGCCACGTTCACGGTGATCGCCGCGCTGCTGCCCATGGCTTTCGTCACCGGCCTGATGGGCCCGTACATGAGCCCGATCCCGATCAATGCCAGCATGGGCATGCTGCTGTCGCTGGCCATCGCGTTCACCGTCACGCCCTGGCTGGCGCGGCTGTGGCTGAAGGCGGTGGACGCTCCGGACAACGGCAAGGCCGCCGGCCACGACCTCACGCGCTGGCTGACACCGTTTTTCCGGCGCATCTTCCGGCCGCTGCTCGACGCGCGGCGCGGCCGGCGCAACCGGGCGCTCCTGGGCCTGGTGGTGGCGGCGCTGATCGTCGTGTCGCTGCTGCTGCCGGTGCTTGGCGCCGTCGTGCTCAAGATGCTGCCCTTTGACAACAAGAGCGAGCTGCAGGTGGTGGTCGACATGCCCGCCGGCACGCCGGTGGAGCGGACCGCAGCGGTGCTGCAGGCGCTGGGCAACCACCTGGCCACGGTGCCCGAGGTCGAGAACTTCCAGGCGTACGCGGGCACCGCCTCGCCCATCAACTTCAACGGCCTGGTGCGCCAGTACGACCTGCGCGCCGGCGGCGACGTGGGCGACATCCAGGTCAACCTGGTCGACAAGGCGCACCGCAAGCACCAGAGCCACGCCATCGCCCTGCGCGTGCGGCCGGCATTGCAGGAGATTGGCGTCGGCCTGGGCGCCAACATCAAGGTCGTCGAGGTGCCGCCCGGCCCGCCCGTGCTCTCGCCCATCGTGGCCGAGGTCTACGGTCCCGACGCCCAGGGGCGCCGGCAGCTCGCGCGGCAGATACGCGGCGTGTTTGAAGCCACGCCCGGCGTCGTCGACGTGGACGACTCGACCATCGCCAACGCACCGCGCACCCTGCTGCTGGTCGATCGCGGCAAGGCCGCACGCCTGGGCGTGACGCAGGCCGCCGTGGCCGGCGCGCTGCGCGCGGGCCTGTCCGGGGATGCGGCCACCTGGCTGCACGACAGCAGCCGCTACGCGGTGCCCGCGATCATCCAGCTCGCGCCCGAGCTGCACGGCAGCCTGGACCACCTGCTGCAACTGCGCGTGCGCAGCAGCAGCGGCCGCGCCGTCCCGCTCAGCGAGCTGGTCAGCGTCTCCGACACGGTACGCGAGCAGCCCGTCCACCACAAGGACCTGCTGCCCGTGCAGTACGTCACCGGCGACATGGCCGGTGGCGCCGACAGCCCGCTGTACGGCATGTTCCAGATGCGCAGCCAGCTGGCCCACCTGCAGGCACCCGATGGCGCCCGCGTTGCCGAGCACTTCATCAGCCAACCTGCGGACCCCTACGCGGGCTACGCGTACAAGTGGAACGGCGAGTGGCAAATCACCTACGAGACCTTCCGCGACATGGGCGCGGCCTACGCCGTGGGCCTCATCCTCATCTACCTGCTGGTGGTGGCGCACTTTGCTTCGTACCTGACGCCACTGATCATCATGGCGCCCATTCCGCTGACCATCATCGGCGTCATGCCGGGGCACGCGCTGCTGGGCGCGCAGTTCACCGCGACCAGCATGATCGGCATGATCGCGCTGGCCGGAATCATCGTGCGCAACTCCATCCTGCTGGTCGATTTCATCAAGATCCAGCTTGCGGCCGGTGCCGATTTTCGTGACGCCATCGTGCAGAGCGCGATCACGCGCGCGCAGCCCATCGCGCTGACCGCGCTGGCGGCCATGATCGGCGGGCTCTTCATCCTTGACGACCCCATTTTCAACGGCTTGGCCATTTCACTCATCTTCGGCGTGCTGGTCTCCACCGTGCTGACGCTGGTGGTCATCCCGCTGCTTTACTACGTTGCCTATCGCCGCGCGCATGAATCCGCTCCGGCGGCGGCATCCACCCCGCCCGCACAAGCGGGCACTTGAAAAGGAGAAATCCACATGTCTTCCTGGAACCTGGTTCGTACCATCGCCGGTGTCTTCATCCTCATTTCCGTGGCCCTGGGCGCGCCGGCCAGCCCCTTCTTTCACAGCCCGTACTGGTTGTGGTTCACGGTCTTTGTCGGGGCCAACCTGCTGCAAAGCGGCCTCAGCCACTGGTGCCTGCTCGAGCGCATCCTGCGCAAGCTGGGCGTGCGCGAGGGCGACAGCTGCAGCGTCCCCTCCCCCAAGGCCTGAAAGGATTTGAACAATGGTTGGAAACTACGGTGAACTCATTGCCGCCATCTCGGCCAATACGGCCAAGATGCGCAGGGACATCCCCGACACCATGAAGGGTTTTGGTGACATGTCGCGCGCCGCCTGCAGGGATGGCGTGCTCGACGCCAAGACCAAGGAGCTGATCGCGCTGGCACTGTCCGTGGGCACGCGCTGCGACCCGTGCATCGGCTTTCATGCCAAGGCGCTGGTCAAGCTGGGCGCCTCGCGCGCCGAGGTGCAGGAGGTGCTGGGCATGTGCGTCTACATGGGCGGCGGCCCGGGCCTGATGTACGCGGCGTCGGCGCTCGCGGCCTGGGAGGAACTTGGCGGAGAAAAGGCCACGCCATGAAACGCCTGCGCCAGATCGCCCGGGCCCTGTTGCCGGCAGCGCTGCTGCTGCCCGGCCTGGCAGGTGCTCAGGATCTGCTCAGCGTCTGGCACGCTGCCGTCGCACACGACGGGCAGATGGCCGTTGCCCGCGCAGCGCACGACGCGAGCCAGACCCTGGCCGACCAGGCCGGCGCGTTGTGGCGGCCGCAGGTGGGTCTGAGCGTCGCGGTGGGCGCCGGCGCCAACGACACCGCCATGCGCGGCGCGCGCTTTTCCGCACCTGCCCTGGGTGACCAGAACATAGACCAGGCCCGCTTTTCCACTTCGGTGGCGCCCGGCCTGGCCACCGAACTGGCCGTGCAGGCACGCCAGCCCCTGATCAATGCCGAGCGTGATGCCCAGCAGGAGCAGCTGCGGCTGGGCGCGCAGATGGGAGATACGAGCTGGCAGGCGGCTCAGACCGAGCTTGCCCTGGCCACGGCACAACGTTATTTTGAACTGGCGCTGGCGCAAAACCGCGTCCAGGTCCTGGACCGCCAGGTGGCGGCACTGCAGGCGGCGCGCACCGAGGCCCACGACCGCTACGAGCTGGGTGGCCTGCCGATTACCGACGTGCACGAGGCCGACGCCGCACTGGCCGCCATCCGGGCGCAGCGCGCCAGCGCCCTGCTCCAGCTCGAGACGGCGCGCAAGCAGCTGGCCGACAGCACGGGCCTGGCGCAGCCGGAGGCCCGCCTGCCCGCCAGCGCGCTGCCGGCCACGCCCGACTGGCTCCACTGGCAGCAGGCCATGGCGCAAGACAACCGGCAGTTGCAGCTCCTGCGCGACGCGGTGCGCATGGCCGAGCAAAAACTGCGCGAACAGGGCGCCCTGGGCAAGCCCACGCTGGACCTGGTGGCGCAGGCGGCGCACCAGCGGCTGGCCGGCCACGGCAGCTATGGTTCGGCGCGCAACCGTGAACTCAACGCCATGGTTGGCGTGCAACTGAACATCCCGCTGTCCACCGGCGGCATGGTGCAGGCGCGCGAGCGCGAAGCCGCGCACCTGCTGACCAAGGCACAGGCCGAGCTGGAGCTGGCGCAACAGGACGTGGAACGCCAGGGCTGGGCGGCCTGGCAGGGGCTGGACGTGGGCGCTGCCCGCATCGCTGCCCTGCAGGAAAACCGGACCGCCAGCCTGGCACGGCTGGACGCCACGCAGCTGGGCCACCAGGTCGGCGACCGCACCACGCTGGACGTGCTCAACGCGCAAAACGCGGCGGCGCAGGCCGAGCTGGAGCTGGCACAGGCGCGGGTTGACCAGGTGCTGGGCCGCCTGCAACTGGCGGCGCTGGCCAACGAGCTGGATGAGCCCTTGTTGATCCAGATCAATGACACGTTGGCCGCCGCGTCCCAAAATCCCAGCCGGGAGGCCCAGCCATGACCGCCGCCAATCCTTCCGGATCCATCGTGGTGCTGGGTGCCGGCTTCGGTGCCCTGTCCACGGTGCGCATGCTGCGCAAGCACGGCTGCAACCAGCCCATCACGGTGGTGGCGCCCCGGGCCGAGCTGCACTACCTGCCGGGCATCATCTGGATCCCCAGCGGCCTGCGCACGCGCGCCGACCTGGTGGTGCCGCTGGACCGGTTCTTCTCGCGCATGGGCGTGCACCACGTTGCCGCCAGCGTCACCGGCCTGTCCGATGACGGACGCGTGGTCGACACCACCGCCGGCAAGGTGGACAACCATGCGCTGGTGATCGCCACCGGCGCGCGCTTCATCAGGAAGCTGCCGGGAATCGAGAACGCCATCATCCCCTGCGAGGGCATCGCTGCCGCCGAACAGATCGCCGACCGCTTGCGGCAAATGGACGGGGGCACCATCGCCATCGGCTTTGGCACCAACCCCAGCGAACCGGGCGCGGTGCGCGGCGGCCCCATGTTTGAATTCCTGTTCGGCATCGACCGCCAACTGCGGCGCGAGGGCCGGCGCGACCGCTTCAGGCTGGCATTCTTCAACGGCTCGAACACACCCGGTGCGCGCCTGGGCCCAAGGGCCGTGGCGCGCATCCTGGCCACCATGAAGCGGCGCGGCATCAGCACGCACCTGGGCCACAAGCCGCTGCGCCTGGAAGCCGGCAAGGTGGTGACCGAAGGCGACGAAATTCCAGCCGACCTCATCCTCTTCATGCCGGGGCTGACCGGCCCCGCGTGGCTGGAGCAGTCCAGCCTGCCGCGCTCGCCCGGCGGGCTCATAGCTGCCGACGCGCAGTGCCGCGTGCCCGGCCTGGAGCGGGTCTGGGTGGTCGGCGACAGCGGCAGCTTTCCGGGCCCCGACTGGATGCCCAAGCAGGCGCACATGGCCGACCTGCAAGCCGAAGCTGCCGCGCGCAACCTGCTGGCCCAGGTGGCCGGCCAATCCGCCGAGCACGGCTTCAAGTCCGAACTCATGTGCATCATCGACGGACTGGACAGCGGCACGCTGGTCTACCGCAACGAGCGCCGCCAGCTCGTGCTGCCGCCCATGCGCCTGATGCACTGGGCCAAGCATCGATTCGAGCGGCGCTACCTTGCGCTGTACCGCTGAGGACGCCTGCCATGACGCTGCAAGTGCCCCGCGGCAGTCACTGTCCCAACCACCCGCACCCCCGAACCACCGACCCTGGAGAAACAAACCGCCATGCATGAACCACACGCACACGATCCGTCGCGGCGCCGGCTGCTGCGCGCCCTGGGCGCCGCGCCACTGGCGCTGGGTGCCCTCGAGACCCTCCCCGTGGCGCAGGCGCAGACGTCGGACGCGCGCGTCCACGTCGTCATTGCCGGCAGCGGCCTGGGCGGAATCGCCGTGGCCAGCCGGCTGCGCAAGCTCCTGCCGCAGGCGCGCATCACCATCGTCGACGCCAAGCTCGAGCACAACTACCAGCCCGGGTACACGCTGGTGGCCACGGGCGTCTGGCCGATAGCCAAGGTGCGCGACCGCAACGCCGACTTCCAGCCCGAGGGCGTGCAATGGGTGCAGGAGATGGTGGCCGAATTCGACCCGGCGGCCAACAGCCTCACCACCACCAGCGGCAGCAAGATCAGCTACGACTACCTGGTCGTGGCCACCGGCCTGCAGCTGGGCTACGACCAGATCGAGGGCATGGACGTCAAGGCGATCGGGCAGAACGGCCTGGGCAGCGTGTACCTGGGCCCCGAGGCGGCGCTGGCCACCTGGCGCGCCATGGACGCGTTCCGCGCGCAGGGCGGCCGCGCCGTCATGACGCTGCCCGCCGGGCCGCTGAAGTGCGCGGGCGCGCCGCTGAAGATGACTTTCATGGTGGCCGACCGGCTGCGCCAGGCCGGCACGCGGGACAGGTCCAGCGTGGATTTCTACACTGGCCTGCCCGACGACACCGTATTTGGCGTCAAGGTGGTCAACGACGACGTGCTGGCACGCTGGAAAAACCTGGATATCCAGCCCCACTACCTGAGCAGGCTGGTGGCGGTGGACACCGGCGCGCGCAAGGCGGTGTTTGCCTCGCCCGAGGGCGAGCGCAGCGAGGTGGACTACGACTTCCTGCACGTGGTGCCGCCCATGCGCGCCGTCGACGCCGTGCGCGACAGCGAACTGGCCGCGCAAGAGGGCCCCATGCTGGGCTGGCTGCAAGTCAGCAAGGACACGCTGCAGCACCAGCGCTTTGCCAACGTCTTTGGCGTCGGCGACATCAACGGCACGCCGCGCGGCAAAACCGCCGCCACCGTGAAGAAAAGCGCGCCGCTGGTGGCGCACAACCTGGCGCGCGTGGTCGCAGGCCAGGCGCCGGACGAAATCTTCGACGGCTACACCTCCTGCCCCATGATCGTGCGCGAAGGCTCGGCCATGCTCATCGAGTTTGACTACGAAGGACGGCTCACGCCCTCGATGCCCTTTATCGATCCGATGCAGGAGAGCTTCATGGCCTGGCTCATGAAGGTGCGCCTGCTCAAACCCGCCTACGTCGCCGTACTCAAGGGCCGCGTCTGACGCCCGGGGAGAACAACCATGTATGAAATCTGGCTCATGCTCAACATCGTCTGGGAACTGGCGCTGGCCATCTGGCCGTGGCTGCTGGCGCTGGCCGTGCTCTGGCTGCTGCTGATGGCACGCGCCGTGCGCCGGCCGGGCGCTGCGTGGCGGGGCAGCCTGCCGGGCGCCCTTGCACTGGCGGCGCTGGCCGCCATCACCACCTTCTTGCTTGCGCCCGGCTGGGTCCACTCCAGCCTGGCCGAGTTGAAGTACTGGATCGACTGGGCCACCCTGCTCGGCATCGCCGCAGCCGGCGGCGCGCTGGTGCTGGCCTTTGCCTGGCCCCTGCTCGTCGGCCTGCGTGCGCGCCCTTCCGCTTGATTCACACGTCCACAAACTCATTTGCAACCCAAGGAGAACGCCATGTTGCGCAACGTTGGCGGCATAGACCGCACTCTTCGCATCCTCGTCGGCCTGGTACTGATCGCGCTGGCTGCCACCGGCGCCGTAGGCTGGTGGGGCTGGATAGGCGTGGTGCCACTGGCCACCGGAGCACTCGGCACCTGTCCCGCGTACCGCCTGCTGGGGCTGAACACCTGCCCGCTCAAGAAGAAAGACTGACCGGGCCAGCCACCCGAATCCGGGCATCGGCCCGGGCCATCGGGGCAGCGGCCACGGATTCGGCCCGTGCCCTGCCCCTTGAGAAAGGAAAAAGCAATGTCTGATTCTGTGAGCTGCGCGCGCGTCGCCCCTTCGGTGGCCGGCGATCCCGCGCCCGCCAGCGAGACCCCAGCACCGACCTCCAGGGAGATGAACATGAACACCACAATGGCCCGCGTGGGCCAAAAGGCGCCGGATTTTGCGGCGCCGGCGTATTACAAGGGCGACTTCACCAGCGTCAAGTTGTCCGATTTTCTTGGCAAGTGGGTGTTGCTGTGCTTCTACCCGGGTGACTTCACCTTTGTCTGAGCCACCGAAGTGTCCGCGGTCGCGGCCCAATACGGTGCCCTGCAGCAAATGGGGGTGGACGTGATCTCGGTCAGCGTGGACAGCCACTTCGTCCACAAGATGTGGGATGACCACGAGCTGGCAAAAATGGTCGAGGGCGGCATCCCCTTCCACATGGCGGCCGACCAGGCCGGACATGTGGGCCGGGCCTACGGCTGCTGGGACGAGACCACCGGCGCTGAAATGCGCGGGCGCTTCATCATCGATCCGGACGGCATCATCCAGGCGATGGAGGTGCTGACCCCGCCGGTGGGGCGCAAGATAGCCGAGACGCTGCGCCAGGTGCAGGCGTTCCAGCATGTGCGCGCCACGGGTGGCGCCGAGGCCACGCCGGCCGGCTGGGAGCCGGGCAAGAAAACGCTCAGGCCCGGACCCGAGCTGGTGGGCAAGGTCTGGAAGGAGTGGCAACCGGCCATGGAATGACCTGATTGGAAACGATGCTCAGCAACACCACGCGCACGACCGATGACCGCGCCGCCGGCCCCTGATGGGGTTGAGCGAATTGCGTCCAGCGTCCAGCGCATGCCCACCACGCTCAACGCCTGACGCACAACGCTCAACGCCTGACGCCAAACCTTCATGGGCCGAGGTCATCGGTCATCCGGTGAGCCGGCAATGCTTGCCAACCAGGTGGAATGATCCCGAACCGGGAATCGAGATCGCCGGCCCGCCTGTCAAGCACGAGTCCTGCCGCAACCGATGCGGATCGGGCGTTGATAGAAATTGTCTATCTCGATCATTTGAACAATTCATTTGATTTATAAAAAGCCAGCTGCCATCATCGATGCATGGAGATTGTTCTCCTACCCTGCTTCAACCACCAGGAGCCTGCCATGGCGAAAGACACGCAACCGTACCCCGCAACCCACCTCACCACCAACTTCGGCGCCCCCGTCGTCAGCAACCGCGACAGCCTGACCGCTGGCGCGCGCGGCCCGCTGCTGGCGCAGGACAACTGGCTGAACGAGAAGCTGGCCAACTTCGTGCGCGAGGTCATCCCCGAGCGGCGCATGCACGCCAAGGGCTCCGGCGCATTCGGCACGTTCACGGTCACGCATGACATCAGCCGCTACACGCGCGCAAAAATCTTCGAGAACATCGGCAAGCAGACCGAGATGTTTGCCCGCTTCACCACCGTGGCCGGCGAGCGCGGCGCGGCCGACGCCGAGCGCGACATCCGCGGCTTTGCCCTCAAGTTCTACACCGAGGAAGGCAACTGGGACATGGTCGGCAACAACACGCCCGTGTTCTTCATCCGCGAGCCGCGCCAGTTCCCGGACCTGAACAAGGCCGTCAAGCGCGACCCGCGCAGCAACCTGCGCAGCGCCACGTACAACTGGGACTACTGGACGCTGCTGCCCGAGGCACTGCACCAGGTCACCATCACCATGAGCGACCGCGGCATTCCGGCCAGCTACCGCCACATGCACGGCTTTTCCTCGCACACGTACAGTTTCTGGAACGCTGAAGGCGAGCGCTTCTGGGTCAAGATGCACTTCCGGACCCGGCAAGGCATCAAGAACCTGACCGACGCCGAGGCGGCCGAGCTGATCGGCCGTGATCGCGAGAGCCACCAGCGCGACCTGTACGAGGCGATCGAGCGCGGCGACTTCCCCAAGTGGACCCTGTACGTGCAGGTCATGCCCGAGACCGACGCGGAAAAGGTGCCCTACCACCCGTTTGACCTGACCAAGGTCTGGCCGCACGGCGACTATCCGCTGATCGAGGTGGGCGAGTTCGAGCTCAACCGCAACCCGGAGAACTTCTTCCTGGACGTGGAGCAGAGTGCGTTCTCGCCGGCCAACCTGGTGCCGGGCATAGGCGTATCGCCCGACCGCATGCTGCAGGCACGCCTGATCAACTACGCCGACGCGCAGCGCTACCGCCTGGGCACCAACCACCACCAGATCCCGGTGAACCGTGCCCGCTGCCCGGTGCACAGCAACCACCGCGACGGCCAGGGCCGGGTCGACGACAACTACGGCAGCGCGCCGCACTACGAGCCCAACAGCTACGGTCAGTGGCAGGGCCAGCCCGGGTTTGCCGAGCCGCCCCTGAAAATCAACGGCGACGCCAAACACTGGAGCTTCCACGAAGACGACAGCAACTACTTCGAGCAGCCGCGCAAGCTGTTCCAGCTGATGGACGACGCGCAGAAGCAGGCGCTGTTTGGCAACACCGCGCGCGCCATGGGCGACGCCCCCGAGTTCGTCAAGTTCCGCCACATCCGCAACTGCCACGCTGCCGATCCGGACTACGGTGCCGGCGTCGCGCGCGCGCTGGGGCTGGACCTGGACAAGGCGCTGGCCTCGCAAAAGGACGACCCCATGCATGGCAACCCGCTGGTGGCACTGCCGGCCTGACCGCCCCACCCTTCATTTAACGCTGGTTAGCAAGCATTGTCAGCTCACCGGATGACAAATGATCTCGGCCCTTGCGGGCCTTGGATGAAAGCCGCCTGTGGCGGCTCATGATGAATCATGGCGGCGCAGCCGCAGTCATTGAAGCCGCGTAGCGGCGCAGTCATCCGTCATGCGGGTGGTGTTGCTGAGCATCGTTTCTCATGAGGTCATTTAATGACCACTCACCTGCATTCCAAGGAGAAAATCATGCCCAAGACAAGCAAGAGCACCCCGACCGGCGCGCCGCACATCAACATCGGCATCAGCGACAGCGACCGCGCTGCCATCGCCAAGGGCCTGTCGCACCTGCTGGCCGACACCTACACGCTGTACCTGACCACGCACAACTTCCACTGGAACGTTGTTGGCCCCATGTTCAACCTAGATTCCGCAGTAGGATGCGCCTGAGCGTGCAGCGATGGGCGTGTCAGGCAAGGCGCGACAACGCCGCAGACTACTGTCTGCAAGGCGGAGCAACGCAGCATGGCGCGTCCAGTGCTGTGCGATCAGGCGCATAGCGTCTTCACCTGATGGGTGCTCATTGAAAAACGCAAAACTTCGAGCAATAACAAATAGTTGTCAAAGAAAATAAGCGGTCAACTGCGGATTCTAGGTTCAATACGCTGCACGCCATGTTCGAGACGCAGTACACCGAGTTGTGGGGCGCCGTCGACGTCATTGCCGAGCGCATCCGCGCGCTGGGCCACGTGGCGCCCGGTTCCCATGCGGCGTTCGGCAAGCTCTCGACGCTGCCCGACGCGCCGGCGGAGCCGCCGGCGGCGCTGGACATGGTGCGCATCCTGGTCGAAGGCCACGAGGCCGTGGCGCGCACCGCGCGCGAAGCATTCCCGCTGGCGGACAAGGCCGGCGACGAGCCCACCGCCGACCTGCTCACGCAGCGCATGACCGTGCACGAGCAGGCCGCGTGGATGCTGCGTTCGCTGCTTGAGGCCTGAACTGGAGAGGTTGAGCGAAGTGCGTCCGGCGCTTGGCGCATGGCTTGCCATTTGCCCAACGCCGGGCGCCAAGCGTTCATGAGCCGCCGCAGGCGGCGGTCATCTGTCATCCGGCAAGCTGACGGTGCTTGCCATCCCGCAAAGGCCATGCCTGCGTCGGCAGGCTTGGCACTCTTGCGTCATCTGCAGCTCGCCTACCGGGTCCCGGTTCGACGCTCGTCGAAAGCCGTACGCGCCGCACGCGTCTGGTCGAACCGGCGGGCAATGCTGTTGCACACCAGCGCGCACAGCTCCTCGACCGTGGGATCACAGATCCTGTACAGGACGCTGTTGCCCTGCTGCTCCCGCGTCACCAGCCCCCGCTCTGCCATCTGCGACAGATGGCGAGACACGTTCGCCACGCTGGAGTTCACGCGCTCGGCGATATCGCCCACGCTCATTTTGCCGCCGCCGAGCGCGTTGAGAATGCGCAACCGGGTCGGCTCGGACAGCACCCGAAAATACTGGGCCACGTAATCCAGCGCCTCAGGTGGCAGGTCAACCAGCGGGTTCATGGTGCAAGCCCTCGTTTCATTCATTTCGATCGCGCGCGCTGCTGCCCTTCCGTCTCGCGCACTCGATCCGAGGACATTCTTTCGCCCCGGCGCAGCGCGGCGCGCCAGCCAAGGGAGGCAGCGGGCAACATCTTGCATTTTGTCTTATTGCGCATTTGCGTGTTTGCGCATATTAGCACAATCTGGCAGCGTATGCGTGGCAGCACGTCGTGCGCTCGCAGGGCGGCACTTGGAAGTGAAGTCGCCGCGCTTGAGAACAAAAAGGGAGAACGCCCGAATATGACGCCACAACGATGTCCCCCGATACTGCCGAACACACAAGCGGCCGCTTCCATGAACGCCTTGCGTGAGGAGAACGAGTGGCCACGGTTGCACCCAGAATCCGCAGTTGACCGCTTATTTTCTTTGGCAGCTATTTGTTATTGCTCGAGTTTTTGTATTTTTCAATATCCACCAATGAGATGAAGACGCCATGCGGAATCCAGGTTGCACCCGCCTGCCCAAAAAGTTGCCTGCCTTGGTCCGGACGAAAGATTCAGCGGCGCCGGCAAGGCACGGATTGGCGCCACGCATGCCAGGCACAAGCGGCGCGGCGCAAAGCCTGCCGCCGCCCGGTCAACCACAAGTCCACGCTTAGCGTATTGGACAGCCGCCAGGCGAGCACCCTGCCGCTACACCAGTCCACGATCGCGAACAGGCAGGCGATGCCGTGGGCCATGGGCAGGCAGGCGATGCCCGAGGCTCGGACTTGATTGGCACGATCAATCCGGAGATTGCGAGCAGGTACGGATACACGTGGTGGTCGGCGGCAGGCTCCTGGCGTGCTGCGCCTTCACGTCGACTGCGGATACGACAGCTGGTTGGCGCCGAATGCATCGGCGGCGTGCGCCAGCAGCTGCCGCTTGCACCGCGTGGTCTGGTTGGGATGCACGACGAAGCGCTGCGCCAGCTCGGCCAGCGTGGCGTCCTCCCTGATCCGCTTCCAGCGTTGAACGCCGGTGCATGGTGCCGGCGAGGTCTTCCGCTCATGAAATGAACTCCTGTGAAGAGACGATCTTGCCTCGCAAACAGGCTGCTCACTCCACTTGTTCCACTGTCTGAATTTCCGGGATCACCTCACCCGCTTCAGGGCACGGGAGTTGCAACCAATGGCTTGAAAAGTGAATTCAGCAGGATCGACTGAAAATCAGGGCTGGCGGCGGCCAGGCACGTTGCCGCAAGCCGCGTTCCGAGACGATCGGGACTCTTCCGGCGTAATTTGACGGGTTTCATTTTGAAGGGGCTACCAGTGCGCTCCGGTAAAGAACGAAGGCCTCGGAAGCCTTGCGCAGAAAAGATTCCCCTCGCTGCGACGTGGCATGGGTTTCAAATGCCAGTTTCTGGATGACGTCGACAAGGGAAACCGCTGCGGCATGGGGTTTGATGTCCGCCCTGATGAGTCCTTCCTGCTCGGCGCGAGCGATGATCCTGGCCAGGCGGTTGGCATAATGATTGATGAGCATCAGCACGCGCCGCTGAAGACCGGGGTGATCATCCCGGGCCAGCCACGACAACAGCCGCCAGGGGACGTCAGGATGCTTGGCGATGAATGTGATCTGCTGCTGGAATGCACGCTCCAGTTCCGACAGCGGATCGCTTGTCCCCCCGTGCCCGACCGAGCGCAAAAGCCGGCCCCTGACCCTGGCAAGAAACCGTTTCCGGCCGCCGTTGCTGCCTGTGTGCGGCGCCGTCCATCCATCCTCGGCCCCGACCGCGGCTCTTGGCAGGCTGTCCAGGTCCGCGCTGTCCAGGTCCGCGAACAGGTAGTTGCGCGTGGTTTCCAGCCATCGCTTCAGGTGCTCCTGCTCGCACCGATTCATGCTGTCGCTCGTCATGATCTGGCTCCTTTATTTACAAAATCAATCAACACCCCGCCCTTCTCCGGCTTCTTCATGGGTCACGCCATCGCGGATGTGGTAGATGCGCCGGAAGGTCGGGATGATCTTTTCGTCGTGGGTGACGACGATGATGGCGGTCTCGAACTTGCGCGCCATGTCATTGAGGATGTGGATCACCGTCATCGCGCGTTCGGAATCCAGCGGCGCGGTGGGCTCGTCCGCCAGGATCACCGGCGGGCGATTGACCAGTCCGCGCGCGATGGCGACCCGTTGCTGCTCGCCACCGGAGAGCTGCGAGGGCATGGCGTGAGCCCGGTGCTGCACATCGAGCGCGGTGAGCAGCTCCAGCGCCCGCGCGCGCGACTCGTTGTTCGCGACGCCAGCGAGCATGGGCAGCAGCGCCACGTTGTCGGTGACATCAAGAAACGGGATCAGGTAGGGCGCCTGGAATACGAAGCCGATCTTGTCGCGTCGCAAGGCACGCAGATCACGCACTTTCCAGCCATCGTCATAGATCACTTCATCGTAAGCGCTCCATCACCCCCAGTCTTGTGCTGCCTTCAGATTCATGGCCAACTCTTGGTCTTGCGTATTCCACGGCAGCAGCGCCTCCATCTCATCGACGTTGGCCGCCAGCGGCAGACGCTCCAGCGCCCAGCGCAGCCAAGCGTAGGGCTCGCGTGCGTTGGCCCGGGCTGTCTCCACCAGCGAGTAAACGAGCGCGCTCGCGTGGGCGCCCGCAGGCGTATCAGCAAACAGCCAGCCCTTGCGGCCCAGCACGAAGGGGCGGATCGCTCTCTCACAGGGGTTGTTGTCGATCGGCAGATCGCCGCGCTCGGTGTAGCGGATCAGCCGCGACCACAGGCGGCTCAGATACGCCAGCGCCTGCCCGAGTTTGGAGCGCGGCGTGATCAGCGGCAGCGTCTGCTGCAGCCAGGCATGCAGCGCATTCAGGACCGGGATACTTTGCTCCTGCCGCGCTTTAAGACGCTCCTGGCTGCTGGCATCCTTCATGCGCTTCTCGATGGCGTACAGCTGCGCGAAGAACGCCAGCGCCTTGTCGGTGCGCGGACTCTTGCCACTGGCATGCGCGCGGGCAGCCTCCACGAACTTGCGCCGCGCGTGCGCCATGCATGCCAGATGTTCGACACCGGGCACCTGCGCACTAGCTGCGTAGCCCTCGTAGCCATCGCTCATCAGGTAGCCGCGCCAGCCCTCCAACAAAGCCAGCGGTACCGTGCCCGAGCGCGTGTCGCGGTAGTCAAAGAGCACCACCGGCTTGTCCGGCGGGCCGCCGCGCTGCACCCACATGTAGGACTGCGCCGTGGCCGCGCGCCCCGGCTCCTTGAGCACCTGCACGCGCGTCTCATCCATGTGAATGACAGCGCTATCCAACAGCGCATCGCGCATCAGATTGTGCAGCGGCTGCAGCGCGCGCGCTGCGCCGATCACCGCGCGCGCCAGGCTCTGGCGGGGCACGCTCACGCCGCTGCGCTCAAGCACTCGGGTGAAGCGGTACAGCGGCAAGCCATCGGCATACTTGGCCGCCAGCAGCGTGGCCAAAAAGCCGGCGCTGAAGTTGCTGCGCGGCAGGATGCGCGCAGGCATTGCTGCTGCCACCGGCGCGCCGCCGCCATCGGCCGGCGCCCAGCGCGGGCGAATGGTGCGGATGACGCGAATTTGCATCGGGATGATGTCCAGCTGCTCGCTCACCTCCTGGCCGATGCACACCATGGGCGCGCCGGCGGCATCACGCCGCGCCTGCTCGGGCACGTCGATGATGACTTCGACGCGCGGCAGGTGCGGGGGCAGCGCCCGGCGGTGGCCGCGCGCCTTGCGCGCCGGCGGCGCTGAAGGGGTTGCCGTCTCTTTGAGCTGTAGCGCATCGCCTTCATCGGCGGCCAGCGCCTCGGCCTCGTTGAACAGGCCGCGCTGCGCCTCGCTGGCCGGGCCGAACTGGCGCCGGCGCGCCAGGCGCCACTGCTCGATGATGAACTGCACCTTCTGGGCCACCTCGCAGGCCACGCGCTGGGTGAACTGGGTCTCAAGGCGCTCGGCGATCTGCGCGTGGAGCGCGGCGGCGATTTGTACTTCAAGCTGCTGGGTGTAGCGCTCGAGTTGGTCGGCAGCGCGTGCGCGGTCCGCTGGCGCCAGCGGCTCGACAAGGAGTGCGCGCAGCGCCTGCAGTTGCTCGGCCGCAGGCTCTGGCCAAGCTCGATCGGGCGTCGGCGCAGAGGCGGTTGCAGCGGCCTGGAGCATGCACTGATTTTACCTTTGGCATTATGAAATAGCAATATAATTCATCACTTTATGTGCCATTTCATGCCACGGATCGAAGCCCTCCAAGAGCCACTGAAGCTGGCGCGCACTGACCTGACACGTGGCCTCAGTGGCATCGGCTGCGGGCCAGGCAAAGCGGTCTTGCTCCAGCCGCTTTTGCCACAGACAGAAGCCGTTTCTGTCCCAGTACAGCACCTTGATGCTGTTGCGCCTGCGGTTGGTGAAGACAAAGAGCGCGGGGGCAAACAGATTGTGCCGCAGCTCGCCTTCGACGATGGCTGCCAGTCCACCCGCCTGCTTGCGAAAGTCCACCGGCGCGCGGTGCAGCCAGACCGCGCCGATGCTGTAGCCCGGGTGCATCTCAGGCGCCTGCCATGCACGCCACAAGACGTGCGAGCCACGTGGGCTCGGGCAGCTGCGCCATGGCAAGGCGCACGCCGGCGGCCAGCTCCAGCGTGCAGCGCGCCGCCGGTGGCGTCGCGGCGGTCTCGTGCTGCAGCTGCAGGGCGATGAAGCGCGAGGTCGTTCGCGAGGAAGTAGTGCCAGTAGTGAGCACGGGCGAGGCGTCCTGCGCCGCCTCGGCTTTGAGGCGGCTGCGCCAACGGTACAGGGACGCGGCGGCCAAGCCTTCGCGGCGTGCGTACTGGCGTGTGCCTATGCCTTCTTGCTCAATGCGCTCGAGGTGCCGCTGCCAGCGCTCGCGGGGGGTGCTTTCGTCCATGATTCACTCCAAAAAAAGAACGAACCAAGGATCGGGCTATTCGCGCTCGTTGGCAATCATGGGGTTCGTGGAGCGCTTACCTTCATCGTCCAGCGTCATGCGGCCGGCGGTCGGGTCTATCACCGCGCCCAGGCATTTGAGCAGCGTGCTCTTGCCGGAGCCGGAAGGCCCGATCAGGCCCACCACCTCGCCAGGCGACACCTGCATGTTTGCGTCCTTCAATGCATGGACGGCGGTATCGCCCTCACCATAGCGCTTGCTCAAGCCTTCGATGTGGACACCTCTTTTACGCACCCGGTCAGCCTATGGCTTCGGCCGGATCGACCTTGAGCGCCATGCGAATGGCGACGATGCTGGCCAGCACGCAGATCACGAGCACCGCGAAAAAACCCGCGACCGAATCCATCTGCGTGAGCAGCACATATTTTGGAAAAACCGGAGCTGAAAAGGTGGCCGTGATCTTGCCCACCACGAAACCGATCACACCCAGAGCGAGTGCCTGTTGCATGATCATTGTGGCGATGGTTCGGTTGCGCGTGCCAATGAGTTTCAACACCGCGATCTCGCGGATTTTGTCCATGGTCAGCGAATAGATGATGAAGGCGACGATGGCCGCGCTGACGACGGCCAGAATCACCAGGAACATGCCGATCTGCCGGGCCGAGGTGGCGATCAGCTTGCTGACGAGGATGTCTTCCATCTGGGCCCAGGTGTAGACCGTCAAGCGCTTCCAGCGCCGGATCGATTCGGCCACCTCGTCGGGCACATGGCCCGGTTTCAGCGTGACCAGGACGGCGTTGGCGAATGTGTTGGTGCTCTGTGAAGCAATCACGGCATCCAGCAAACCCGGAACCCCGGGGCGATTGAAGTCCGGGTTGGCTTCGGTGCGACGCCGGCTTTGCCAGATGGCGTCATTGTCCTTGAGGAACTGGGCCTCCTGGGCATCCTTGAGCGGAATGAACACCATGGGGTCGCCGCTGGAGGACACCATGCGCCGCGTCAGCCCCACGACGGTGTAATGGTTGCGGCGAATGGCAAGACGGTCCCCCAGCTTGAAGCCGGTGGCGATGTCTGCCACGGCCTCGTAGTGGCCGCGCGTGATCTGGCGTCCGGCGACGAGATAGGGTGGCCATCCGGGTGTGCCTCCCAGCTCGCCGGGCGCGATGCCGACCACCATGGCGCGCACATCACTGTCGCCCTTGCGTACCTGCATGGTCAGGTAGGTCACGTTCGCTGCCCTGGATACCCCTGGCATGGCGAGGATGGTGCGATACACGTCATCGTTGATGCTGGACGATTCCGCATACGGACCGAGCGTGTCCTTTTGCACGACCCAAAGGTCGGCGCCGCTGTTGTCAAGCAGCGCCTTGCCATCGTCCACCATGCCGCGGTAGACCCCGGCCATGATGAGGGTGACGCCGATCAGCAGACCCAGGCCGATGCCGGTGAAGACAAACTTGCCCCACGAATGGAGAATGTCGCGGCCGGCCAGGCTGATCATCGCGACACGCCAGAGATCCGGTCGACCACCTTGATGCGGCTTTTCGCCGTGACGGTCTTTTCGCTGTAGACCACAACCTGATCCCCGTTCCGGAGCCCTTCGCGCACCTGCACGTAGCCATCGAGGTCGGAAGCGCCGAGCGTGACCGGGGAGAAGCGCAGGTCACCGTCAACGATTTGCCAGACACCGATGGTGTCGCCCTCACGCTGGACCGCAGCGTTGAGGATCAGTGGGGCGGCCGGGAGCGCCGGCAGATCAACCGTGACTTCGGCCAGTTCGCCCACCGGCGGCAAAGGCTCGGGCTGGTTGTCGAATGTCACCTTGGCGAGCAGTTCCTCGGTGACTGCGTCGGCCTTGAGTTCCACGCGCAGAACACGACCTTCCAGCACCTGGCCGTCGCGCGAACGCAGGGCGATACGCGCCGGCAGCTCCCCCGCCAGCCCCGATGCGCTGATCTGGTCGAAGCGCACGTTGATCCACAGGCTCCTGGGGTCGATGATTTCCACCACGGCCTGGCCGGCGACGATGGTTGTGCCCGGATCGGCATCGCGCACGGACACCACGCCGTCGACCGGCGCGACCAGGCGCAGACTGGCCCTTTGCGTGACCAGGCCTTCGCGGTCGGAGCGAGCCCGGACAATGTCTTCCTGAGCGGCAGACAGGGCGGCGTCCGCAATCTGCAGTTCCTGCCGCTTGGTGGTGACGATTTCCTCGCTGGTCGATTGCACCGCAAACAATTTCTCATAGCGGCGCGCTTGCGTTTGCGCGTAGACCTGCCGGACTTGCGCTTCGCGCAGCGTCGCTTGCGCACGCCTGAATGCCGATTCTTGTGATCGGACCCGGTCATCGAGATCGACCGGATCCATTTCGCCAAGTACCTGGTCGGCCTTCACGTGGTCCCCCACATGCACGTCCAGGCGCTTGACGCGCCCGGCAAACGTCGGCCCGATCTTGTAGGTGTAGCGCGCCTCTACCGTGCCGATGCCGAACAGCGCCGGCGTGACCGCTCGCGATTCGACCGTCGCCACCGTCACGGCGACCGGCGCCAGGGGCCCGGATCGCAGGGCAACGTAAACAAACAGTACGCCCAACGGAATGATGACGGCCAGGAGCGCCAGGGTTCGACTTTTCATTTGTCGATTCCAATGCCGCGCCGGTAAATCGCGAAGACTCGCGGCGCATCGCGGCGGATGCCGGCAAGATTGCCGGCAGGCAAAGTCTGCAAGATCAAACCCTGGACCGTGCCGATGAACAGCGTCGCCGCCGCCTCGTTGTCAAGGGTGGGCAGCAGCTCGCCGCTGGCCTTGCCCTGATCCATGAGACGATGCAGGCGTTCGCCATAGCGCCGGATCAAGGCCTGTACCTTGCGCTTGGCCGGAGTCGATTCGGAACGCTGAAGTTCGCCAAACATGATCCTGGGTACGCCGGGGTGTTCCACCACGAATTCGACATGGCCCGTGAACATCGCCTCCATGGCCGCCAAGGGTGACTCGATTCCTTGCGCAGATTGATCGATCCTGGCCAGCAAGCGCTCTGCCACCCACTCCATGACCGCCTGCCAGATGGCCTCCTTGTTGGGAAAGTGCCGAAACAACGCGCCTTGCGTCAGCTTCATGTGTTTGGCGATGGCAGCAGTGGTGATCTCTCTGGGGTTTTGCAAACCAGCAAGCGCCACGACGGCTTCGACGGTCACGGCACGACGTTCATCGGCCGGAAGATGCTTTGGACGGGTGCCCACGAGTACCCCCTGATAAAACGAGTAATCAGTTACTATCTTATCACAAGAGGCCATGGCAATACAGGCGACAGGTGGATACTTGAAGAACGAGCGAATCAGTGTCGGCCTGGAGGGGACTCGAGCATTTGCCTGAGCGCTTGAGAAAGAATCCCTCATGCCCGCTTTGACCGCCCAAACCCGCCCACTCCGCGTTGCAAATGCTCGCCATGGCACGGGCCATGCCTGCGCTTTGCGTCTTGATTGGACGGGCTTTGGCGATCCT
>JALOAS010000151.1 GCA_023228705.1 Ottowia sp. | reverse complement strand
GAAGTCCGAAGGCCTCAAGGCCCGCGAAGCCGAGCGCCAGCGCAAGGTGCAGGAGGCTGAGGCCGAGGGGCAGCTGGCGGCGTTCAAGACCTCCTTCATGGAGACCGTCAAGGACCCGGCGCTGCTGTCCTCGTTCGTGGCCGAGCAGCTGCCACAGCTGCTACCCATCATTGCGACCGGCGGAACGGCTGCGGCGGCCACTGCGGGCCGCGCCAGCGCAGCGGCCCTGGCCAAAGGCGCCACCAAGGAAGCTGCCGCGCAGGCGGCGCGAGCTGCGGCTGTCAAGGCGGGCACGACAGCTGCCATCCACACCGGCGCTGCGATGCAGGGCACGGACGTTGGTGCCTCGACCTACGACGCCATCTACCAGCGCGTGCTGGATCAGGACGGCACGCCGGAGCAGGCTGCGGAAGCGGCGCTCAACCGGGCCCGCGCAGCGGGCGTGACCGGCTACGGGCTGTCGGTGTTGGCCAACCGATACCTGCCCGGGGGCCAGGCGCTGGAGAAGGCGCTGGTCGGTCAGGGTACAGGGCTGGGGATGCTGAAAGCCGGTGCCATCGGCATGGCCAAAGAGGTCCCGTCTGAAATGACCGAGGAAGTCGGCGGCGCTCTCGCACGCAACGTGGCGGTGCGGGGGGTGGACCCCACGCAGTCGCTCGCGCAGGGGCTAGGAGAAACCGCCGCGCAGGCGGCTATCGGCGCTGCGGCGCTGGGCGGTGCCGCTGGCGCATACAGTGGGCGGGGCCTGGCCCCCAAAGCCGATCGGAAACCGCAGGAGGAGCCCCAGCCGGCCCCGCCTGAGCCCCAGGTTGAGGACGAGACCGACGACGACAACGACGTCGACCTGCCAGTGTCCGCGGACGCCGTGCAGGCCCTGGAGGAACTGGCCGCCCGCCGCGAGGCGGCTGGGGATGTCATGGAAGCCCGGGAGCTGCGCAAGATCGCCGAGCGCAGGCGGCAGGAGCTGCAGAAGGTCGAGCTTCGTGCGCACGACGAGCAGGTGCAGCAGGTGGTGGCGGGTATCGAGTCGATGCCCTACGAGGACCTGGCCAAGGCCCGCGCAAGCCTGCAATCGGCCCCGCAGACGCCGACCACGAAGGCTGCTGTGAAGGCCATCACCGAGCGCATGCGGGCGCTCGACCTGCCACGCGTGCAGGCTGCCCAGCGCGGGAACGAGCTGGCGAAGGACAGCGCCTTCGGGCAGGAGATGCCTGACCTGTTTGGCATGTACTACCCGCCGCTGGAGCAGGACGGCCAGCAGGAGCAGCAGGCCGGGGCGCAGCCGATCTATGACCCGCGGCAGCGCGAGATGTTCCCGTACCAGCAGGACATGTTTGGCGCCGCGCCGCAGGAGCCTGTGGAGCGGGCTGAGTCGCCAGCGGCCGAGCCCGAGCGCAATATCCGTGCGGCTACCCTACAGGCGCCCCTGCCCTTTAACCGACCGACCCGGAGGGCCAAAGATGGACAACGAAACCGTGCAACTCGAACTGGCGACGCGCTTGACGCCCGAGCTGTTGAGCCAAGCGTGGCAGCACCTGTGGAACCTGCAGGAGACGCCCGACCTGCCGACGCCCAGCAACCTGGCGCACCTGACCGAGCCGGAGTGGGTGATCTGCAGCCAGTCTCTCGGGATGCTGCTGGAGATGCGCGAGGTGATGCCCCTGCACTGACGGAGCTGCCGGCAGAGTCCGAACCCGAGCTCGATATTGAGCGCGTACCCACGCCGGTCGTGCGGTTGCAGCAGGCGCTGGAGGCGGGGCAGGTGCCTCAGAACCAGACGCGCCGTGCACTGGACACGATGATGGACGAGCTGATCGAGATTCAGCAGAATCCGCAGCACCCCGAGCACGAGCAGGCCGGCAACTACATCACCCGCAACATCAAGGACGAAGCGTTCGAGCGGGCCCTGCGGCAGGCCGAGGCCCGTGCCCGCCAGCGCCGTGCATCGCAACCGGAACCTGTGGCCCAGGGGCCCGCGCAACCGACTCGTGAGGAAGTCACGGATGCGGACTTGTACGGCACGCCGGTAGGCGGCCAAGGGGAGCTGTTCACGCTGCCCGAAGGGTATGAGCGGGCGCAAAGCCTGTCGGATCGGGTGCGCGAGGTGCGCGACCTGGAGGCCCAGCGGGCCGAGGCTTGGTCGCAGGTGCCGGATGTGAAGCGCGCCAAGGAGGCTCAGCTGCCGCTGCCGCTGACCCAGGAGGCGCCGCGCAAAGGCGGCCCGCGGTTCAGCACCGCACAACCCAAGCCGGCGCCGCGCAACCCCATCAGCCATACCGAGCTGGAGCGTGCCGTGCAGCGCGTGACCCGCGCTCTGGGGCTTCCGGAGGATGGCATCACCATTTTGGATGATGTGCGGCAGTTCGCCCCCGGCGAGGCTCCGGGCTCGCGCTCGGGCGCGATGAAGGATGATCAGATCGTCCTGTTCCGCAGTGGGATTGAGTCCGGCGTCGAGGGCGAAAAGACTATTCTGCACGAGCTGTTCCATCGCGGGCTGCACCGGTTGCTGCCCCAGAATGAATACCTCCAGGCGATGGACCGCCTGTACCGGCAGTTCCCGCAGGTGCGTGAGGCCGCGGACACGTGGCTGACCGACCCGCAGAATGCCGCGGATGTGGCCAAGTACGACCCGGCCATGCAGTGGGCGATCGCCACCGAGGAGTCCATGGCCATCCTGGCCGAGTCCCGGATGCCTGCCTCTGCTCTGCGCCGCCTGGGCAACTGGATAGCCAACCTGGCCTCCCGGCTGGGCCTCAAGCGCCTGGCATCTGCCATCCGCCAGATGGGCACGACCGAGCTGGAGGCACTCATCGACTCCGTGCTGCGGCAGGACGGCGTCCCGGCCAACGCGGCGCCAGGCACGACGCGGTTCCGATCCAAGCCCCCCGCAGAAAAGACTGCGGCCGGGCGCCGGGCCGACGCCATCCTGACCAAGCTGGACATGCAGCCACCGCCGCGCGTGACGGCCGTGGAGAAGGCCGTGCAGGCGTCGGTCAGCGCCGTCGAGAACCCGGCCATGACCGCGCAATCCCTGAAGGAGGCTGTCAGCCGCTGGGTGGACAAGTTCGGCAACGCGGTGTTCTCCTCGAACTTTGCGTTCAACGCCCGGGTGCGTCAGGCCGTGCAGGGCACCATCAACAGCGACCCCGCCGCCATGGGGATGTTGCTATCGGTCACCGATGCGCAGGTGGATGGATCTGCGGTGCTGGGCGGGCTGTTCATCAAGGAAGGCAACCTGCGCTACGACCCAGAGCTGTACAAGATGGTTGCCGAGAGGGGCATCAGCTTGCTGGACGTGGCCACGACCATCAGTCAGATGGGCGCCAAGCACGGGCTCACGGCGGAGCAGGCCAGCCAGGTCATGGATTCTTACTTCGAGGCACGGCGCACGCAGCGATTGCTGGAGCGCAACGCCGAGCTGGAGCAGGACGCCCGGGTGTACGAGATGGCCGGCATGAAGAAAAAGGCCCGGGAAACCCGCGAGAAGATCGTTACCGGGCTGCGCAGCCCGGAGTGGGTGCAGCAGGCCATGGAGCTGGAGACGCTGTTCCCAGAGCTGACCAAGGCTGCCGAGCAGTGGAACACGGTGCGCAAGAACGCGACCAAGCTGATGGTGGACAGCGGGCTGTGGACCGCCGAGCAGGCTGAGGACATGCTCTCCGCTGCGGAGTACGTGCCGTTCTACCGCGAGGGGCAGACCGAAGCGGGCAAGGGGCCCAAGGAATTCATGACTGGCCTGCAGGTGCGCGCCCGCGAGCGCCGCCTGCGCGGGTCCGAGCGGCAGGTCAACGACATCTTCGACAACATGGTGCGGTGGACGCAGTTCGCCGTCGAGCGCTCGGTGCGCAACCGCATGGCCCAGACCCGCATCGACGTGGCCCTCCAGCTCGGCATGGCCGAGGAGCTGCCCTACGATGCCAAGGGCGGCAAGGACCGCAATGTGGTGACCGTATGGCGTGACGGCATCGAGCGCAAGTACCAGCTGGACGACCCCCTGCTGGTGGACGCGTTTGCTGGCCTGGAGTCCATTGCGCTGCCTTCGCTGCAGTGGTGGGCCAAGCTCACCAACCTGTTCCGCCAGTCGGTGGTGCTCAACCCGCTGTTCGGTATTCTGCAGGTGCCGCAGGATGCGATCGCGGCCATCTACACGTCGGGGCTCAAGCCCCGCTACGCGTTCACTGTACCAGCCCGGGCTGTCAAGGAGTTCCTGGCCACGCTACTGACGCCGGAGGGCTCCGCGGCCCACCGCGAGCTGCGCAAGGTCGGCGCTGTGGGTGTGAAGGACGTTACCGCCGAGGTGGTCCGGATGGATCTTGAGGTTCTGGAGGGCGCGCAGCGCGAGCTGGGCATGGCCCGCCCCCTCGTGCGCAAAATCTCCAAAGCCCTGCACCACGTGGCCATGGCGTCGGACTCGGCGGTCCGGCAGGCTGTGTACACCGCAGCAATGGATCAGGGGCTCAGCCGCGCGGAGGCCATGGAGAAGGCCTTCCAGATCATCAACTTCCGCAACCGCGGCACGTCCAAGGGGCTGGCCATGGCCGCC
>JALOAS010000150.1 GCA_023228705.1 Ottowia sp. | reverse complement strand
CGGTAGCCGGTGTCCGCAGCAAGCACGCCGGTGACCGGCAGCAGCGGCAGGGCAAGCGCTGCCGCTGCAGCGGCAGAAAACTGGCGACGTTTCATGGTTTCTTCTCCGATTCAATCTAGATTCCGCAGTAGGATGCGCCTGAGCGTGCAGCGATGGGCGTGTCAGGCAAGACGCGACAACGCCGCAGACTACTGTCTGCAAGGCGGAGCAACGCAGCATGGCGCGTCCAGTGCTGTGCGATCAGGCGCATGGCGTCTTCACCTGATGGGTGTTCATTGAAAAACGCAAAAATTCGAGCAATAACAAATAGCTGCCAAAGAAAATGAGCGGTCAACTGCGGATTCTAGGTTCAATCCTGAATTGAGCCCGCACGGGCAGGCGAGTTCCTATCGTGCCGCAGCCACGGCGCCGCGCCTTGGCGGCCTACCGCTGCACGCGCACCAGCGCCGCATCAAAGCCACCCCGGCCCAGCTGCGCCAGCACCGTATCGGCGGCGCCGCGCTCGTCAAACGGGCCGACCCGCACACGGTACACGGTTCGGCCGGCCTGCTCGCGCTGGGTGACGCGCGCGTGTACGCCCGCAAGCAGCAGTCGGGCCCGTTGCGCGTCGGCGTCCTGCGGCGTCCGGAACGCGCCAGCCTGCACGAAATAAACAAAGGGGTCGCCACCGCTGCCGGCACGCGAGACCGGCTCGGGCCGGCTGCGCGACGCCACGAGATCGCCCAGCGGGTCGCTGGCGTCTGGCGCGGCAGCGTCGCGCCGGCCCGGCTCGCTTCGATCCGGGCGCGCGTCGGCCTGTGCCTCGGCAGGCGCCGGCAGCGGCGCCAGGCCGGCGGTCTCGCCATCGTCACCCGGGAAATCGGGGAGCAAAGGCGAATCCGGCGCCGGGACTATGGTGCCGCTGGCCAGGTCACGGTCGCCGCCCGGCTCGGGCAGCAGGCTGCCCCGCAGGCTGGCGTTGGGGTTCCAGTCGCCGCCCTGCTGCAGCTCGGGCGCGCTGCTGTCCTTGTCGCTGCCCACGCGATCGACAAAAGGCACGGGAATGCGGGCCACGTAAACGGCCACCGCAACGGCGACCAGCACACTGACCAGCACGCCGACCATCAGGCCCAGCAGCGTGCCTCCGCGTTGATAGCTTCTCGTCATCGTCGGTTGTCTACATCTTCTCCGGCGCTGAAACGCCCAGGAGGGACAGTCCATTGTGCAACACCTGCGCCGTGGCCGCAGCCAGTGCCACCCGCGCCGTGCGGGTGTGCTCGTCATCGACCAGGATGCGCTCGGCATCGTAGTAACGGTGATAACTTGCGGCCAGATCGCGCAAATAAAAGGTCACGTCGTGCGGGGCGTGGTCCTGCGCCGCCTGCGCCAGCACGTCGGGGAACCGGTCCAGCTGCAGCATGAGCGCCTGCGCAGCCGGCGTATCCAGCGGCGAGAGGTCTGAGTTTGCCAGCGCGTCCGGCATGCCGCCCCAGGCAGCAAGCACTGAGCAGATGCGTGCATGCGCATACTGTACATAAAACACCGGGTTGTCGTTGTTTTTCTGCACCGCCAGGTCGACGTCGAAGGTGTATTCAGTGTCCGGCTTGCGACTGAGCAGGAAGAACCGCACGGCGTCGGCGCTGGTCCACGCGATGAGGTCGCGCAGCGTGACGTAGCTGCCGGCGCGCTTGCTGATCTTGACCTCCTCGCCGCCGCGCACCACGCGCACCATGGTGTGCAGGACGTAGTCCGGGTAACCGGACGGAATGCCGCGGTCGGCGGCCTGCAGCCCGGCACGAACGCGTGCGATGGTGCCGTGATGGTCGCTGCCCTGGATGTTGACCGCGCGCACGAAGCCACGCTCCCACTTGCTGATGTGGTAGGCCACGTCGGGCACGAAATAGGTGTACGTGCCGTCGCGCTTGCGCATGACGCGGTCCTTGTCGTCGCCGTAGTCGGTGGTGCGCAGCCACAGCGCGCCATCGCGCTCGTAGGTCTTGCCCGCGGCGACCAGGTCGTCGACCAGCTGTTGCACCCGGCCGCTGTCGTACAGGCTGGATTCCAGGTAGAACCGGTCAAAGTGCAGGCCAAAGGCTTGCAGGTCCTGGTCCTGCTCTCGGCGCAGCCAGGCCACGGCAAAGGAACGGATGTTGGCCAGGTCGTCCACGTCGCCACTGGCGCGGAACTGGCGGTCGCCGGCCTCGACACTGCGGCCGGCCAGGAAATCAGCGGCCACGTCCTGGATGTAGTCGCCGTTGTATGCGGTCTCGGGCCAGCCGGCGTCGCCTGGCTTCAGTCCCCTGGCGCGCCATTGCACGGAACGCGCCAGCGTGTCGATCTGCGCGCCCGCATCGTTGTAGTAGAACTCCCGGTGCACGCGCCAGCCCTGGCTCGCCAGCAGGTTGCAGATCGCGTCGCCCAGCGCCGCCTGCCGGCCATGCCCCACGTGCAGCGGTCCGGTGGGGTTGGCGCTGACAAACTCGACGATGACCGGCTGGCCGGTTTGCGGCTGCCATCCGAACCGGTCGCCCTGCGCGAGCACCTCGCGAACCGTCTGCTGCTTGGCCGCCGGCTTGAGCCGCAGGTTCAGGAAGCCGGGACCGGCGATGTCAACCGCCGCCACCCACTGCTGGAACGCAGCGGTGGCTTGCAGCGCCGCCTGCAACTGTTGCGCCAGCTGGCGCGGGTTGGCCTTGAGCGGTCGCGCCAGCTGCAGGCAGGCGGTACAGGCCAGGTCGCCATGCTCGGCCTGCCTGGGCGACTCGAACGTGGCCACGAGCGCCTGCCCCGGCCACAAACGGTCCAGCTCGCCCTGCAGCGCTTGCAACAGTTCGTTTTTTACGGTTTGCATGCCGCGATTCTACGGACAGCCGGCACAGCGGCGGCGGCCGTCAAACGTTGACTGATGGCCGGACGCGCAACGCAATACGCTTCTTGCAGCAGCGGCCCGGGGGCTGGCCTCCTGCCCTGCGGCACAAACCACGGGCGGCGCCTTGTGGAGCGACGCCCTCGTCGCGATTCCCCGCCCCGTCCACACGCCGTATCCAACAGCGCCACGCCAAACGCTCAACCCCCAATCATCGCGGCGCAGCCGCAATCATCAAGGCGCCAGCGAGATCATCCGTCATCTGCCACGCTCAACGCCAACGCTTGACACCCGACCTGCATGAGCGGCCGGCTGCTGGATCCAGGGTCATTGCTCAGCCGCCAAACCCCCGCGCCAGGAAAACCGCAGGCAGCGGGATCAGCGCCATGAGATGCGTGGCAATCATGACGTTGCGCCGGGCAGCGCGCACGCGCCCGTCGGCCGGCAGTTCCTGCGTTTGCTGCAGCTCTGCCATCCAGCTTCGGTATTGGCGCGAGGGCCCGACCTGCAGCGACGCCACGACGGCAAACAACGCGATCTTGGAATAAAGAAGCAGGTTGCCCGCGTAGAAGTCCAGTCCCTTGTTGCCCCACCAGATGCGCGCCAGCCCGCTGAGCAGGACCGCGGCCGTGGCCACCCACAAAATGCGGTCCATGCGCGCCAGCCGCTGCAGCGTGGCAACGTTCATCCAGTCGCTGCGGCACAGCGCGGCCTGGCTGGTGGCAAAGACGATCCACGCCAGGATGGCGCTGATATGAAAGAAGGCAAGCCATGACTCCAGAATCATGCGGCGATCGTACCTGCTTTGGTTACACTGCCCGTGCAGCGTGAACTTCCACCGACAAACAAAGCGGTTATTGGCTGCCACGCAGGTGCTGAAGGGCCCTTTTGCGCTGCGCCCGCAGCACCCCAGCCGCCCACTTGCCGGAGCGCCCCGATGACCCAACCCCCAGCGCAGACGCCCCCGCCGCCCGGGAACGGTATCCGTTCCCTGGGGCTGGTCGCGCTGCACCGGCTGGCGCAGGAAGGCAACCCGGCGGCCCGCGTCGAGCTCGACCGGCGCATGCGCAACGTGCCCGCGGCCGACGTATTGCCTGCACCCCGTCCCCGCAAGCCGCCCGCGGCCAGCAGGCAACCTGCGCCGGCACCCCTGCAGACCAGCCACGCAGCAGATGCACATGCCGAGCGCCTGCGACTGATGGCGCAACTGGCCCCTGAGCGCGACCCGGCCGGTCCGCCGCGCCTGGTCGGGCTCGTCCTCCTGGCCTGGGGCATCCTGCTCGCGCTGGGCGGGCTGGCCCTGCTGGTGCAGCATGGCAACGCGTATTACGTGTTCTGCGGGCTGGCGTGTGTGGCCGTGGGGTTCCTGCTGATGCGCTGCAGCTGGTGGGCCGCGCATGTGCATGTCGGCCTGCTTGCGCTGGCGCTGGCCTGGGGCTGGCAAAGTGACGGCAGCGCGCTGGGCGCGCTGGCCAGTGCACTGCCGCTGCTGGTTCCGCTGCTGTGGCTGGCGGTGCCGGCGGTGCGAGCGCCGCTGCGCTGAAGCTCCGGCGCGCGCTTCACCCCATGGCGCGACGGCAGCGATCGCTCGACCGGCCTGGACGCAACGCAACGCCGGTGCCAGAATTGCTTATGATCAGATGAGATCGGTCCGGGCAGGGCCGACAATTGACCACCACACGCCATTCGGCGCCGCGGCACGTGGCAGCCTTGCCATGCGCTGCCGCGTTCCGGCCGGCAGACAGAGAGCATTC
>JALOAS010000037.1 GCA_023228705.1 Ottowia sp. | reverse complement strand
CTCAACGCTCAACGCTCAACGCTCAACGCTCAACGCTCAACGCTCAACGCTCAACGCTCAACGCTCAACGCTCAACGCTCAACGCTCAACGCTCAACGCTCAACGCTCAACGCTCAACGCTCAACGCCCAACCTTCCTCCAGAGCAGCGCTCGACGCCGGCCAGGTCGCGGCGCGACTGCACGTTGTGCAGGCCGGCCCGGCGCAGGAGGTCACGCACCGCGCCGGCCTGGTTGTGGCCGTGCTCGAGCAGCAGCCAGCCCCCCGGATTCAGGTGCGCCGGTGCCTGGGCACACAGCAGGCGCAGGTCATCCAGCCCGTCGGCGCCGCTGACCAGCGCCTGCACCGGCTCGTGCTTCAGCGCCGGCAGGTGCGCATCGCCGGCTGCAACGTAGGGCGGGTTGCTGACGATGAGGTCAAAGCGCTCGCCCGCCAGCGGCTGCAGCCAGTGGCCGTGCCGGAACGTCACGCGCAACGCGAGGCGCTGGGCGTTGGCGGCGGCAACCTCCAGCGCGGCGTCGCTGGCGTCGCTGGCCCACACGCTGGCCTGCGGTCGCTGCTGCGCCAGCGCCAGCGCAATCGCACCGCTGCCGGTTCCCAGGTCCAGGACGCGACTGCACGCGCCGTCCGGAATCAGCGCAAGCGCCCAGTCGACCAGCGTCTCGGTGTCGCTGCGCGGATCGAGCACGCGAGGGTCCACGCGCAGCGGCAAGCCATAGAATTCCTTGCGCCCGGTCAGGTAAGCCATCGGCACGCCGGCCAGGCGCTGCTGGCACAGCTGCTCGAAGCGCGCGCGCTCGTCCGCGCCCAGCGGGTCCCGGTCGTGGCTGATCAACCACGCGCGATCCGACGCCGGTCGGCCGATCGCGGCGAGCAGCAAGAGCTGCGCGTCCAGCCGGGGCACCCCCAGCGCCCGCGCGCGCTCCAGCGCGCCGGCTATGGATCGGCCCTGGTCGGTCGGGTTGCGCCAAGGTTGGTTTTCAGGCGGGTTCATGCCGCGTTCTGCTTCGCCGGCCGCCGCCGCTGGGCTGCCACCGCATCTTCATTCTTGGGTCCGGTGGCTCTTGCATGCGGGATGGGGCGCGCGCGATGATGGTGTCGAGGCCGGTTGCGGGATGCGATGCAAATCGTCGCGCATGCCGTGCATTTTTTCAAACCCGGCGATTCTGCCAGATCGCACCACGCGCGCCGCGCCTGCACTTGCTCCCGCGTGCCCCGCAGCTCGCACGCTGGCTGGAGTTTCTCGAGACCTGGTTCCCCAGGAAGCCCAGGCGGGCAGTCTGGCCTTGGAGCCATTCAAGAGGTGTCATCCCGCTCGGTCGCCTGCTCGAGGCGGCGGATGGCTGCGCCTGCGTCGGCGGCAGGTGGCGGCTCGGTGGACAGGGCATAGCGCGCGGGCGCTGGCGCGGGCTGAGGCAGCAGTTGCCAGTGCTGGCGGTGGAACGCGGCGGCGGCGCGCCGGTGCGCGATGGAGAACAGCGCGCCGCCGGCCTCCTCGGCCATTTTTTTCAGGCGCGCATACAGCGTTTGCTCGGCCTGGATGTCAAGTGCGCTGGTGGCTTCGTCGGCGAGGATCCAGGCCGGTTTCTTGAGCAGCACGCGGGCAATGGCCAGGCGCTGCAGCTCGCCGCCACTCAGCTTCTGCGTCCAGTTGTCGCGCGTGTCGAGCCGGCACGCCAGGTCCGGCAGCAGGGCATCGCGCAGTGCCTGCCGCAGCTCGGCGTCGTCATACTGCCCGGCGGGCTCGGGGTAGGCCAGCGCGTCGCGCAGGCTGCCGTCGGGAAAGTAGGGTCGCTGCGGGATGAACATCAGGTTGTCGGGCAGGCTGGTGCGGCCGCTGGCCCAGGGCCAGATCCCGGCCAGCGCGCGGAACAGCGTGCTCTTGCCGCTGCCAGAGGAGCCCTGCAGCACCGTGTGCTGGCCCGGCGCAAGCCGCAGCGACACGTTGGCCAGCAGCGCCTCACCGCTGGGCAGCGCCACCGACAGCCCGTCCGCCGACAGGCCATCGCCGGGCGCGCTGGCCAGCACGGTTTGCGCAGACCGGGCAAGCTGCCGCTCCTGGCGCGCCAGCGACGCTTCGAAGCTGGTCAAGCGCTCGGTGGTGGCGCGCCACGCGGCCAGGTCGCTGTAGTTGTCGACGAACCAGGCCAGGGCGCCCTGCACGCGGTCGAAGGCGCTGGCGATCTGCATGAGCTCGCCCAGCTGGATGGCGTGGGAAAAAAAGCGCGGCGCGGCAACGATGAAGGGAAAGACCACCGCTGCCTGCCCGAACAGGTTGGTGAAGCCGACCAGCTGCTTTTGCTTGCGGATCAGCGCCAGGAAGTTGGACAGCACCGATGCAAAGCGGCCGTCGAGCCGGCGCTCCTCGACCCGCTCGCCGTGGTCCAGCGCGATGGCCTCGCTGTATTCGCGCACCCGGATGAGGTGGTGCCGGTACGTGGCCTCGCGCCGCTGCTGCTCGAAGTTGAGGCCGATCAGCGGGCGGCCTATGTAGTGGGCCAGCACGGTGCCCAGCACGCAGTAGAGCAACGCCATCCAGACCATGAATCCGGGAATGGTCCACTGGCTGCCGTCCAGCTGGAACGAGAACGAGCCCGAGAGGCTCCACAGGATGCCGACAAAGCTGCTCAGCGTGACCACCGCGTTGAGAAAGCCCATGGACAGCCCCACCGTTTGCGTGGTGAACAGGTCCACGTCCTCCTGCAGGCGCTGGTCCGGGTTGTCCGGCACGCGCTGGCCCGGCTCGGGCAGGCCCGAGCGCTGCCAGCGCGTGTGCGCGGGCGGGTCGTAGCGCGTCAGTTCCATGCGATAGAAGGCCTGCCCGTGCAGCCAGCGGCCCATGAGGTTGCGCGTCATCCACGCGCGCCAGTCCAGCTGCAGCAGCTGCGTCAGGTAGAAGCGGTAGATGGCGATGACGACGAACACCATGGCGAGCCAGGTGAAGCGGCCGAGCTGGTGCCAGAACACCACCTCATCGTGGTTCTGCAGCGCGTCGTAGAAGAGCCGGTTCCACTGGTTGATCAGCACCAGCATGTAGACGGCGCCCAGGTTGAGCGCAACGATGGCCAGCAGCAGGCCACGTGCCCGCCATTTTTCACGCGAGCTGAAGTACGGCGCGGACAGGTGCCAGACCTGGCGCAGGAAGGACCCGAAGCGGGCGAGCTTGGCGAACCAGTGCATGAGTCACGTCTCGATGGTGAAGCGCGCGGGCGAGAACGGATGTGCGCTGGTTGTCAGAGTCTGCGATGGCCTTGCCGGGTTCCCCGGCAGCGCATTGCCGGCAAAAACAGAGGTCCATGCACTGCGCAGGCAAAACGGCGCTGCGGCCAGGGCAGGCGGGCAGTCAGGTGGGGTCGGCTGCGACGGATCGCGGGCCGCTACGGCACGCGCGCCCGGGTCCGGAGCCGTGCGGTGGCTGGCGACCCCAAGCCGCCTGCTCACTGCGGGTGTCGACGACGCGCGAGGTGCCCCATGCGGGCTGGCAGGGCGCGTGCGAGCAGCCGGGGCAAAGCGCCTGGCGTGTCTGGAGGCGGGTTTTTCAGCCTGACCGGGATCGGGGCAAATGCCTCTGGCGTTGCCTGTGCGGGTGGCAACCGAGGACGCCGGACGATGGATCGGCAAGCCAGTGTCTTGGTCGGGGTGAGAGGATTCGAACCTCCGGCCTCTACGTCCCGAACGTAGCGCTCTACCAGGCTAAGCTACACCCCGAATGAGTTTCTTGCCGCAGGCGGTCAGGAGCGCCGCTGCAGCAGTTGGTCGGCCAATTTTATCAAAGTGCCGGAATGGGCATTGGAAGGCAGCAGGGCCGCAGCATCCGCAGCAAGCTGCGCCTGCTCGCGGGCCAGATCGCGAGCGCTGTCCAAGGCTTGCGTATCTTGCACGATTTGGCTGATTTGCGCAAGGTCTCCCTGGCCTTCCGCAATGGCCAGGCGGATGTACGCGGCGTCGTCGCTGCTGGCGCGCTGCATGGCGAAGATCAGCGGCAGCGTGACCTTGCCCTCGCGCAGGTCGTCGCCCAGGTTCTTGCCCATCACCTGCGGGTCGCCCGTGTAGTCCAGGACGTCGTCTACGATCTGAAACGCGGTTCCCAGCGCGCCGCCGCAGCGTGCGCAGGCATCTTCCAGCGCCGGCGACGCGCCGGCAACGACCGCGCCCAGCTGCGCGCTGGCTTCGAAGAGCTTGGCCGTCTTGGCGCGGATGACGCGCAGGTAGCCGGCCTTGTCCAGCGTGGTGTCGCGCATGTTCATCAGCTGGAGCACCTCGCCCTCGGCAATGACGTTGGTTGCGTCGGCCAGGATCTCCATGACGCGCATGCTGCCGGTGCCCACCATCATCTGGAACGCGCGCGAGTAGAGGAAGTCGCCCACGAGCACGCTGGCCGGGTTGCCAAAGGCATGGTTGGCCGTGCTGTGGCCCCGGCGCAGCGACGACTCGTCGACCACGTCGTCATGCAGCAGCGTGGCAGTGTGGATGAATTCGACCACGGCGGCCAGCGAGAAGCGCTGGCTGCTGCTGCTGCCCAGCGCACCGGCGGTCAGCAGGAGCAGGGCGGGGCGCAGCCGCTTGCCGCCGGCCTGGATGATGTAGCGTGCCACGTCGCCCACCAGCGGCACGTCGGAAGTCAGGCGCTGGGCGATGACGTTGTCGACCTCCTGCATGTCGCTGGCGACGATGGACAGGTCGATGCTGGCTTCGCTGGGATGGGACAAAAGAGGGCCTGAAGGTGTTCGCGTGCAAAAATAAGCCCGCGACGGGCTGCGGGCGACCAGGCGCGGCTGGCAATGCACCGCATTATAAATTGCGGTCCGGTCCTGGGCGCGGGCAGGCTGCTGTCAATTTGCGGCAGCAAGTTGCTATAATTCACCGTTTGTCAGCAACCTGCAGGACTTGGCGCTTGCCTTGCCGCGCAGGCCTTTGAGGGTTTCCAATGTACGCAGTCATAAAAACCGGTGGCAAGCAATACCGCGTGGCCGCCGGCGACAAAATCAAGATAGAAGCGATCACTGCGGACGTCGGTCAGGACATCGTCATGGACCAGGTGCTGGCTGTCGGCAACGGCAGCAGCCTGGCCACCGGCGACCCGCTGGTGTCTGGAGCAAGCGTATCGGCAAAGGTGATCGCACAGGGCGCGCACAAGAAGGTGCGCATTTTCAAGTTGCGCCGTCGCAAGCATTCGCGGCAACGGCAGGGGCATCGCCAGCGCTATACCCAGATCGAGATTGGCGCGATCACGGCCGGCGCGGCGCCAGCTGCGGAGTAATCAGACATGGCACAGAAAAAAGGTGGCGGCTCGACCCGAAACGGCCGCGATTCCAACCCCAAGATGCTGGGCGTCAAGATGTTTGGCGGCCAGGCGATCCGTGCGGGCGGCATCATCGTGCGCCAGCGGGGCACGCAGTTCCATCCGGGCGACAATGTGGGCGTGGGCAAGGACCACACGCTGTTTGCACTGGTCGATGGCGAGGTGGCTTTTGCGGTGAAGGGCGCGTTGAGCAAGCGCACGGTCAGCGTGGTCCCCGCTGCGGACTGAGCGCAGCCACTCGCACCGCACCGAAGGCCTCGCCGTGCGCGGGGCCTTCGTGTCTCCTGGTTGCAAGCGATGCCCAGCAAGATCAGGCGCAAGACGGATGACCCCGCTGGTGCATCGATGACCGCGCCGCTGCAATGACTGCGGCTGCGCCGCCATGATGGAGAGGTTGAGCGTTTGAAGAGGTTGAGCGTTGAGCGTGGTGGGTACGCGCTGGACACTGAACGCTTGACGCCAAACCTTCATCAGCCGCCGCAGGCGGCTTTCATCAAAGGCCCGCAAGGGCCGAGGTCATCAGTCATCCGGTGAGCTGAACCATGCTTGCCGATCAGGTCGTGTCCTGGCCTGCGGTTTTTGGCCCGTTGTGGCAGATTCCATGAAGTTTGTTGACGAAGTCTGGATAGACGTTGCAGCCGGCGACGGCGGCAACGGCTGCTCGGCGTTCCGGCGTGAAAAATACCGGGAATTCGGTGGCCCCAGCGGTGGCGACGGCGGCCGCGGCGGCCACGTGTACGCGCTGGCGGACGCAAACCTCAACACGTTGATGGACTTCCGGCATGCCCGTCGCTTCCGCGCCGAGCGGGGCCAGCATGGCATGGGATCGGACAAGTTTGGCGCGGCCGGTGCCGATACCACGCTGAAAATGCCCGTGGGCACCATCATCAGCGACGCGGAGACGGGCGAGGTGCTGTTCGAGCTGCTCGAGGCCGGCCAGACGGTCATGCTGGCCCGGGGTGGCGACGGCGGCTTTGGCAACCTGCGCTTCAAGACCTCGACCAACCGGGCGCCACGCAAGAAGACGCCCGGCTGGCCGGGCGAGGCGCGCAAGCTGCGGCTGGAACTCAAGGTCCTGGCCGACGTGGGGTTGCTGGGGCTGCCCAACGCCGGCAAGTCAACCTTCATTGCTGCCGTCAGCAATGCCCGGCCCAAGATTGCAGATTATCCGTTTACCACGCTGTACCCCAACCTGGGCGTGGTGCGCGCCGGCCCCGAGCGCAGCTTCGTGGTGGCCGATATTCCGGGGCTGATCGAGGGCGCCTCCGAAGGGGCGGGGCTGGGTCACCAGTTCCTGCGGCATCTGCAGCGCACGCGGCTGCTGCTGCACATCATCGACCTGGCGCCCATGGACGACACCGACCCGGCCGAGCAGGCCGCCAGCATCATTGCCGAGCTCAAGGCCTACGACCCTGCACTTCATGAAAAGCCACGCTGGCTGGTGTTCAACAAGCTGGATATGGTCCCCGAGGACGAGCGCGCCGGGCGCGTGGCCGACGTGGTGCGCCGCCTGCAATGGCAGGACCGGGTCTTCGAGATTTCTGCGCTGACGCGCGCGGGCTGCGACCGGCTCGTGCACGCGGTGGCCGATCACCTGGCCGAACACGCGGCTGCGCAAGCGCGCGCCGAGGCTGAAGCCGGCGCAGACAGCGGGCCGGATCCCGCGCCAGGAGCCGATGCGGCCGACGTGGGCGATCCGGCCTGAACCCACCGTCTGCACCGACTGGTCATGAACACGAAAACAACGCCGGACCTGCTGCAGGGCGTGCGCCGGGTGGTCATCAAGCTGGGATCCAGCCTCGTGACCAACGATGGCCACGGCCTGGACGGCGCCGCCATCGGGCGCTGGGCACGGCAGGCGGCCATGCTGGCGCGGGGCACGACGGGGCAGCCGCCGCGCGACGTGGTGCTGGTGTCCAGCGGTGCCGTGGCCGAAGGCATGCAGCGCCTGGGCTGGCCCGTGCGGCCGCGCGCACTGGGGCAGCTGCAGGCCGCTGCGGCCGTGGGCCAGATGGGGCTGGCGCAGGTCTACGAGTCCACCTTGCGCAAGCATGGCGTGACCAGTGCCCAGGTCCTGCTCACGCATGCCGACCTGGCCGACCGCGAGCGCTACCTGAACGCGCGCACGACCTTGCTGACGCTGTTCGAGCATGGCGTGGTGCCGGTGATCAACGAGAACGACACCGTCGTCAACGACGGCATCAAGGTCGGCGACAACGACACGCTGGCCGCGCTGGTCGCCAACCTCATCGAGGCCGACCTGCTGGTCATCCTCACCGACCAGCTCGGACTGTTCACCGCCGACCCGCGCAGCGATCCCCAGGCCGAGCTGGTGCAGGAAGCCCGCGCCGGCGAGCCGCTGCTCGAGCGAATCGCGGGTGGCGCGGGGACGCACATAGGCACCGGCGGCATGCTGACCAAGGTGCTGGCTGCCAAGCGTGCTGCCGGATCGGGCGCGTCCACCGTCATTGCGCCGGGCCGGGAACCGGATGTGCTGTTGCGCCTGCTGGGCGGCGAGCGCATAGGAACGCTGCTGCTGGCGACCACGCACAAGATGCGCGCGCGCAAGCAGTGGATTGCCGACCACCTGCAGCTGCGCGGCGCGGTGGTTGCCGATGCCGGTGCCATTGCCAAGGTCGAGCACGAGGGCAAGAGCCTGCTGCCGGTGGGCATGACCGCCGTACACGGCGTGTTCTCGCGCGGTGACGTGGTGGCCATCCAGGACGGTGCGGGCCGCGAGCTGGCGCGGGGGCTGGCCAATTATTCAAGCACGGAGGCGCGCCTGCTGTGCCGCAAGCCCTCGAGCCAGATCGAAGCGCTGCTGGGCTACCAGGGCGAAGCAGAAATGATCCACCGCGACAACCTGGTGCTGACCCGCTAGCCTGATGGTGCCGACGTGGTTTTGTGCGTGGCCCGGCTGGCTGCCGGCGTCGTAACGGCTCGGCAGCACCGCCCAATCCTGCTCACGGGCAGCAAGGGGGGATCCATGACCCGGTCACGCGGCAGGCAGCCGAATGCGCGCTACAGGGATGCGCCTGTGTTCACCGGTACAGCGATTCGTTGCCTGACAGCAGTTCCCGGATGATTTGCGCGGCCGAACCGCGCACGGACGGGCCGTCGCACATCCCGTCTCGGGCCAGGTTCCAGCGATAGCGCGTGGTTGCGCCTTCGCTCACGCGTATGCTTTGCCAGGCGCTGTCGGTTTCCTCGCTCCAGGGGTTGTCCTGCACCTTGCGTGCATAGATTCGGTATTCGCCGGTCGCGCAACGGATGCCTTCGTAGGTGGCGTTCACGGCAGAGGGGCCGCGTGCAACGACGACGTAGCGCACGATGCCCGTGTCCGTGTTGGGCTGGATGGTGTCTGCGGCTATCCCCATGCGGATGGCGGACGCGGCGGGCATCTCGATGTCCACCAGCTTGCTTGCCTTGAAGTCAGGCGGTGGCGGCGGCGTGTCTTCCTGCCAGGCCTCGCCGCCCAGCCTGAGGTGCTGGGCGCTTGCGCTGGTTGCAAGCAGCAGCAGGGATGCGGCCAGCCAGGCCAATGGCCTGGCGCGTGCCTGCGTCATCATGGCTGGCCCAGCGGCTGCCGCGGCTGCAGTCTGCCGGGGCGTGGCGTGCGGGGCGCATCCGCGCGGACGCCAGGCGGGCTGGCCGGCAGGTGGCGGCTGCGGTACCGGCGGCGGCGCGGACGCGCGGGCCGTGTTGCGGCAGGCAGCAGCTGCGCCAGTTCGGTCAGCGCCTGTTCATAGACGCCGCGCTTGAACTGCACGACCACGTGCAGCGGCACCCAATAGTCGTTCCAGCGCCAGGCGTCAAACTCGGGATGCCCGCTGGCGCGCAGGTCCACCGCCCAGTCCTCGGCCACGAGCCTGAGCAGGAACCAGATCTGCTTCTGCCCCCGGTAGTGTCCGCGCGCGCCACGGCGAATGAATCGATCCGGCACTTCATAGCGCAACCAGTCCTGCGTTCGCCCGACGACCTGCACATGGTCGGGCTGCAGGCCCACCTCTTCGTACAGCTCCCGGTACATGGCCTGCTGCGGGTTTTCCCCGCGCTCTATGCCACCCTGTGGGAACTGCCACGAGTGCGCCCGCAGGCGCTTGCCCCAAAATACGCGATTTTCCTGGTTGAGCAAGACAATGCCGACGTTGGGGCGGAAGCCCTCTCTGTCAAGCATAATCAATCCTTGTGATTTGAACTCTGGATTCATTATGCCCGCTGCAGCGCGGGCGTCAAACCGGGGTCTTTTTTTGTTTTTGGAACCGCGCCGGACGGCAACCTTCATGAGAGCGACCCGATTTCTGATATCCACCCTGAAGGAAGCGCCGGCGGACGCCGAAATCATCAGCCACCAGCTGATGATGCGCGCCGGCCTCATCAAGAAACTGGGCGCCGGCATCTACACCTACATGCCCATGGGGCTGCGCGTTCTGCGCAAGGTCGAGGCCATCGTGCGCGAGGAAATGAACCGCGCCGGCGGCATCGAGTGCTCCATGCCGGTGATCCAGCCGGCCGAGTTGTGGCGCGAGAGCGGGCGCTTTGAAAGCATGGGGCCGGAGCTGCTGCGCCTGAAAGACCGGCACGATCGCGACTTCATCGTGCAGCCGACCAGCGAGGAGGCGGTCACCGACCTGGCGCGCCAGGAATTCCGCAGCTACCGGCAACTGCCCAGGAACCTCTACCAGATCCAGACCAAGTTCCGGGACGAGCGCCGGCCCCGCTTTGGCCTCATGCGCGGGCGCGAATTCATCATGAAGGACGCGTACAGCTTTGACCGCGACGAGGCCGCGGCCAAGCGCAGCTACGACGCCATGGACCGCGCGTACCGCGCCATGTTTGACCGCTTCGGGCTGACGTACCGCGCGGTTGCCGCCGACTCGGGCGCCATAGGCGGCAACCTGAGCGAGGAATTCCAGGTCATTGCCGCAACCGGCGAGGACGCCATTGTCTACGCCAGCGACAGCGACTACGCGGCCAGCATGGAAAAGGCCGAGGCCGCGCCGCCCAAGGGGCCGCGGCCGGCGCCGGCGCAGGACATGCGCAAGGTGGCGACGCCGGGCATGAGCACCTGCGCCGCCGTGGCCGAGTTCCTGGGCCTGCCGCTGCACGCCACCGTCAAGTCGCTGGTGCTTGCAACCGAAGCCGAAGGGAATGACGGCCCGCAGGCACAGATCTGGCTGCTGCTGCTGCGCGGCGACCACGACATGAACGAAGTCAAGGTGCGCAAGGTGCCCGGGCTGGATCGCGGTTACCGCTTTGCCACCGAGGCCGAGATCCTGGCGCACTTTGGCACGCCGCCGGGGTACCTGGGGCCCGTCGGCCCGACAAAACCCGTGCGCGTGGTCGCTGACAGGGAGGTCGCGGTCATGGCCGACTGGGTCTGCGGCGCCAACGAGGCCGGGTACCATCTGGTTGGCGTCAACTGGGGCCGTGACCTGCCCGGGCCGGAGCAGGTCGCCGACCTTCGCAACGTGGTGGCCGGCGACCCGGCGCCGGATGGCGGCGGCACGCTGGCGATCGAGCGCGGCATAGAAATCGGCCATGTGTTCTACCTGGGAACCAAGTACAGTGAGGCGATGGACGCCACCTTCCTGGATGAAGACGGCAAGCCCAGGTATTTCGAGATGGGCTGCTACGGCATCGGCATCACGCGCCTGCCGGCAGCGGCCATAGAACAGAACCACGATGCGCGCGGAATCATCTGGCCGGACGCGATCGCGCCGTTTGCGGTCGTGATTTGCCCCATAGGCCGGGATCGCTCGGACGCGGTGCGCGCCGCCGCCCAGACCGTCTACGACGCATTGATGCAGGCAGGCGTCGACGTCATCCTGGACGATCGCGGAGAGCGGCCGGGCGTGATGTTTGCCGAGTGGGAACTCATAGGCGTGCCGCACCGCGTCACCATCGGCGCACGCAACCTCGACCAGGGGCAGGTCGAGTACCAGCACCGGCGCGATGACGGCGCGACGCTGGTGCCCGAGGCCGACATCGTTTCCTTTGTGCGCAGCCGGGTGGAGGAGCAAGGCCATGCGCGCGGCAGCAATGGATGACGGCAAGCGCGGCGCGTGGCCGCGCCGGCGCTTCCTGCGCGCGCCGCTGGCGCTGGGTGCTGCGCTGGCCAGCGGCACCCGTGCCTGGGCTGGGGGGCAGCTGGAAGAGCCGCTGACCTATGCCGTCCGCACCGCGCTGAGCGCTGCGGTGGCCGGGAGCGGCGCTCCGCCCGAGCCAGCCTTTGCCAGCACCGAGGCGCGGCTGGCGTACCTGCGCTGGCTGGCCGCCATGAGTGCGCGGCTGGCCAGTCGCAAGAGCGACCTCTCGCGCCGTGTCGAGTTCCTGCAGACGGTCTGGTACGAGTCGCACCGGGCGGCGCTGGAGCCTGCGCTGGTGCTGGGCCTCATCCAGGTGGAAAGCGCGTTTCGCAAATATGCGGTTTCGGTGGCCGGGGCGCGCGGATACATGCAGATCATGCCGTTCTGGTCCCGGGTCATCGGCGACGGCGAGCCGGGCACGCTGTTTCATACGCAGACCAACCTGCGCTTCGGCTGCGTGATCCTGCGACATTACCTGGAGCGGGAGCAGGGCAACCTGTTTATGGCGCTGGGCCGCTACAACGGCTCGCGGGGCCGCTCGGCTTATCCCGACGCGGTCACCGGCGCGCGGAAGAACTGGCTTCTGTAGCGCAACCGTCATGACGGTTTGGCGTCAAGACGTTGAGGGTTGAGCGTCAAGCGTTGGACTTTTGCATGCGCTTGGGGCCGAGCCATGCGGCTGTTGTCGAAGCCGCTTGCGAGAAGAAGCGTTGACTATAATTTTTGGACTTCACGCCCGGCGCGCAAACCGTGCCAAGCGGGCAGACAGAGAAAGGCTTTTCAATTATGTTTGAAGTATTGGTTCGCGAGGCATCGGCACGCTTTGCCCTGGGCGACAAGGGATTGCCGCTGCTGGAAATCGTCCTGTACCACATGACGGGCCAGGGCGCGCGCGGCCTGGCCGAGTTTCTCGAGCAATTCAAGGCCGCCGGGCTGGGGCCCACGGTGCAGTCGTGGCTGGGCGGCGGGCCGGTGGCCAAGCCCATCAGCAACGAGGATCTGGACCGCGTCCTGGGCGGCAGCGAAGGCCTGATTTCCACGCTGACCGACAAGCTTGAACTGGACCGCGAGAGCGTCACGTCCGCGCTGGGCTATCTGCTGCCCTCGCTGGTGGGCAAGCTGACGCCGGGTGGCAGCCTGCCATCGCGCATTCCGGAAGAAATACAGGCACTGGCGGCAGAAGGAAAGCGCCGCCTCGAGGCGCCTGCGTCGCGCGCGCCGGTGGCCACCGCCTCCGGCGGCGTGATGCGCTGGCTGCCCTGGGTCATCGTGGCGCTGGCCGTGGTTTTGGCGCTGGGCTACTGCAGCACGCGCGACCGAACCGGCGATGCCACGATGCCGGGCGCCGAAACGCCCGCAGCGCCGGCCACTCCCGGCGAAGCGGACACTGCGCCTGCAGCGGACGTGCCGCCGGCCGCCAGCCCCACGCCGGGCGACGATGCGGCGCGCACCGACCACGACGGCGAGCAGGAAACGGCGCCTGCGCCTGATGAGCCAGCAGATGCTGGCAGCGACGCAGCGGGCAACGATGCCGCCGCCGTCGGGACCGGGCCGGCAGCGAACGCGCAGGACGGGGCCGCGGATGAGGCCGACGGCGATTCAGCCACTGGCGCCGACACCGAGGCAGGCGACGCGTCCGACGCGGACAGCGCTGACATGAATGGCGCTGGTGCAAATGGCGCTGATGCGGGCCAGGGTGAATCGGCAGCGTCTTCCGTACAGGCCGAGGTCGTCGATGGCAAGCCGGTAGTCCGGGTTTTCTTTGAATCCGGCGACGCGACGGTCCCGGCTGATTTTGCTGATCGTGCGCAGGCACTCAATGATTATCTGGAACAGCACCCGGACGCAGGGATTGACGTATCCGGTTATACCGACGCCAGCGGCAGTGCCCAAGCCAATGAGGATCTGGCCAGGCAGCGCGCGCAAGCGGTACAGGCCGCATTGATCCTGATGGGCGTGGGTGAGGAGCGCATCGCGCTGGAGAAGCCGCAACAGGCTGCGGATGCGGACGAGGATGCGGCCAGGGCACGGCGCGTTGAGGTGACCGTGCGTGAATAAAATCCGTGTCGCTCATCCTCATGCCGCGGCGTTTCTCGTGATGTGGATCTGAACAAGGCAAGAGAAGCGTTGGATCAATGGACCTGACGTTGTTGCTTGCTCGGGATTCCAGGATCATGCGGCGCAATGACAACGCGGACGCCGCATTGCATGGTGCGACATTCACGCTATCGCACCAATGAAAGGCGCCCTCCAGGAGGGCGCCTTTCCTGTCAAGAGAAAGCGGCCGCGGGCCGCCTTCAATCGGGATCAGGCGGCTGCCGTGCTCAGCAGCTGCTGCAGTTCACCCGAATCGTACATTTCTGAAATGATGTCGGCTCCGCCGACAAACTCGCCCTTGACATAAAGTTGCGGGATCGTGGGCCAATTGCTGTAATCCTTGATCGCCTGGCGTATGCCTTCGTCGGCAAGGACGTTGACCGTCGTGAGCGTGTTTGGATCGAGTCCGCCTGCCTTGAGCAGCTCGACGGCCTGGGAAGAGAAGCCGCACATCGGAAAGTTGGCGTCGCCCTTCATGAAAAGGACGACATCGTGCGCCTTGAGAAAATCGCTGATGCGCTGCTGGATGTCTTGTTCCATCAAAGCTCCTGTGGGTTCAAGTTGCGCCTGGACAGGCAAGGCGGTACGCGGCCACCGCGACCATGGTCACGCCATGCCAGCGCCAGCTGCCATGCGTGCCGGTGCACGTGCCCCGCGCATGCCAAGCCTGAGGTGATTATTTCACGTTGGCAGCCAACGTGCACGGCTGCGGCCTATTGCGGCGCCTGCCGCGCGCTGCGTGGATTGTCTGCTCCGGCCCGGCGTTGCCGCGGGGCAAGCTCTGCATGGCCTGCAGGGCGCGCAGAGCGCGCACCCGCCCGGTTCCGGGATGCGGAGCAAGGCGCGGGCATCGCCGGGGCTGGCATTTGCAACGCCGCAGGCCGCCCCGGACGGGTACGCCGCCGGGAGGTCGCGCAGAGGGCTTTGCTCAGCGGATCAGGAAGCGCTCGCGGTCCTGGCCCTCTATCCAGCGCGGCGGCTTGCCGCGACCGCTCCAGGTCTTGCCGCTGACCGGATCACGATACTTGGGCGGGACCTTGCGCGTGACCCGCCCCTTGCTCTTGGTGAAAATATCGTCGGGTTGCATCTGGTACTTTTCGACCAGCTCATGAACCTGGGCGAGGGCTTCCGCCATCTCGCGCTTGCGCGCCGCCTCGATCTTGGCTTCCAGTTCTTTTTGCTTTTCAAGAAGGGTTTCGTAAGTTTCCATTATGTTTTTCCAATGATATGTCTTGATTGTGGAGAAGGATCCGACCGTGCGGCATCCGTTGTACCTCAATGAAGGATGGCTGAGGATGCGGATGCCTGATTCTTGCGGACTGGGTGGAAAGACTCGGCGAGATCGGAATCAGGTGTCATTCATTTCTTCTGCAGGGAGGAATGATGCTTCGCTCGTCCTTCCGGAACGCATGTGGAGCCACTCATGCAGAAATCAATAAACGTTTGACATTTTTTCCGCCAAGCCGATGGCAGCGGATTCTATCGCACATCTTGCGGATTGTCCATGAAAGCCAATACCTGCGTGATGCGGTGCCCATGGCGTGCATCGACCCGAAACGTCCAGGCGTCGCAGCGTATTTCCTCGCCACGCATGGGAACGTGTCCGGCAATGGACATCAAAAGGCCGGCCAGCGTGTTGTAGCGTCCTTTATCTTCGAGTGGCAACTGGGCAATATGCAGCCGGGACTTCAGTTCGCTGATGGGCATGGCGCCGTCCAGCAGCCATTGGTTGGCGGCAATGGGTGTCGCCCAGGGCTGGTCCGACAGATCCGGTTTGAGCTCTCCGGTAATGGCCTCCAGAAAATCACGTGGCGTCATGAGTCCCTGGACCACGCCATACTCATCGACCACAAGCAGGAAGCGGCCAGATTTGGAACGCAGCTGCTCCAGCATTTCAAGTCCGCTCAGCGTTTCGGGAACGAATTCAGCCGGACTGACGTGCTCCTGCAGCAAATCATCTGATTCGGCGCCAAGCTCCAGCAGATGCGCAGACGAGATGAGCCCGACAACGTTGTCCAGGTTGCCGCGACATACCGGATACCAGGAGTGCACCCCCTGCGCACCGGCGGCGGCGAGATGGGCAAAGGCCTGCCTGACCGACATTTCGGCGTCCAGCCAGCTGATATCGTCGCGCGGCAGCATGAGCGAAGTGAGCGGCCGGTCGTCCAGGTGGAACACGTTGCGCACCATTTCATGCTCGTGTTCCTCGATGAAACCCGCGTCGACGCCCTGCGCCAGGCTGGCCGAGATTTCCGCCTCGGTGACGGGGTGGCCGTGCGTCTCGCTGATTCGCAGCAGCTTGAGGATGGCCTGCGTGCACAGCGTGAGAAGGAGAACAAAGGGGTTGACGATGGTCGCCAGCCAGCTCATTGGCGCCGCAACCCAGCGCGCCACGGTTTCCGGGTACATCTGGCCGATGCGCTTGGGGACCAGCTCGCCAAAGATGATGGTGATGAACGTGATCAAGGTGACGACCAGCCCGGTCGCAAGTATGGGCGCCACGGCGTCGCCCAGGCCCAGGCCCGTGAGCAGTTCGGCCAGCGGTGCGCTGAACGCGGCGGCGCCGACGATCCCGTTGAGCATCCCGATCGCGGTGATGCCGACCTGCACCGTGGACAGGAAGCGGGTGGGCCGCTCCAGCAGCTGGAGCGCGGCTGCCGCGCCGCTGACGCCGCTGTCGCGCATGATGGTCAGCCTGGTCGGGCGGCTGGAGACCACGGCCAGCTCGGACATGGCAAAAATGCCGTTGAGCAGGGTCAGCAGGACAATCAGGACAATACTCATGGGTGCGGCGCGCGGGCGCAAAGGGGTGGACTTGACACGAGGTCGCGAAATTTCATGGCACTTTACTTGATCGGCGATGTGCAGGGCTGCGACGCGGCGCTGGGGCGCCTGCTGGACACCATCGGGTTCTCGCCCAGCCGCGATACGCTGATCCTGCTGGGCGACCTGGTCAACCGGGGCCCGGATTCACTGGGGGTGCTCCGGCGCGTCGTGGCGCTGGACGGTGCGGCCCGCGCGTTGCTGGGCAACCACGACATCCACCTGCTTGCCGTTGCGGCCGGCGTGCGCGCGCCGGGGCGCCGGGACACGCTGGACGGCATCCTGGGTGCCAGCGACGGCGCAACCCTGCTTGACTGGCTCAGGCACCGCCCGCTGGCATGTGACGCGCAGGGCATCCTCATGGTCCACGCCGGCGTCTTGCCGCAATGGACGCGGGCGCAGGTGCTGGCGCATGCACGCGAGGTGGAAGCGGTCTTGCGCAGCGCCGACTGGCGCGCGCAGTTGCCGGCGCTGTTTGGCAACGAGCCGGATCGCTGGGATGCCAGCCTGCAGGGGCCGGCGCGCTGGCGCGTCATCGTCAATGCACTGACGCGCCTGCGCTTTTGCACGGCGGCGGGTCGGATGGAGTTTTCGGCCAAGGGCGGGGCGCTGTCGGCGCCCGCGGGCTACCTGCCCTGGTTCGATGTGCCGCAGCGCAGGACGGCGCAGGACGTCATTGCCTTTGGCCACTGGTCCACGCTGGAGCCGCAGGACCGCAGCGACATCATTGCGCTGGATTCGGGTTGTGTCTGGGGACGCCGCCTCAGCGCGCTGCGCGTGGATGGCGCCACCGGCCGGCACGAACGCATTTCGGTGGCCTGCGCGCAGGCCATGGCGCCAGCCGGATGATCCCCGGTGGGGGCGGTCAGTGCCCGTCGCTGGCGGGTGCGGGCGCCTTGAACAGGGCGGGAACGGCCGTGCGCCTGGACTTGCTGCCCGCGCCCGGCTTTTTCGCCGGGACGGCCTCGGCGGCGCTCTGCTCCCACTCGGGATCGGCAGCGGTGCTTGACGGTGCATAGGGCTGCGTGAAGAACGGATCGCCGGATTCCTGCTTTCTTTGCGGCCGGGCGCTGGGGCTGGCGCGCCTGTGCTCGCGGCGCTGGCGTGCATCGTCGCGGCTGTCGCCCGTCTCCTGCCGGCTCCACTGGCGCCGGCCATCGTTGTAGCGTCCGCGCGGCTGCTCGTCTTCAAAGTTCAGGTGCTCGAGCTCGAGCTTGGTGTCCAGCAGCTTTTCCAGTTGCTGGACCTGCCGGTCGTCGCGCCGGGTCACCAGCGTCACGGCAAGTCCTGCGGCGCCAGCACGGCCCGTGCGGCCGATGCGGTGCACGTAGTCTTCGGGGTTGAACGGGACGTCGTAGTTGAACACCGCCGGCACGTCCTTGATGTCCAGGCCGCGCGCAGCCACGTCGGTGGCCACCAGCAGGTCGACCTCGCCGCTCTTGAACGCCTGCAGCGACTTGATGCGCTCTTCCTGGCTCTTGTTGCCGTGCATGGCCGTGGTCTTGAGCCCCTCGCGCGCCAGCGCCCGGGCCAGCCGGGCGGCGCCCAGCTTGCTGTTGCAAAAGACAAAGGCCTGCCTCAACTGGCGGTCCTTCAGCACCTGGTGGATGGCGCGGTGCTTGTCTGCGTCGTTGAGCAGGTAGAAATGCTGGTCCACGGTGGCTGCAGGGGCGTTGGGCTCGGCCACCTCGATTGCGATGGGGTTGTTCAGGTAGCTTGCTGCCAGGTGCCGGATCTCCTTGGAGAAGGTGGCAGAGAAAAGCAGCGTGGTCCGGCTCTTGGGCAGGTAGCCCAGGATGCGCTGCAAGTCGGGCAGGAAGCCGATGTCCAGCATGCGGTCGGCTTCGTCCAGGACCACGTACTCGACCTGGTGCAGGACCGCGGTCTTGCCTTCGATGTGGTCCAGCAGGCGTCCGGGCGTGGCGACCAGGACCTCAACGCCTTCGCGCAGTGCCTCTATCTGTGGCTTGATGTCCACGCCGCCATAAACCACGGTGCTGCGCAGCCCGGTGTATTTGGCGTATTCTTTCACCTGTCCTGCGACTTGCCGCGCCAGCTCGCGCGTGGGCAGCAGCACCAGCGCGCGCACCGGGTGGCGCGCAGGCGACGCCGATGTGTTTTCATGGCGCAGCAGCCGCTGCAGCAGCGGGAGCGAGAAGGCAGCCGTCTTGCCGGTGCCCGTTTGCGCGGCGCCCATCACGTCCTGTCCTGCCAGGACGACGGGAATGGCACGGGCCTGGATCGGCGTGGTGGTTTCGTAGCCCATATCGGCTACGGCGCGCTTGAGCGGCTCGGCCAGCGCGAGATCTGAATATTTTATCGTCACAGCCTGCTATTGTCGCATTTATGCAGGCATGTGGCCACTTGACCTGAAACGATGTCCAGCCGTCCGGCGTTCAGCGTCCAGTGAAGTGTGCCGAATGACAGATGACCTCGGCCCTTGCGGGCCTTTGATGAAAGCCGCCTGCGGCGGCTGATGAAGGTTTGGCGTCAAGCGTTCAGCGTCCAGCGTGAGCCCACCACGCTCAACGCTCAACCTGTCCGAATGACGAATGACCTCGGCCCTTGCGGGCCTTGTATGAGCGCCACCTGCGGCGGCTCATGATGAAAAGAGGTTGAGCGAAGTGCGTCCAGCGTTTGGCGTTCGCGCAATGCTCAACCACCCCATCGGCCAGGGGGCTGGCCTCCCGTACGGCGCAAACTGCGGATGATGCCTCGTGGAGCGGCGCCCTCGCCGCGATTCCCCGCCGAATGACCAATGACCTCGGCCCTTGCGGGCCTTGCATGAAAGCCGCCTGCGGCGGCTGATGAAGGTTTGGCGTCAAGCGTTGAGCGTCCAGCGTGAGCCCACCACGCTCAACGCTCAACCTCCCCATCATGGCGGCGAAGCCGCAGTCATTGCCGCCGCGCAGCGGCGCGGTCATACGAAGCGCCAGCGAGGTCATCCGTCATGCGTCAGCGCAACGCGCAACGCATGCTGCGGCAATTCAAGCCGTTGTCTGATCGAAATCATGGGCATTGTCTGACACGCGGAGTTGCAACAGGCGCCTACGCTTGGGTTCAGGCGGATCCCCGTTTGGACTTGAGAAATGGAAAACAGCCTTGTGCCGCAGTCGCGATCCGCCCCGGCAAGTTCTGTTGCGACACCGGGTTGGGCAAGCATGCTGTATTACGCCTTCACGTTCCTCCTGTTCGCAGTCCTGACCGGCCTGTTTGGCTTTGTGGCGGACGTGGGACAGGCTGCAGCGATTGCAAGGGCCCTGTGTTTCCTCTTCTCGATGTTTTTTGCCATATCCGTGTTTTTCTGGAGATGGCGGCCCTGAGACCAGCAGGGCCGGCTGCGATGCATTGGTTCCCGGGCGTCGCTGTCTCGTTCTGGTATTGCTGAAAGGAAGCAACATGTATAGCAAGACACTGATTTCAAAATCCACCCTGGCCGCGGTGTTGGCGGGCACGGCCCTGACTCTGGGCAGCACCGGCGTCCTGGCGCAGGCTGCAGACGACGCGGACCGGGCCGACACCGCCGGCCAGATGCAAGAGAGCAAGGACGCGTCCAGCTCAGCAAGCGATGCAGCCAGCAACGCCGGCGACGCGTCCAGCGACTCGGCGGAAAACGCCGGCTCCGACGTGATCACCGAAGGCGGCTTTATCACGCAGCAGGCCGACTCGCAGACGCTGGCCAAGTCCATTCTGGGCATCTCACTGCGTGATGGACCCGGTGACGATGCCAAGGAGATCGGCAAGATCACGGACCTCATTCTGGATGAAAACCTGAAGCTTGATGGCGTGGTGGTTGGCGTCGGCGGCTTCCTGGGCATTGGCGCCAAGGACGTGGGCATTCCCTGGGAGAAGATCGATCAGATCGATCCCCAGAACAGGACCGCGGTCACCAACTTGACCAAGGAAGAGCTCAACGATGCCCCGGCGTTCGTGACCACCGAGCAGAAGCAAAAGGAAGAACAGGCGCAGCGGCAAATGGAGGAAAACAGAGCCGCACCAGCAGCTGGTGGCATGCAACCGGCTGCCCCGGCAAAGTAACGGCGGCCGGCCTCGTACCGGATCCCGGCGCCCCGGTGGCATCGTGGCAGGCACGACCATAGTCCCCGGACCGGCGCAGGCATTGGAGCCTGCGCCGGCTTTTTGGTGCGCCAGCATGGGCGCACTCCTGCCTGCCCGGGTTGATGCGTGGAATCCGGCAAGCTGCAAATGGATCGTATTTTCCGTGTGCCGCGTCCGGAACGACCGACCAGCAGTCCATGCGCGGTGCGGTCGAGCCATCATCCGGCAGCCGCTCCTCAGCACCGCCCGTGTGATCCGATGCGAGCCTGTCTTGCGGCGGGCGGCGGGGGTGACGCGCGGCCACCGCGGAGTCCGCACAAACAGGATGTGAACCCGTGAACGAAGCGCTGTTTCTGTCGCGCCTGCAGTTTGGCTGGGTGATCTCGTTTCACATCCTGTTCCCGGCTGGCGGGTTGCGGAAGTCGAACGGCGTGCCGCCATCCATGACGCTGTGGGACGCCGCATCGCCGGTGCAGTCACAGGGATTCGTGCCGGTGGGCGCGCTCATCATGCTGCCCGCCGTGCTGGCGTACAGCGGGTATTCGTACCACGTGTTCCGCGGCAAGGTCACGGCCGAGACCGCGTACTACTGAGCCGGCCCCGCAATCGGCGTTTCTTCAGCGCCGGCCGCAGCGCCGCTTGCGCCCATCCACGCATTTTGCTGACGGCATTAATGGCATTTGTCTGACAGTGTGCCGGCGGTGCCTGCGACACACTGAACCTGTTTGAAGCAGACATTGGAGGTCCCGATGAAAAAATCCACTTTTGGCACGACAATCCTGGCCGCCGCCGTTCTGGCACTGGGCAGTGGCGGTGCAGCCTGGGCGCAGACGGCGCCGCAAAACGAGACCCGGGCCGACGCACCGGCGGCAGACGCTGGCGCGGCGCAAGCGTCCGACGGCAGCGAACAGCCGGTGGCAGACACCTGGATCACGACCAAGGTCAAGGCCGAGCTGGCCGTGACCGACGGCGTCAAGAGCGGCGACATCTCCGTGAAGACCGTGAACGGCGTCGTCACCCTGACCGGGACGCAGCCCAGCGAGACGGCGGTCAGGAAGGCCGAATCGGTGGCGCAGGGCATCAAGGGCGTGGAGCAGGTTGACGCGTCCGGGCTCAAGGTCGACGCCGAGGGCGCGACGGCCGACGACAGCGACGCGTCTTCCAGCGCCGGGGAAGCCATCAGCGACGGCTGGATCACGACCAAGGTGAAGACCGAGCTTGCGATCACCGATGGTGTCAAGAGCGGCGACGTATCGGTTCAGACCACCGATGGCGTGGTCACGCTGACCGGCGTGCTGGATTCCGATGTCGCGGTCCAGAAGGCCGAAGCTGCCGCGCGCAGCGTCAAGGGCGTGAAGGACGTCGACAGCGCCGGCCTCAAGGCCGGCAGCTGATGCCCGAGCGTGGCGGCCTGCGTCGGCTGTCCGGGCCACGTCCCGGAGGCGCAGCGTGCAGGACGCCTCATCCGCTTCCCGTTTGTGAAGCACCCGTTATCTGGAGATCAACATGTTGCATTACGCCGTTGTCTTTCTGGTCATTGCGCTGATAGCCGGCTTTTTCGGCTTCTTCGGCATCGCTGGCGCCGCGGCAGGAATCGCCAAGATCCTGTTTGGCATTTTCCTGGTGCTGTTTGTCTTGTCGCTCATCTTCGGCCGAACGCGACCTTGACGCCGCGAGGCAGCGCAGGCACGTCGTTGCATGCGAGGTGCCGTGATCCCTGCAGCGATTCCGCGTCGGATATCGCTGCTGCGCTACGCCCGCTCATCCGGCGATTCCAAATACACCCAAGGACAGATTCATGACTGAAAGGAAACCCTTCGTCATCGACATGAAGACCATACGCGAGCGCGCCCGCAAGCACATAGCCGACGGTGCCATCACCGCCGGCTATGCGGCTGACCGCGGCCAGGTCATCAAGCTGCTCAATGAAGCGCTGGCAACCGAGATCATCTGCGTGCTGCGCTACAAGTACCATTACTACATGGCTTCAGGGATTCATGCCCAGAGCGTGGCGGCCGAGTTTGCCGAACACGCGGCGGAAGAGCAGGCGCATGCGGACCGCATTGCCGAGCGCATCACGCAACTGGACGGCGCCCCCGACTTCTCTCCCGACGGCCTGGCCACGCGCTCGCACGCCGACTATGTGGAAGGCACCGACCTGGTCGACATGATCAAGGAAGACCTGGTGGCCGAGCGCATTGCCATAGAGACCTACGGCGAGATGATCCGCTACATTGGCGACGACGATCCAACCACGCGGCGCATGCTGGAAGACATTCTGGCGCAGGAAGAAGAGCACGCCGAAGACATGGTGACGCTGCTCGAGGAGCTGGGCAAGAAAGGCGAGCCGGCGCGCGCGCGCTGACCGTCTCGCACGCGGGGCACGCTCCGCAAGACCCGAGCCCCGCCCCCAGGCTGTCCCAGCCGGGGGCGGGACCGGCCTTGCGCTCAGGCACGCGCCCTGGCAGCACCGGCACGGGCCGTTGCCACGCTGTGAGCGCGGGCTGCGGTCCGCAGCTCACAGCTCGCCGGCTGCCGCGTCGTTGGCGCGCTTGGTGCTTTCCACCAGTTCTTCTATCACCAGCAGCCTGTACAGATACGCCAGCTCCACGGGGTGGCTGGCCAGCGCAGCAGCAACGGCTCCGGGGTCGGCGTCGTCTACCGCAATGAGCAACCCGCAGCGCCCGGCGCGCGCCAGCTCGACAAAGCGCAGCATGAACTGGTGCTCGCGGCCCACCGATGGCAGGCCACCTGTCTTGTCCGCGCGCGGGCCCAGGTGCTCGATGATGGCCTCCGGTGGCACCACCGCGACGGGGCCCACGGCGCGGACCGCCGATACGCTGGCCGCTGCGGCCTGTGCTGCCGCCGCATCGGCAAGCAACGCAAACACGTGTCCACGCGGGTAGAACACGTCGTCCATCCGGTAAAGATGCTTGTCAGCCATGGGACTGGTCATGATTTTTCCTTTTGCCGCTTTCATCTGCCATTGTGTGCACGCGGGCGCCACGTGCGCTGTAGGAATTTGTCTTGTTGCCGTGTCGTCGTGGGCCGACTTGACCGCAGCTGGGTGCGGCCTGAATGGTGCGCCGGAGCCTTGGTGTGCGTGATCAGGTTGGCTGAGACTCACATGAGGTCGCAGGCGATCGCGGTGGAGAAAAAGAGTGATCAACAGGTCCACGTGCGGTGCCATCCAAAGTCGCGTTCGAGCATCACAAGCGCTGTGCGTGCCGGGGCTTGCAGCTGTGCAAGCGCAAGCATTGCCACTGCAAAACCGGTGCCTGGCAGCGCCAGTTGCGCTGCGCGTCGCCGCTGGCCGGGACGAGCAAGACGGTAACGGGTTCACGCCAGCGCCAGCGCGGTCGCCGCCACCGACAGCCAGGCCATGCGCCACCTCAGCGCGGACGCCACACAACCCCGCGCGCAGCAGCGGCAGGCACTGCGGGCTGTGGCCCCGGGTTCTTGGTCGGGAAACGGCGTGAAAGAAGGTCGTGCGCAGGGGCTCGCGAGAGACCACACCGGAGTCCGTTTCAGTTCCGGAATCTTCCTACCGTCCGTCGCGCAGCTGTCCTACAGTTTGGCGCCGCCGCGCGACCTAAGGTCAAGGTCCGTTTCATCAATCAAGGAGTCATTCCATGAAAATCAAGCTTCCCCAATCAGCCATCGCCATCAGCATCGCCACCGCACTGGCCATGGGCAGCGGCCTGGCCCTGGCGCAGTCGTCGAGCGACAGCAGCGGCTCGTCTGGTCCAGCAACCCAGACCATGCCGGACAGCAGCAGTGCCGGGCAATCCGGGCAGGGCGCGGCTGGCACCTCGGGCGCCGCAGGCACAACCGGCAGCTCCGACGGCGCGAGCGCTCCGGGCACGTCGGGTCCCGATTCCATGTCGGGTGCAAGCGACGCGCAGGGCGCCGCCGGCAGCGAGAGCGATGCAGACCAGCAGATCACCACGCAGGTGAAGCAAAAGCTGTCGTCCGAAGGCATCGATGACAGCAACGTCACCGTTGAAACCAAGGACGGTGTCGTGACGATCAGCGGGCTGGACAGCAACGCCGACAAGGACAAGATAGAAAAGGCGGTCAAGGACGTTGATGGCGTGAAGGACGTGAAGATCTCTGGCGCCGACGCCAAGTAAGCGGCCACAGCCGTCGCCTGGTGCGGCGGCGCGGCGGAAACGCTTGCGCTGCGTGCCGCTGGCACGCAGCCCGTGCAAAGCCGGGGACACTCACGCGGGGTGCCCGGCTTTTTTTTGGTGTGCCCGGCATGGGCCATTTTCTTGTCCCGGTCTGGCGCGCTACAGCAATTCGTCAGGAACAAGAGGGTTGTCGAGCAGCCGGGCCAGCAGGCGCAGCCAGAAGCCGGTGTCGGGCTCGCTGCTGGCGTCGCTGAAATCAGCGCCTGGCGGCGCGCGCCAGTGCAGCGAGCCGTCAGCCGCAAGCTCGAGCTTCCACGCCGAGGCCTTGATGACGTCCTCCACCAGGCGGCTTGCCTGCCGTGACAGCGGCTCGCTGTAAATGACGAGTGCGACCTCGGTGTTCTGCAGCCGCGAGCGCAGGTCCATGTTCATGGAGCCAATGACAAGCGCCTGCCCGTCTATGACAAGCAACTTGACGTGCAGGCTGGCCTTGTTGCTGCTGGACCCCGAGCCAAGCAGCGTCTGCCGCAGCCGGGCCCGTTCAGCCGCGTGCATCTCGCGCAGGTCGATTCCAAGTCGCAGCAGCTGCTTGCGGTGGCGCGTGTAACCAACCTGCGCCAGCAGCGACGTGGTGGACGACAGCGAATTGGTCAACACGCGCACCGGCACGTCGCGCGCGCGCAGCCCGGCAAAGGTGGCCATCATGGCGTCGCCCGGCACGAAATAAGGCGTGACGATGAGCACGTCCTTCTGCGCCGCATCCATCAGCGCCAGCACGCCGCGCAGCACCGCGTCTTCCGGCGTGTCCTCCGGGCCGGGGCTGCGGCCGGGCACCAGCTTCACGGGATTGTCAACCAGCGCCTCCACGGGTGCCCAGTGCAGTTGCACTTCGGCCAGGTCCAGCGCTGCCGGCAGCGGGGGCGCTGGCTTGTCCGGCGCGGCGGCATCGCGCGGTTGCGTGGTCTCTTGCAGGTTGGCGAGCTCGGCCGGCGTGATGAGCGCGCCGACCGGGTACGCGAGCGCATCGTTCCAGTATTGGTCAAAGCTTGCCGACAGGCTGCGCACCACCGGCCCCGCGGCCAGCACGTCCAGGTCTATGTAGTCGCTGCGGCGCGCGGTGCCGAAGTACGCGTCTCCCAGGTTGCGCCCGCCGGTGATGCCCCAGGCGTTGTCGGCAAGGAAGAGCTTGTTGTGCATGCGGCGCTGGATGCGGTCGAAATCGCCCAGCGAGCGCAGCGTACGCAGCGCGCCCACCTTGCGGCTGCCGGGCAGCGGGTTGGCCATGCGCATCTGCACGCCGGGCACCTGGGCCATGGCCATGACCAGTGCGTCGTGCCCAGCGGCGTGCAGGTCGTCCAGCAGGATGCGCACGCGCACGCCGCGGGCTGCGGCGGCGCGCACCGCGCCCAGCAGCCGGGCCGCGCTGGGGTCTGCGTGGATGAGGTAGTACTGGATGTCCAGGGTCTGGCTGGCCTGCTGCGCCAGCGCGAGCCGCGCCGCAAAAGCATCGTCTGGCGAGGCCAGTAGGGCAAAGCCCGATTGATCCGCGGGGACCTGGTCAGGCCGCTTGTGCGCCGCCTGCTGGCCCAGCGCCGTGCTTGCCGGGTCGGCAAGCGCGTGCGAGACCGGACGCACCCCCTGCGTTGGCAGGCTGGTGCAGCCTGCCATCAGCAAGACAAGGGCCAGCGTCGCCCAGGACCCTCGCGGGCGGCGGTACGACTTGGGCGCTGGCGTGCGTGCGGAAGTCATGGGTGTCTGCGCAGCCAACTGTACCCCGATTGGCGCGGCCGTCCGGATTGGGTGCGCAAGCCTGCTGGCACGGGCGAGGCAGCGCGCTGCGCCGGGCGTGCGCTCGTGGCTCTTGCCGCCCGCGAGCCGGCGCTGTTGAAGGCAAAGCGCGCCGCCTTGCAGGTTTTGTCCGACCGAAAAGGCGCCGTTGTCCGACAGACACCGCGCCAACCATCGGCCATGCTTGGGATGACGGTGGAAACGCGCGCCACGATGTTTGACTGCAGCGCGCCGCCGTCATCGTGAAGCACATCAATGCGAGGTAACCGACATGAACACCCTGACCATCAAGAAAATTGCGGGCGCCGGCGCCATTGCGGCACTGACGCTTGCGCTTGGCGCGTGCAGCGGCATGACCCGCCAGGACAAGAACACCGCCATCGGCGCCGGCGCGGGCGCGGTGGGCGGCGCGGTGCTGACCGGCGGCAGCGCGCTGGGCACCGTGGGCGGCGCTGCCGTGGGCGGCGTCATCGGCCACGAGGTGGGCAAGGATCGCCGCTGATGACGTGAGGGATGCCGTTGGGCGTTTCGCGTGACGCATGACGCATGACAAATGATCTCGGCCCTTGCGGGCCCTTGATGAAAGCCGCCTGCGGCGGCTGATGAAGGTTTGGCGTCAAGCGTTCAGCGTCCAGCGTGTGCCCACCACGCTCAACGCTCAACGCTCAACGCTCAACGCTCAACGCTCAACGCTCAACGCTCAA
>JALOAS010000149.1 GCA_023228705.1 Ottowia sp. | reverse complement strand
TGGGAAAGCGAGGACAGTTTTGTTTGATTTTGAGGCGCATAGCCCAGCTATGCAACGAAAAAGCGGGCAAAAATGGACCGCTTGTCCCACCGGCGCAGTAGATTGGACCAAAGTCCGACAGGCTCCTTGATCCCGATGAACGCCTTCTCCCCACTGCAAGGGCTGCTGGTCGACGACGATCCGGTGGTGCAAGTCTGCCGCGACCTGCCGGAATCGGCGTGTCGCGAGCAGCCACGCAACTACGGTTTGCACCTGGCGTCGCTGAGCCTCACGAAGATTGGCGAGAGCCTGGCCGACGTGAAGCTCGTGCTGGCCTGGCTGCTCGATGCCATCGGCGCGCCCACCTGGGCGCTTGGCCTGCTGGTGCCGGTACGTGAATCGCTTGCGATGCTGCCGCAGCTCCTGATTTCCGCGCGCATCCGGCGGCTCAGCATTCGCAAGAACGTTTACGTGGCCGGCTGTGTCGTGCAGGGCGTGGCGATCATGGGTGTCGCCGGGGTTGGACTGACGCTTACCGGGACCGCCGCCGGCGTCATCGCGGTCGGGCTGATCGCATTGTTCGCCCTCGGTCGCAGCCTGTGTTCGATCAGCCACAAGGATGTCCTGGGCAAAACCGTCGACATGGGCCGGCGCGGCACGGTCAGCGGCACGGCGGGCACCGTTGCCGCCGCAGCGACGCTGCTGACGGCTGTCGCGTATTCGGCCGGCTGGCTTCCGCTCACGGTGCCGGTCGTCTCCAGCGTCGTCTTCATCGGCGGCATGTGCTGGCTGCTGGCCGCACTGGTCTTCAGGTCGATCCGTGAAATGCCCGGTGCGACCGAAGGCGGCGTCGACGGGCTGGCAGCCGTGGTCGCGCAACTGGGCCTGCTGCGAACCGATGCGGGCCTGGTGCGGTTGATCGCCGCGCGCGCATTGCTGCTGTCGACGGCGCTGGCGCCGCCGTTCTACATCGCGCTCAGCGGCGACACCCCATCCGGCGGCCTCGGCAAGCTGGGCCCGCTCATGCTTGCCTCCGCGGCTGCGAGCCTGGCCAGCACCTATGTCTGGGGCCGGCTGGCCGACTGGTCGAGCCGGCGCGTGCTGATGATCGCGGCCGCCCTGGCCGTAGGGGCAAACGGGGCGGCCGCGTTCGTCGCGCTGGCGCTTCCGCACCGGCTCGAGTCGGCGCTGCTGCTGCCGGCGCTGCTGTTCGTGCTCACGATCGCGCACCAGGGGGTTCGTCTCGGGCGCTCGGTCCACGTGGTCGACATGGCCGACCCCGACCAGCGTGCAACGTACACCGCGCTCACCAACTCGGCGGTCGGCCTCATTCTCCTGGCAGCGGGGGTGTTCGGCATCATCGCCCAGAAATTCGGCATTGGCACGGTGCTGGTGCTGTTCGCGCTGATGGCGGCGCTGGCAATACCGGTTGCATCGGGACTGGACGAGGTCCAGGCAGCCAACCCGAAAGAGGGCTGAGCAGCAGGCCCCAGCGTGGCCGCACAAACCAACAGTCGGGAGCGGCAACGGGATACGCGCCGGGCCGATGGATCAGCGGACAAGACCCGGCGCGGGTTCGACGCCAACGATGGCGTGGATCTGCGCCGCCATGATTTGCGTTGAGCGTTGAGCGTTTGGCGTGGCGCATGACGGATGACGGATGACGGATGACGGATGACCTCGCTGGCGCTTCGTATGACCGCGCCGCTGCGCGGCTTCGATGACCGCGGCTGCGCCGCCATGATTCATCATGAGCCGCCGCAGGCGGCTTTCATACGAGGCCTGCAAGGGCCGAGGTCATCCGTCATTCGGACAGGTTGAGCGTTGAGCGTTGAGCGGGGTGGGCATACGCTGGACGCTGGACGCAACACGCTCAACCTCTGCATGTGCCGAGATCATTTGTCATCTGTCATCCGCCATCCGGTGCGCCGACAATGCATGCCAAGCATCAGGCGCAAAACAATTTCGGTGAAACAGCTTCGGATAGCGCCTGCTAAGATGGCGTTGGGAAACGTGTTCTCGCGGGTCGTTGCGAGTCACCATCCAGATTCACGCTGCATTTTTTCTCGAGCGGGCCAGCAATCCGCCGCAGCAGTGGAGAAAGATGCCAGAATGTTTTCAAGACCACAACACGTTGCGGACCAGGTCCGGCGGTTTACTTAAGGAGTCTGGACATGTCGCTCAAATGGTACGTCAGGCCGCGGCTGGTGATGCTGAAGCCTGATGCCTCGGCGCTTGAGGCTGCGCGCGCGCTCGAGCACAACAACATCGGCGCCGTGGTCGTGCAGGACAAGGGACGCGTGGTGGGCATCCTGACCGACAGGGACCTGGCGATTCGCGTCCTGGGCCAGGGGCTCGACGCCAACGCCACGGCGGTCAGCGAGGTGATGACAAAAAATGTTGCCTCGCTCGCACCCACGGATACGCAAGCCAGCGCGATCCGCATGATGCAGAGGCGAAACATCCGGCGCATTCCCATCGTGGAAGAAGAACGCCTGGTTGGCATCGTGACGCTGGACGACCTGTTCCTGGACGAGGCGGCACCCATCGACCGCCTGGCCGCGATCGTCGAGTCCCAGATTGGCGAGGGCGGCCCGGCGGCCACCGAAAGATCGCCTGCAAGGCGGCGGAGCGCCGCGCGCGCCGAGGCAACCTACCGGCGCCTGGTCAACCAGGTGGGCGCCGACACCGGCCTCGAGGCAGACGGGCAGCCGGAGGCCGCGCTTGATATCGTCCTCGATGCACTTGCAAGAAGGCTCACCCCAGAGGAAGCCGAAGACCTCATCGCGCAGCTCCCATCGCTGCTGCAACCCGCGCTGTACGCGCTGCCGCCCGGCCCGGACCGGCTGGTCACGCGCGAGACCATCGAGCAGGAGCTGGTACGGCAACTTGGCGTGGGACGCAAGCGTGCCGCCGATGTCCTCACCAGGATCGGGGCGCTGATCGCACAGATGGTCAGCACCGGACAAATGGACGACGTGCGGGGCCAGCTCCCGGAGTCGCTGCGCGACGTGTTTTCAGACGGCTCGTCGCCGGCCGCGGCGTGAGGCCGCAACGCACGGTCGAATTCCGAATTCCGGGTCCACGCCTGCGCCGTAGCTTGGCGGCGACCCTGTTTGTTGAACCCCTGAAGGAGCAGCCATGCAAGCCTTGACAACCAGCGAGCGCGACGGGCTTGCCAACATGCTGCGCGAGCGCAAGCAAATGATGCGCGACGAAATTCGCGAGGGACTCGCCAAGATGCGCGCTGAAGGCCACGAAGACGTCCTGGCTGGCACGCCGGATGCGGGCGACGAGGGCCTGGCCATGCTGGTGACCGAGGTGACCAACGCGGAAGTGGCGCGTGATGCAGCCGAGTTGCGCGATATTCTTGCCGCGGAAGCGCGGATCGCAAGCGGCAGGTACGCCATTTGCATCGATTGCGAGGAGCCCATCCCGTACGCGCGCCTGGCGGCGTATCCGACGGCCAAGCGCTGTATTGGCTGCCAGGAAATCCACGAGGCAGCCCGGGGGAGAGCCCGGCCTGCATGACCGATCATTGACCCAATGAAGCACGAAGACAGCACCCACACCAACGGAAAAGCGATCGTCCAGACGGAGCGGTTGCCGATAAAGATGTGGCTGGAACTCGACCAGATGGAAGAAGGCGCGCTCGAGCAGGCGCGAAACCTTGCCAATCTCCCCTTTGCCTTCCGGCACATTGCCATCATGCCCGACACCCATCAGGGTTACGGCATGCCCATAGGCGCCATCCTGGCGACCCAGGGGGCCGTCATCCCCAACGCGGTCGGCGTCGACATCGGTTGCGGGATGTGTTCCCTGCGGACCAGTCTCCAGGACATAGAAACCGGCGACCTCAAGGAGATCATGCAGATCATCCGGGAGACCGTTCCCGTGGGCTTCGAGCATCACAAGACGCGCCAGGACGAAGCCTGGATGCCCGAGCGCAAGGGGCAACAACTGCCCATCGTCGAGCAGGAGTACGACAGCGCGCTCTTCCAGATCGGCACGCTGGGCGGCGGCAACCATTTCATCGAGATCCAGAAAGGCTCCGATGGCTACATCTGGATCATGATTCACTCCGGCTCGCGCAACGTCGGCTACACCGTGGCCAATCACTACAACGACGTGGCAATCAGGCTCAACGAGACCTCCGGCCAGGACGTGCCCCGGGATCTGGCGCATATTCCGGAGTCGTCCGAGCACTTCGAGCTGTACTGGAATGAAATGAACTACTGCGTCGAGTTTGCGCTGGCCAACCGGACGCTGATGATGGAACGCGCGAAATCGGCGTTCACCGAAATTCTGCCCGGGGTCGAGTTTTCCGATTTCATCAACAAGCCGCACAACTTCGCGGCCGAAGAGGAGCACTTCGGGGAAGTCGTCATCGTGCACCGCAAGGGCGCGACGCGGGCCCGCAAGGGGGAATGGGGAATGATCCCCGGCTCCCAGGGCACCCGGTCTTATCTCGTGACGGGAAAAGGCGAGCCAGAGTCGTTTGAATCATGCGCGCACGGTGCCGGAAGGATCATGAGCCGAACCCAGGCACGCAAGACACTGGACATGGAAGAAGAGGTGCAAGCGCTCGACCGCCGCGGGATCCTGCACGCCATTCGCCACCGCAGCGACCTGGATGAAGCGCCCGGGTCCTACAAGGACATAGACGAAGTCATGAGCAACCAGGCTGACCTGGTCGACGTGCAAATCGAGTTGCAGCCGCTGGCGGTCATCAAGGGCTAGCTGGACCTGGCGCTTCGC
>JALOAS010000036.1 GCA_023228705.1 Ottowia sp. | reverse complement strand
ATAGACTATTACCCTCGAACATGCAAGCGTTTACATGCCTACAAAATGCAAGCCGTAGATCATCATATATCGTTGATCGGACAGGCTTTTGAGCTCAGAAGTGAGCCGTCACGAGGCGGAACTTCAGACTATAGTGGCATCCATGGCGTACATCCACATCGTTGCCGCGCTGGCGGTGCTGCAATACCTGCTGTTCTCCATGAGCGTGGGCCGCGCGCGGGTGCGCTACCGCGTGCGTGCGCCCGCGGTCACCGGAGACGAGGGCTTCGAGCGGGTCTACCGCGTCCAGATGAACACGCTGGAGCAGCTGGTCGCGTTCCTGCCGGTGCTGCTGCTCGCCGGCGTGTACTGGCCCGGCACCTGGGTCGCCGCCATCGGGCTGGTCTGGATCATCGGCCGCTTCGTCTACCGGCGCGCGTACCTGGGCAACCCGGCCAAGCGCGGACCGGGATTCATGCTCACGGTGCTGCCCACCGCGATCCTGCTCGTCATGACGCTGTGGGGCGCGCTGCGCGGCGTCGTCCCCGTGGCCTGACCCACTCGTTGCCAGGCAGGATCCAGCATGAGCATTCCCGTGGCCCTCCCCGACCTGGCGGCAACGCTGGCGCAGTACCGCTTCGCGTACCTGCTGGCGACGAACGGTGGCGGCGCGCCGCGCGTGGTGGCGGTCAATCCGGTCCTTGAAAACAACGCCCTTGTCATATCAGGACTGGGCCAGCGCACGTGCGCGTGCATCGCGGCCAACCCGCAGGTGGCTCTGGTCTGGCCGCCGGCTGAAGCCACCGGCCACTCGCTGATCTGCGACGGTACCGCCACGGCGGCGGACAGTGGCCTGGTCCGCATCACGCCGTCAAGCGCGGTCCTGCACCGGCCTGCCGCAGCGGCACCGGCCAACGACACGTCAGCCTAGCTGTCCGCCGCCGCAACGATTCGCCAGCGCGCACTCAGCTTTGGCCCAGCTGGCGGCGCAAGCGCGCGACTTCCTCGATCAGGTCGGCGGTGAGCGCCGCCAGCTGCGGGTCGGCGTCCCAGGTCTGCTCCAGATGCACGATGCGCCGCACCCGCACCAGCGTGCGGCTGTCAAAACGCCACTGGCTGCGCGACGTGCCGCGAATCGGCTGCAGGACGCCGGCTTCCACGCGGGCAGCGATCCAGTTCGGACTGACGCGGCAACAGCGTGCCAGCTCCTGCAGTTCCAGTGCCGCGTCGTCAAGCAGCTCGACTTCCTCGGCCGTGATGGAAACAAAGCGTCGGGTCATGAATGAGGACTCCAGCAATCAAAAACACAAGCGGTGCGGTACCGGGTCGGCGCACCCCCTCATCCGCAGCGCCCGCCTGATCATGCCGCGCGCGGGTCAAAGCCGGGGTAACTGCTGGCCAGCGCCTGCCACGCCTGCTTCTGCTCCGGCGTGACCGCTCCCGGCACGGCAATGTCCAGCACCAGGTACAGATCCCCCGGTGGCGTCGAGGGAATACCCCTTCCCTTCAGGCGCAGTTTCCGGCCGGCGCCAGAGCCTGCCGGTACCGCGACCTCGACCACGGTTCCCGCTGGCGTGGGCAGTTGCACCTGCGCACCCAGCGCCGCCTCCCAGGGGGCAAGGCGCAGTCGCTGCGTCACGTCGGCACCGTCGACCTGCCAGCGCGCATCCGCTCGGAATCGCACCTCGAGCAGCAGGTCGCCGGCGGCACCGCCACCCACTCCGGCACCGCCATGACCGGCCAGGCGGATCAGCTGGCCTTCCTTGACCCCCTTGGGAATCTTCACGTGCAGGGTTCGCGTTTCAGGCACAACCTGCCCTGAGGCATCCAGCCGCGCGTCGCGCAGCGTCAGCTCGCGCTCGGTGCCGTGGTACGCGTCCGCCAGGTCCAGCTCGATCTGCGCATTCCGGTCCTGACCGCGCATGGGCCCGCGCGCCCCGGCATGCTGGCGGCGCGTGCCGAACATCTGCTCGAAAAACTCGCTGAAATCGCCCTCGGCGCCGGAAAAGTCCGCGCCCTGGGCGTGCGCGCTGCCGCGCCAGCCCGGCGGCGGCCGCACGTCGTCTCCGGAGCGCGCACCCTGCGCCCAGGCCTGCGCACCCACCTCGTCGTAGGCCGCACGCTTCTCGGCGTCGCCCAGGACAGCATAGGCCTCGTTGACATCGGCCATGTGCTGCTCGGCGTCGGCTTCCTTGCTGACGTCGGGATGGTACTTGCGCGCCAGCTTGCGGTACGCCTTCTTGACCTCTTCGGCGCTGGCGCCCTTGGCCACGCCAAGAATCTGGTAGTAGTCTTTGAATTTCATGTTCTGAGCAAGCGGGCAGGCACGCAGTTCGCAGCGCCAAGACCACGGTTCCTTCCGGTTTTATACACGCGTCCGGCCCGGCGTCAACCGCGGCGGCCGGTAATTGACCAGCATGATCCCAACCGCCACCAGCGCCAGCGCCAGCAGCAGGCCCGGCGTGACCGGTTCGTGCAGGAAAAACATGCCGCCGGCCAGCGCAAAGACCGGCGTGAGGAAAACAAACACCGCCACCTTGGTCGCAGAATAATGGACCAGCAGCCACATCCATGCCAGGTAGGTGGCAAACGCGCCCACCGCCGTTTGCAGGAAAACGGAAACCACCGCAAACCAGCTCCAGTTCCAGTTCCAGGTCTCGCCCAGTCCCAGCGAAAGCAGCGGCAGCACGGCGGCGCTGAGCCCGACCTGGTAAAAAAGCGCCTTCTCGGCGGTCAGCCGCGCGATCGAGGTCGAGCGGATGGCCACCGTGGTCAGCCCCCAGAGCATGCCGGCGCCCAGGCCAAGCAGGTCGCCCTGCCAGCTCACGCCTTCGCCAGGATTGAAAAGCCCGTCGCGAAATGCAAAGGTCACGGCGGCAAACGCGCAGACCAGGCCCACCCACTGCAGCGGCCGGAACCGCTCGGTCGGCACGAACAGCGGCAGCACCAGCGCGACCCAGAATGGCGAGGTGTACAGGAAAATCGTCAGCCGCGATGCGGTGGTCCGCTGCAGCCCCAGGTACATGGCGGCAAACTCGCCGGCAAACAGCAGACCAACCAGCAAGCCGGCCCACAGCGAGCCATCGCGCTGGAACAGCCGAACGCCGCGCCAGCGGCACCACAGCCACAGCAGCAGCGTGGCACCGGAAAAGCGGACCGCCGACTGGAAAATCGGCGGCAGCTCGGGCAGCGTCGCCTTGATCAGCACCTGCTGTATGCCCCAGAACAGGCAGCAGGCAAGCAGGATGGATGCCGCGCGCACGTCCAGCTCGGTCTTGTGCCAGACGGCAGACACGTCGCGATCCGGTGTCATGACTGCGCCTGCGCTTGCGGAGACTTCATGCGAGCCGCCGGTTCACCGGTGCACCGCCGCACGCAGGCTGCCGCCATCGTGGTAGTCGCCAGCAAAAAACACCAGCGGCTGGCGCTGGGCCTCCATGGAAAAATCCTGGACGCGGCCGACAAAAATGACGTGATCGCCGGCCACGTGACTTTGCGCGTTGACACATTTGAAAGACGCCACGGCCCCGCGCAGCACCGGCGCGGCCGCTGCCGTGCCCAGCCACTGTGCCGCTGCAGGAGGTGGCGCGTCGCGGCGGGCAAACTGCCGCGCCAGCGCCACCTGGCCGGCCGCGAGCACATTGACCGAATAGTGCGCGCAATGCAAAAAGGTGTCCAGCCACTGCGAGCGACAGCCCAGGTTCCAGGAAACCAGCAGCGGCTGCAGCGAAACCGAATTGAACGAATTGATCGTCAGCCCAACCACCTGTCCGTCGACCCGGCGCGTGGCCACCACGGTCACGCCGGTTGGGTACAACCCCATGGCTGCGCGGAATTGCCGCTGCCGCTGCGTGTTTTCGGTACCCTCGTTGCACTTCATGAAAGCCCGCCATGATACCAACCGCAGCACGTTGCCGCGCCGCGGCCGGCAGCGGACCCGCCGGCTCCAGCTTGCGCGGAGCTCAGCGCACCAGCAACATCGGGATCTCGCAATACGCCATGACCTTGGTCGCCGTCGACCCCATGATGAGCTTGCCCACCGCGCTGCGTCCCTTGGCGCCCAGCACGATCAGGTCAAAACCGCCTTGCAGCGCAAAATCAGCAATGGTGCGTCCTTCCGGGCCGACCTGCCATCTGCTTTCCAGGTTCTTGTACACCGAGGACAGGCGGGCCGTTGCCGCGTCCAGGATATGCGTGCTCTCGCGCTCGTAATGCGCCTCGATCTCTTCCCGGCCCAGCGCGGCGTGCGCCCGCGGAGACAGTTCCTGCATGACCGTCAGCACCGTCATGGCCGTGCTGCTGGCCAGCAATTCCGGGTGTCCGGTAATGTAGTCGACCATTTTGCGCGTGTAGATGCTGCCATCGACAGCTACCAGGGTTTTCATGTCCGCCTCCAGCGTGTTTCCGTGTTGCCTGCCCGTGCATCGTCATGCCGCATCTTCCCTGTCGGGCCCCGACCCCGGCCGTACCGCCGGCTTTCCTGCATCGGTGTCCCCGCACAAGATAGCAGAATCCGCCAGCCGGCTGCGGCCGGTTGCCAGAGGCGCAAAACCCTGTGGATGACTTCGGGACAAGTTGGCGCTTGTCCACAGGCAGGGCATCGGACCCTGTTCCGTCCACAATGGTCCGCATCCTGTCCTGCAACGGTTCCGGGATTGCATGTTGTTGATCCATTTTTTCTTTTTGCAGCTTTCCACAGGAGTTGTCCTCTCTAGTCATTATCAATTATCTCAACAAGATATTGAATACAAGGAGTCAACAGGACGGTGCCCGGCCTGCCGCCCATCGCGGGAACCGGTTCCTTTTGCGAACGGAATTTCCGCCTGGGTGACCGGCCGCGGCTGTTAAGATGGCGCTCGCCGGTCGCCTTGTTTCGTCCCTGTTTTTGCGCGTTTCTTTTCATGCCTGTCGCTGTTGCGGGGCGCAGCCCCACCACTTTTGAAATCAAGAGTGCCCACCTGCCGCTGCTGGCGTTGCGACTGAAGACCACCGACCTGCAGGCGCTGGACGCCGAGCTGGACAAGTACTATGGCGACAAGCCGGATTTCTTCAGCGGCGATGCGGTGGTCGTCGACCTGTCCGCGCTGCCTGCCGACGAGCAGGACCGGTCGCTGGATTTTCCAGCGTTGGCGCAGCTGCTGACGCGCCGGCATTTGTGCCTCATGGCCGCCAGCGATGGCAGCGCCGGGCAGATGGCAGCGGCGCAGGAGTTCGGGCTGGCGGCCACCAGCGATATCCTGGGCCGGCAAGCGGCGCCCGAGCGGCCGCAGGCCGCCGCCCCGGCCGCGCAGCCGGCCGCGCCCGAACCGGTACTGGGCGTGCCGCCAGGGGCGGTGGTGCTGGACCAGCCGGTGCGTTCGGGGCAGCAGTTTTACGCGCGCGGCCGCGACCTGGTCGTGATGGCCCCGGTCAACGCGGGCGCCGAGCTGATTGCCGATGGGCACATCCATGTCTACGCAGCGCTGCGGGGTCGCGCCATTGCCGGCGCCAGGGGCTGGTCCGAGGCCCGGATTTTTGCCGTTATGATGCAGCCCCAGCTGGTTTCCATAGCGGGCGTCTACCGGACCGGCGAAGAGCCGCTGCCAGACTCGGTCTGGGGTGCCGCTGCCTCGGTGACCCTGCTCTCGGACCAGACGGGCGACAAGCTTGTCTTCCGCCCCATTTCCAGTTAAAGGCTTACACATGGCAAGAATCATCGTGGTGACATCGGGCAAGGGCGGTGTCGGAAAAACCACCACCAGCGCCGCATTTGCGTCGGGGCTGGCGCGCAAGGGGCACAAGACGGCGGTCATCGACTTTGACGTGGGGTTGCGCAACCTGGACCTGGTGCTGGGCTGCGAACGCCGGGTGGTTTACGATTTCGTCAATGTCATCCAGGGCGAGGCCAACCTGACCCAGGCGCTGATCCGCGACAAGAATAGTGAAAACCTCCACGTGCTGGCGGCCAGCCAGACGCGTGACAAGGACGCGCTGACCGCAGAGGGCGTCAAGAAGGTGCTGGACGACCTGGCCGCCATGGATTTTGAATACATCGTCTGCGATTCGCCGGCGGGGATCGAGTCTGGCGCGCTGCTGGCCATGCGTTATGCGGACGACGCGCTCATCGTCACCAACCCGGAAGTCTCCAGCGTGCGCGACTCGGACCGGGTGCTGGGCATGCTGGGCAGCAAGACACAGCGCGCCATAGACGGTGCTGAAGCGGTTCGCGAGCACCTGTTGATCACGCGCTACAACCCCGGGCGCGTGGCCGAGGGCCAGATGCTCAGCCTGGATGACATCCAGGAAATCCTGCGCATCAAGCTGATCGGCGTCATCCCCGAGAGCGAGGCCGTGCTGCGCGCGTCCAACCAGGGCCTGCCCGCCGTCTACCTGGAGGGCAGCGATGTCGCCGGCGCGTACAACGACGTCGTCGAGCGTTTCCTGGGCGAAGAGCGGCCCATGCGCTACGTCAATGCAGAAAACAGGGGCTTCTTCAAGCGCCTGTTCGGGAGCAGATAAGCATGTCCTTCCTGCGATTTTTCCTGGGAGAGAAGAAAAAGACGGCAAGCGTCGCCAAGGAACGCCTGCAGATCATCCTGGCGCACGAGCGCTCGGGGTCGCGCGCCAACGACCGGCGCGACTACCTGCCCGCGCTGCAGCGCGAGCTCATTGAAGTCATCAGCAAATACGTCAAGATCGACCCGGACGAGATCCAGGTCAACCTGGAACGCAAGGCCAACCTTGAAGTGCTTGAAGTCAAGATAGAACTGCCGGAAGACGAGCCTGCGCCGGCTGCCGGCAAGCTGGGCGCTGCTGATGCCTGAGCGTCGCTGAACGCCAGTTGCTGGATTTTTGAGCAGAAAACGCGTAAAATGGCAGGTGTTACCCGATGCACGCGCGCCGGACCGGGGTGCGCGCAATCGGTTTCAAGACACGTGCAAAGCAGTCGCTCAGCAAGGATCTGGCGCTTCCAGCAGGAACCCCGGTCGCTCCCAGGGTGCCGGACCGGCCGCGGACAACGCGCGGCTCGGCCTGCTTTGTGTAACGGAAAAAGGAAATACGTGGCGAAGGAAGAGCTGATAGAGATGCAGGGCGTGGTGGACGAGGTCCTGCCCGACACGCGGTTTCGCGTGACGCTGGACAACGGTCACGAGCTGATTGCGTATTCGGCCGGCAAGATGCGCAAGCACCACATCCGCATCCTTGCCGGAGATCGCGTGACGCTGGAACTCTCGCCCTACGACCTGACCAAGGGGCGCATCAATTTCCGGCACCTGGAGCGCCGCAGCGGCGGCGGGCCGGGCCCGCGCCGCGGCGGCGGCCGCCGCCGCTGATCCAGCCGCCGGCAGCCGGTATTCTCAGCCGCTGGCGCTCCGGCGCGCCTTGACAGCCGCTGCCAGTTCGCGCAGGACCGGTTCGGTCTGCTCCAGGCTGATGCAGGCGTCGGTGATCGACACGCCCGGCGTGAGCGGCTGGCCTTCGACCTTGTCCTGCCGGCCCTCGTGCAGGTGGCTTTCCAGCATCACACCTGCGATGCGCGCGTCGCCATTGGCAATGCGCCGCGCCAGTTCGCTTGCCACGGTGATCTGGCGCAGGTACTGCTTGTTGGAGTTGGCATGCGAGCAGTCGACCATGAGGCGTTGCGGCAGGCCTGCGGCCGCGAGCAGGCGGCACGCGGCATCGACGTCGCTGGCTGAATAGTTCGCCGTCTTGCCGCCGCGCAGGATGATGTGGCAGTCCTGGTTGCCGCGCGTCTCGAAAATGGCCGCCTGGCCGGTCTTGGTCATGCCCAGGAACGCATGCTCGGCGCGTGCGCTGAGCAGCGCGTCCACGGCCACCTGGACGGCGCCGCTGGTTCCGTTCTTGAATCCCACCGGACACGACAGGCCGCTGACCAGCTGGCGGTGGCTCTGGCTCTCGGTGGTGCGCGCGCCTATGGCGCCCCAGCAGATGAGGTCGCTGAAATACTGCGGCGTCAGCAGATCCAGGAATTCGGTGCCGGTGGGCAGCCCGATGGCCAGCAGGTCCAGCAACAGGCGCCGCGCCACCTGCAGCCCGTCGTTGATCGCGTAGCTGTCGTCCAGGTGCGGGTCGTTGATCAGGCCCTTCCAGCCCACGGTCGTGCGCGGCTTTTCAAAATACGTACGCATGACAAGGTGCAGCGCATCGGCCAGTTCGTCGGCAACGGGCTTGAGCTTGCGCGCGTACTCGAGCGCGTGCTGCGTATCGTGTATGGAACAGGGACCCACCACCACCAGCAGGCGGTCGTCCTGGCCGGACATGATGCGCGCGACCTTCAGGCGGCTGCGCTCGATGAGCGCGTGCGTGGGTGGCGGCACCGGCAGCCATTCCTGCAACAGCGCCGGCGGCAGCAGCGGGCGAACCTTGCTGATGCGCAAGTCGTCAATGCGGGTGGTGTCCAGCGTTTGCATGGGAGCAGGTGTTGTCATGGCGACAGGCTCGGTCAGGGCGGATCAGCCGGTGGTGGATTTGCGCACCAACCGGATGGCGTCAAAGGGACACTGTACAAAACAGCGTGCGCAGCCCGTGCTTCGCGCCGCATCCACCACCGGCAAGGCGCGGCCGCGTCCCGCATGCGCTGGCGCGAAAGGGTGCAGGGACGTCCCCTTCAACGCAACAATGGACATTCCAGGCGCAGGTCGCGCGCGCCTTCCCGCACGGTGTCCGACCTTATTGTATGGACTGGCGATGTCGTTGACCGGCCGGTGACGCCGTGGCAGGCACGCAACAGCGGAGCCACGCGCCTTCGGGAAGAAGGTGTCCCGCTGGTACTGCTCGCGCTTGGTGCCGCGCCCGCGTCAGCCGTCTGAGGGTCGCGTGCATCAGCCACCGAGGATGGGCAGTTCAAGCAGCAGGTCGCGCACACCCTCCCAGATGATTTCAACCTAGATTCAGCAGTTGGATGCGTTCGAGCGTGCTGCGATGGGCGTGCCAGGCAAGACGCGACAACGCGGCAGACTACTGTCTGCAAGGCGGAGCAACGCAGCATGGCGCGTCCAGCGCTGTGCGATCGGGCGCATAGCGTGCCCACCAAAATGGTGTACTCGTGCAAGCTTGGCTTTTCCTTTGTTCACAACAATATATGCACACCAGGCAGCGTTCGACTGCTGAATCTAGGTTCAATGCCTATGCACAGCAGCAGGAAGGCCATCAGGCGCACCAGCACGACGCGGCCGGTGTGGCCAAAGCGTGCAAGCAGCGGTTCGGCGTAGCGGAACGTCAGCGCGGCCAGTGCGCCCACCAGCATCATGGCCAGCAGTCCGCCCATGAGGCTGGTGGCGGATATCCAGACGCGCTTGCTGTGCAGGCTCGCGCCCAGGGCAATGGCCACCGCAATGGTGCCGGGGCCACAGGCCAGCGGATTGACGATGGGCAACATCGTTGCCAACGCAAACAGCAGGCTTTTGCCAAAGGTGGTGGCCAGGCCAAGCGTATCCATGGAAACCTGTGAAAGCGTGCTAAGCTTGCCAGCTTGTGGCTGGTGGAAGCAGGGTGATTGCCGATGTACTGAAGGCAGCGGCTGCGTACACGGCAGGCCGCGCGGGCATGTGGTGCTGCATGCATCCTGTCCCTGTATTCCTGCACACCTGTGGCTCTGCACAGTGGCGGAAAAGGCGCCGACCAGCCGTTGTCTGACTGTTTTTTCAAGTCAAAGAGACATTGTATGCCCGGACTTCTGCCCCACGTGGACCCCGATGGTTTGGTCGAGTTTTCCGTGGTCTATACCGACCGCACGCTCAACCACATGTCGCAGCGCTTCCAGCAGGTGATGAAGGACATCTCGGCCGTGCTCCGGGAAGTCTATGGCGCCGACGAGGCCATCGTGGTCCCGGGCAGCGGAACCTTTGGCATGGAAGCAGTGGCCCGGCAGTTTGCTGGTGGCCAGGAAGTTCTCATCGTTCGCAACGGCTTCTTCAGCTACCGCTGGAGCCAGATCCTGGACACCTGCGGCATTGTCCCTGCAACTGACGTGACGGTCCTGAAGGCACGCCCCGATTCGGGTGACGCGCAGGCCGCGTGGGCGCCACCGCCGGTTGCAGAGGTGGAGGCTATGATTTCCCGTGTGCAGCCGTCGGTGGTGTTCGTGCCGCACGTGGAAACAGCCAGCGGGATCCTGCTGCCCGATGATTACCTGAAGCGCATTGGCAGCGCCGTGCATGCCGTGGGCGGCCTGTTCGTGCTGGACTGCATTGCCTCTGGCGCGGTCTGGGTCGACATGCGCGAGGTGGGCGTGGATGTCCTGGTCAGCGCGCCACAAAAGGGCTGGAGCAGCGCGCCGGGCAGCGCGCTGATCGCCCTGTCCGGCGCGGCGGTGCAGCGGCTTGGGGAGACGCGCAGTTCCAGCTTTGCTCTGGACCTGAACAAGTGGCGCAACGTCATGCAGTCGTACGAGGGCGGCAGGCACGCCTACTACGCGACCATGCCAACGACCGCGCTCCTGGAGTTGCGCGACACCATGCTGGAGACACGCGAGCGCGGCTTCGAGGTGGCGCGCGAGCAGCAGTTCCGGCTGGGCCGCCGCATCCGGCAGCTGCTGGTCGAGCGGGGTTTTCCCAGCGTCGCGGCCGAGGGCTTTGAAGCGCCTGGTGTCGTGGTCAGCCACACCAGCGACGACGGCGTGCACAATGGCAGCAAATTCCTGCAGCAGGGCCTGCAGATTGCCGCTGGCGTACCGCTGATGTGCGACGAGCCGGATACGTTCAAGACGTTCCGGCTCGGGCTGTTCGGGCTGGACAAGCTGGCGGAAATCGAGGGCACGGTCGAGCGCCTGCGCGACGCGCTGGACAAGATGGGATTCGGCAAGCCCTGACGGGCGGGAGCTGGACACGATCGATGGCAACGACACGACTTCCCTGGCTGGTGACCACGACGGTTGCGACGCGCGAGCAGGCCGACACGCTGGCGCGCGCCATGGTGGGCTGGCACCTGACCGCCTGCGCGCAGATCGAGGCGATCAGCAGCGTCTACCGCTGGCGCGACGAGTTGCACGAAGAGGCCGAATACCGCATCACGTTCAAGACGGTCCCCGAGCGCTTTGCCCAGCTGAAGGCCGCGCTGCTGGCGGCGCATCCCTACGAGCAACCCACGGTGGAGGCGCAGGTGATGCAGGCGGTCGACGAGACCACCGCCAAGTGGATCGCGGAAAACTCCAGCGGCTCGCCGGGATGACGGATGATCTCGGCCCTTGCGGGCCTCGTATGAAAGCCGCCTGCGGCGGCTGATGAAGGTTTGGCGTCAAGCGTTGAGCGTCCAGCGTGAGCCCACCACGCTCAACGCTCAACGCTCAACGGCAAGTCAGAACCGCTCCAGCTCCGGAAACGGAAGGTTGCCGCCACGCACCACCATGCGGCCGTACTCGGCGCAGCGGTGCAGCGTGGGAATGACCTTGCCCGGATTGAGCAGCTCGTGCGGGTCAAAGGCGCGCTTGATGGCAAACATGAGCTCGCGCTCCTCGGGCGAGAACTGCACGCACATGGAGTTGAGCTTTTCCAGGCCCACGCCATGCTCGCCGGTGATGGTGCCGCCCATTTCCACGCTGGTTTCCAGGATCTCGGCGCCGAATTCCTCGGCCCGCTCCAGCTCGCCTTCCTCGCTGGCGTCAAACAGGATCAGCGGGTGCAGGTTGCCGTCGCCGGCGTGAAACACGTTGACGCAGCGCAGCCCGTACTTCTTTTCCAGCCCGGCAATGGTCAGCAGCATGTCGGCGATGCGCTTGCGCGGGATCGTTGAATCCATGCACATGTAGTCCGGGCTGATGCGGCCGCTGGCCGGGAACGCGTTCTTGCGGCCGCTCCAGAAACGCAGGCGTTCCGCCTCGTCCCGGCTGACCCTGATTCCGGTTGCCCCGGCCTCCTGCAGCACCGCGGTCATGCGGCCGATCTCCTCTTCAACCTCTTCCGGCGTGCCGTCGCTCTCGCAAAGCAGGATGGCAGCGGCATCCACGTCGTAGCCGGCGTGAACGAAATCCTCTGCGGCGCGCGTCATGGGGCCGTCCATCATTTCCAGCCCGGCCGGAATGATGCCGGCCGCAATGATGGCGGCCACCGCCTGGCCGGCGTCGCGCACGTCGCCAAAGCTGGCCATGATGCAGCGCGCCAGCCGGGGCTTGGGCAGGAGCCGGACGGTGACCTCGATGGTGATGGCCAGCATGCCCTCGCTGCCCGTGGCCAGTGCCAGCAGGTCATAGCCCGGTGCGTCCAGTGCGGCGCTGCCAAATTCAATGGGGTCGCCCTCGACGTTGAATCCGCGCACCTTCAGCACGTTGTGCACCGTGAGCCCGTACTTCAGGCAATGCACGCCGCCTGAATTCTCGGCCACGTTGCCGCCTATGGTGCAGGCAATCTGGCTGGACGGGTCTGGCGCATAGTACAGGCCATGCGGCGCCGCGGCTTCGCTGATGGCCAGGTTGCGGACACCGCACTGAACCACCGCCGTACGCGCCAGCGGATTGATGCCGACGATGCGGTTGAACTTGGCCAGCGACAGGGTCACCCCGCGCTCGTGCGGCGTGGCGCCGCCGGAGAGCCCGGTGCCGGCGCCACGCGCCACCACGGGAACGCGCAACCGGTGGCACAGGCGCAGCACGGCCTGCACCTGTTCCTCGGTTTCCGGGATGGCCACTGCCAGCGGTCTTTGTTTGTACGCGACCAGGCCGTCGCATTCGTACGGCGCCAGTTGTTCTGCCGTGCTCAGCACGCAGTGCGCAGGCAGGAGCGCCCCGAGCGCGGCAACCACCTGGGCCGGCGGCGTTGGCGCGGCCCCGGCAGGCGCTGGAGGCGTGGCGACGGTGTGTTCCATGGGTCGGACCTGGCCTGTGGGCTTCAACTAATGGAAAGTATCGCACGTCTGGCGTGATGGACCGCCGGCAGGGCTGGCATGGCCCCATCGTCGCATCGCGCTGTGGTACTGGACATTTCCTCTTGGCTGCCTAACACTGACTGCAAAATCATACGGGGAAGGAGACTATCATGCTGAAGAAAATGGGAGGTCTGCTCGCCTTCATGGCGTGTTTCATGGCGGTGTCATTGCCTGCCACGGCCGCCATCTGGGAGACGGTGCCGGACGAGACGCTGGGCGCGCTGGAGCTGACCCGGGACGCCACGCCCAAGGAATTGTTCGAGGCCCTGTCCGAGCGCTACTTGGCCAATTACACCAAGGGCAAGTTTGCCGAATACTGGGAGCCCATACCCATGGACAAGTACTTGGCGCCCACGCTGTTTTACGAGCCGCCGGCAGAGCCGGCCATAGAGGCCAAGCGCGAGGAGTGCATCGCCTGCCACCAGGGCATTACGCATGGCTGGGTGCAATCTTGGCAAAAGAGCGTGCACGCCAACCTGGACGAGATACGCGGGCTGCCGGACAGTGACTCGCGCGCGTACAAGAAGGAGCTGATCTCCGACGTCGAGAACAACCTGCGCTCGCTCGGCCTGCTGGCAGCCGACGTGCCGCTGAAGGAAGTCTCGTGCATAGACTGCCACATGGGGGTGGGCGCGGCCAGCGGCAACCACGTCACGGACCTGCGCATGCCCGACAGGCGCACCTGCGGCACCTGCCACCTGCAGCAGTTTGCCGAGGCCGAATCCGAGTTTGACACCGCGGTCTGGCCGCAGGACCAGTGGCCGCAAGGGCATCCGTCGCACACGGTGGACTACATGGCCAGCGTGGAGCTGGCGTCGTGGGCGGCCCTGGTCAACCATGGCGATGGCGAGGTGGCCGCCAGCTGCACCATGTGCCATACCAACCAGCCCAAGTGCGACAACTGCCACACGCGGCACGAGTTCACCCCGGTGGAGGCGCGCAAGCCCGAGGCCTGCGCCACCTGCCACAACGGCGTGGACCACAACGAGTACGAGCAGTACATGTTCTCCAAGCACGGCACGCAATACCAGACGCGGGGCGACAGCTGGGACTGGAACGCACGCCTGGCCGACCAGATGACCGAGGGCGGCTTTACCGGCCCGACCTGCGCCGGTTGCCATTTCGAGTACAAGGGCCAGTTCACGCACAACGTGACGCGCAAGGTGCGCTGGGGCTTCCTGCCCACGCCGGACATTGCCGACAACCTGGACGACCCCTGGTTCCAGGACCGCAAGCAGGCCTGGGTGCAGACCTGCTCGCAATGCCACTCGCCCCGCTTTGCCGAAACCTACCTGACGTTCATGGACGACGGCATCAAGAAGGGTACGGCCAGGGTGGAAGAAACGCGCAAGGTGGTGCAGGCACTCTACGACGAAGGCCTGCTCGTGGGGCAAAAAACCAACCGGCCCGCGCTGCCTGAGCCCGAGCAGGACGAGCCCGGTGCCTTTGCCTCGCTGTTCTTTGCCAAGGGCAACCAGTTCACCACGGTGGACCGCGTCTTTGCCGAGATGTGGGAGCAGCACGTGGCGCGCTATGCCAAGGGGCTGCAGCACGTGAATCCGGGTGGCTGGGCCTACTCGCACGGCTGGGGTGACATGATGCGCGACCAGACCATCATCAACGAGCAGGACGTGCTGCTGCGCGAGCGCGCCGATTTCGAGCAGCGGCTGCAGAAGCTCGAGCAGAAATAAGGAGCCTGTCCGCAGCAACTGGCCGGCAATTTCCCGACACGAGCAAAGGATCTTGCCGACTGATATTCTTCGGTCTCCAGCGGTTGACACCTGACCGCTGCAAGGGGTGGCCGGTCGCTGCGCAGCAAGCCATGCATGGCGGCAGGCAGGCCCAGGGGAAACAAGCATGTACGCAGCGACAGCAGCCAACCACCGGCGCGCCGCGGGCGACGGGATTGCAGCGCAGGGGTGGCACGTGCCGTGCCACCCTTTTCTTTGGCGCGCCATGCTCGCCGGCCTGCTGGCGTTGGCCGGCGTGCTTGGCGCGCACGCCGCGGGCCAGGATGCGCCGCTGTACCGGTATGAGATGGGCCCGGCGCTGGGCGCCGCCGAGCTGGACGGGCTTGCGCCCTTGCTGCCTGCCGGCACCGAGGTCCGGTCGGCGCAGGTGCTTGCGCCGCGGCCCAGCCACGCGCTGGCGCAGCTGCGGCTGGCCCGGACCGCCAGCGGTCCGGTGCTGCTTGACTGGCAGGCGCTTGTTGACGACCCGTTCCTGACCCTGCTGCCGCCGCTGGCCGAGACGGTGGTCCTGGCGCCCGTCCTGCAGCGCCACGTCTCCGGCAACGCCGCCGTACTGGCCTGGTGGGATGTGTCCCGGCAGATCCGCTTGCTGGCGGATGCCGACGTCGTGTTTGGCCAGCCGCTGGGCGATCCCCTTTTTGTCCCGGCAAACTGGCGTGGGCAGGCCGAAGCGGTGCGGGGAATCGAGCAGGCGTTCTGGCAGGAACCCGGCGACCGCGACCTGCAGGCCGGACGCGACGCGTTCCAGCGCTTTGTCGCGGCGCTGCTGGCGCCCGAGCAGGATGGCATGGCAGCGCTGCGGGAATTGGGCGATGGCCGGCCGGTGGTGCTGGTCCTGCACCTGCGCGACCTCATCCTGCTGGGGCAGATGGCGCCCGAGGCGCTGGGCGTCGCATTTCGGGACTTTGGCACGCTCAGCGAGGTTCATGGCATGATCCAGCGTGTGCGCGCCTGGATGCGGGACAATGACTATGCGGCCTATGGCCTGCTGCGAGGCGGAACGGATTCGGTGCGCGCCGTCGCCCTGACCGACGAAGCCTCCGGCCAGACGCTGGTGGCGCGCCTGCTGCCGCTCATAGGCAACGACCAGACCGATGTGGCCGGTGCGCGGCTGGTCTACCGCACGGGCGGCTATATCGTCTTCGAGATTGCCGCACAACCGGCCTCGACCAGCACCGCATCCACAGCCCAGACATCGCCATGACCCGCGACAGCCGACCCCGGCGCAAGATCAACTGGTTCAAATACGCTCCGCCCATGCGGTTCTACCCGCTGGCGGGGAAGCTGGTGCCCTGGTTTGCCGCTGCCGCGGCGGTGCTGGGCGCGATCGGGCTCTTTGTCGGCTTTGCGGTGGCGCCCACCGATGCCCAGCAGGGCGATGCCTACCGCATCATCTTCCTGCACGTTCCCACCGCGTGGCTCTCCATGATCATCTACCTGGCCCTGGCGTTCTGGGCCGCGCTGGGGCTCATCTTCAACGTCCGCCTGGCATCCATGATGGCCAGCGCGCTGGCGCCCACCGGCGCGCTCATGACTTTTCTCGCGCTGTGGACGGGTGCGCTGTGGGGCAAGCCCACCTGGGGCACCTGGTGGGTCTGGGACGCGCGGCTGACCTCGGAACTTATTCTCCTGTTCCTGTATCTGGGACTCATGTCCCTGCACGCTGCCATTGACGACACGCGCCGCGCCGACCGCGCCACCGCCGTGCTGGCGCTGGTCGGCGTGGTCAACGTGCCCATCATCTATTTTTCCGTGCAATGGTGGAACACGCTGCACCAGGGCGCTTCGGTCAGCCTGTCCAGCGCGCCCAGCATTGCCGCGCCCATGCTGGCCGGCATGCTCATCATGACACTGGCCGTGTGGGCATATTGCATTGCAGTTGTGCTGATGCGGGTGCGGGTTATCATCTTGGGTCGCGAGCGTCACGCCGCGTGGGCCGAGGAGGTCATGGGAGGCGCAGCCAGCAGCCGCGGACCCCGCGTCACATACCAGAACGCCAGCCTGGGCGGCAGGACATCGACATGATTTACTGGCACAGTTTGTCCGACTTTCTGCACATGGGCGGCTACGCAGGCTATGTCTGGGGCTCGGTGGCGATGACCGCGGCGGTCATGGCGCTGGAGATCGGGCGCCTGCGGCTTAAGCAGCGCCGCCTGCTGCGCCAGGGCACGGGAGATCAAGCATGAAAACCAGGACCAAGCGAACACTTGTCATCGTGGGCGGGCTGGCCGCGCTCGGGGTGGCCACCGCGCTGGTACTCAACGCGTTCCAGGACAACATGGTCTTTTTCTTCAGCCCCTCGCAGGTGCTGGCCAACGAGGCGCCGCAGGACCGCAACTTCCGGCTGGGCGGGCTGGTCGAGGAAGGCAGCGTGCTGCGCAGCGACGACAGCCTGGACGTGAATTTCGTCATCACCGATGGCGCCGAGAGCATCCCCGTGCGCTTCAGCGGGCTGCTGCCGGACATGTTCAAGGAAGGCAAGGGCGTGGTCACGCAAGGCAGGATTGACCCCAGTGGCCTCTTTCACGCCGACCAGGTGCTGGCCAAGCACGACGAGAACTACACGCCCAAGGAAGTGGCCGACACGCTGAAAACAGCCGGCAACGAGCTGAGCGACCCGCCGCGCAAGGTCAGGCAATGATTGCAGAACTGGGTCAGTTGGCACTGGTGCTGGCGCTGTCGCTGGCCATCATCCAGTGCGTGTTCCCGCTCTGGGGCGCGGCGCGCGGCAACGCCGCCTGGATGGCGCTGGCCAAGCCCGCCGCGCGCGGCCAGTTCCTGTTTGTGCTGATCGCCTTTGTCTGCCTGACCGCGCTCTTCGTGGTCAATGATTTTTCGGTGCTGTACGTGGCGCAGCACTCCAACACCCGGCTGCCGCTGTGGTACCGCATCTGCGCGGTCTGGGGTGGGCATGAGGGGTCCATCCTGCTGTGGCTGCTCATCCTGTCCGGCTGGACTTTTGCCGTCACGCTGTTCTCGAAAAACCTGGACGACGAGACGCGCGCCCGAATCATTGCCATCATGGGCGCGATCAGCATAGGCTTTGCCCTGTTCATCCTGTTCACGTCCAGCCCGTTCGAGCGGCTGCTGCCGGCGGCCATGGAGGGACAGGACCTGAACCCGCAGCTGCAGGACCCGGGCCTGATCGTGCACCCGCCCATGCTGTACATGGGCTACGTGGGCACGGTGGTGGCCTTTGCCTTTGCCATCTCGGCGCTGCTGGCCGGCCGGCTGGACGCGGCCTGGGCGCGCTGGTCGCGGCCCTGGGCGCTGGTCTCCTGGCTGTTTCTCACGCTGGGCATCGCCATCGGCAGCATCTGGGCCTACTACGAGCTGGGCTGGGGCGGCTGGTGGTTCTGGGATCCGGTGGAGAACGCCTCGCTGATGCCGTGGCTGATCAGTACCGCGCTGCTGCACTCGCTGGCGGTGACCGAAAAGCGCGGCACGTTCAAGCTGTGGACGGCGCTGCTGGCGATCATTGCGTTTTCGCTGTCGATCCTGGGCACGTTCCTGGTGCGCTCGGGCGTGCTCACCTCGGTCCATGCGTTTGCCGTGGATCCGGCGCGCGGTGTCTACATCCTGGGGTTCCTGGTCGCCGTCATCGGGAGTTCGCTGGCCCTGTTTGCCTGGCGCGCGCCCAGGGTGGGCGTCGGCGGCAACTTCGAGCTGGTCTCGCGCGAGTCCATGCTGCTGGTCAACAACGTGGTGCTGGTGGTGGCGTTTGCGGCCGTCCTGCTGGGGACGCTGTACCCGCTGTTCCTCGACGCGCTCGGCCTGGGCAAGCTGTCGGTGGGGGCGCCCTACTTTGACACGGTGTTCGTGCCGCTGATGGCGCCGGCGCTGTTTCTCATGGCGGTGGGCCCCATGGCGCGCTGGCGCAAGGCCAGCGTGCCCGACCTGGCGCGGCGCCTGCGGTGGGCGTTCGTCGTCAGCCTGGCTGCGGCCATCATTGCGCCGCTGCTGCTGGGCAGCTGGCGGCCGCTGGTCGGCTTTGGCTGGTTCATGGCGCTGTGGATCGCCAGCGGCATGGTGCTGAACCTGGTGCAGCGCCTGCGCCAGCATCCGGCGCCGACGCTTGGCCAGAAGCTGCGCGCGCAGCCGGGCAGCTACTACGGCATGCTGATTGCGCACATCGGCGTTGCGGCGTTCATCATCGGCGTCACGGTGGTCAACGCCTACGAGCTGGAAAAGGACGTGGCGATGGCGGTTGGCGAGACAACGACGCTGGCCGGGTACACGTTCCGCTTTGACGGCGTCGACGTGCGCATGGGGCCCAACTATGAGTCCGATACCGCAACCATCACCGTGACCCGCGATGGCAAGCCCGTGACGACGCTGCGGCCGGAGCGCCGCATCTACACCGCGGGCAGCAACAACCAGCCCATGACCGAGGCGGCCATACAGCCACGTCCCACGCGTGACCTGTACGTGGCGCTGGGCGATCCGCTCAGCAGCGGGCGCTGGATTGTCCGCGTGTACTTCAAGCCCTTTGTCGACTGGATCTGGGGTGGCGCGCTGCTGATGGCGCTGGGCGCCCTGTTTGCCGTGCTGGACAAGCGCTACCGCCTGCGGCGGCGCGTGCGCGAGGCGCCTGCGGCGCGCACGCGCGAGACCACACCCGCCAGTGGCACGGCGCAGCCCGCGCCGGCAACACGGACGTCGCTGCCATGAGAAAAGGCCTCTTGCCGCTGCTCATCTTCGGCGTTCTGGTGGCGTTCCTGGCCATTGGCCTGACACTCAAGCCGCGCGAGATCCCGTCACCGCTGATCAACAAGCCGGTGCCCGAGTTTTCGCTCCCGCAGCTGGGTGCACCGGGGCAGAGCTTTGCCGCGCAGGACATGCGCGGCAAGGTCTGGATGCTGAACGTCTGGGCTTCGTGGTGCGTGGCCTGCCGCGTCGAGCACCCGGTGCTGGTCGAGCTGGCCAGGCAGGGTGACGTGCTGCTGTACGGCCTCAACTACAAGGACCAGAGCGACAACGCGCAGCAGTGGCTGGCGCGCTTTGGCAATCCGTACCGCGAATCGGCCGTTGATGCCCACGGTCTGGTCGGAATCGACCTGGGCGTCTATGGCGTGCCGGAAACGTTCATCATCGACAAGGACGGCGTGATTCGCTACAAGCAGATCGGCCCGGTCACCCGGGAAGCGCTGGATGAGACCATCTTGCCGCTGATGAGGAAGCTGGGTGCCTGACAAGCGTTTGCAGCGGAGGCCGGCGCCAGGCACCACGCGCATGCTGCGTGTCCCTGCGTGGCTGTCCGGGCGCCATGCGGGACTGCGCGCCGGGTTGCTGTTGGCGTTGCTGCTGGTCCTGGCTTCTGTCGGCCGGCCGGCGCAGGCGCAGGAGGCGCCACTGGTGGCCGAAGACCCGGCGGTGGAAGCGCGCATGATGGGGATCGCCAGGGAGCTGCGCTGCCTGGTCTGCCAGAACGAGACCATTGCCGAGTCGCATGCCGACCTGGCGGTGGACCTGCGCGAGCAGATCCGCGAGCAGCTCAAGGCCGGCCAGAGCCCGCAGCAGATTCGCAACTACATGGTCGCCCGCTACGGCGAGTTTGTCCTGTACCGCCCGCCGTTCAGCATGAAGACCCTGCTGCTGTGGCTGGGTCCCTTTGTCCTGCTGCTGCTGGGTTTCGGCGTCCTGTGGCGCATCGTGCGCCGGCGCCCCGAGTCGCAGGATGCAGAGCCCGCACTTGACCCCCGGGCGCGGCAGCGTGCGCGCGAACTGCTCGGCGTGTCCGAGGACCATCCGCCATCATGACCCTTTTCATTGTCCTGGCCGCAGCCATGGTCCTGCTGGCCATGCTGCTGGTGATCCTGCCCTTGCTGCGTGGTGGCGCGGCACGGGCCGCGGCCGATGGCGACGCGACCCTGACCGTCCTGTCCGACGAGATGCGCGAGTTGCAAGCGCAGCATGCGCGCGGCACCCTGAGCGAAGCGGAGTTTGACCAGGAACGCCTCGAGCTGGAACGCCAGGCGCTGCAGGTTCAGGCCGGCAGCGCCGGGCCGGGCCGGAGCAGCGTGCGGGGCAACTGGATGACTGCTGGCGCCTTCGTCATCCTGCTGCCGTTGCTGGCGGTTGTGGTGTACCGCGTCGTGGGGACGCCGGCGGCGCTGAATCCGGCCGTCATGCAGGCGCAGACCGGCCAGCCGCACGAGTCCAGCGAGCGCGCCATTGCAGCGCTTGAACAGCGGCTTGCGGCGCAACCCGACGATGTGCAGGGGTGGGTCCTGCTGGGCCGCTCGTACGGCCAGCTCGAGCGCTTTGACGAGGCCGCGGCCGCGTACAGGAAGGCCGTGATCCTGGACGGCGACAACCCCGACCTGCTCATCGAGTACGCCAACGTGCTGGCGATCACGCGCGGCCGGGACCTGACCGGCGAGCCGGAGCAGCTCATCCACCACGCACTGGACTTGAACCCGGATCACCTGGGCGCGCTGACCTTTGCCGGGCTGGTCGCGTTCCAGCGCGACGACGTACCCCAGGCCTTGCAGTACTGGCATCACCTGGTTGCCCTGCTGCCCGAGGATTCGGACGGACGCAAGCGCATCGAGGCGCTGATTGCCCGCACCGAGGCGGAGCAGCGCGGCGGACCGCCGGCCCAGGGCAGCGCACCGGCTGCCGCCACCACCGCGATCACCGGATCGGTGCGGCTGGCACCAGAGCTGGCCGGCCAGGTGCAGGCGGGCGACACGCTGTACATCTTTGCCCGTGCCCCGGAAGGCCCGCCCATGCCGCTGGCGGCGGTGCGCACGCAGGCTGCCGGCTGGCCCGTGGCGTTCCGGCTGGACGACAGCAGCGCGATGATGGAAAACCTGGCGCTGTCCAATTTTTCCAGCGTCGACATTATCGCGCGCGTCTCGCACCAGGGCAGCGCCACCGCGCAACCCGGCGACCTGGAGGGCGCGGCCGAGCGCGTGGCCGTGGGCAGCCAGGACGTGGCGATCACGATCGATCGCGTCGTGCCGGATTGATGCAGGCTGCACGGATGCCCGGCACGCAGGCCGCCGCTGGCCTGACGCTGCAGAACATCGGCTGCGAGCGTTCGGGCCGCCTGCTGTTTTCCGGGCTCACGGCGCACATTGAGCCGGGCTGGCTGCTGCGCGTGGAAGGCGCCAACGGCGCGGGCAAGACCAGCCTGCTGCGAATCATTTGCGGGCTGCTTGCACCCCGCCAGGGCCGCGTGCTCTGGCAGGGGCAGCCCATCTGCCGCCTGCGCGAGGAATTTGGCGCGCAACTGCTGTTCCTGGGGCACCTGGTTGCGCTCAAGGACGAGATGTCCGCGCTGGAGAACCTGCACGTCAACAGCCGCCTCAACGGGCTGGCAGCGCCGGACCAGGCGGCCATGGACGCGCTGCAGCAGGCGGGCCTTTCCGGGCGCGAGCATGTTCCCGTGCGGCTGCTCTCGCAGGGCCAGCGCCGGCGTGCCGCGCTGGCCCGGCTGCTGCTGGGCCGGCAGATTCCGCTGTGGATACTGGACGAGCCGTTCAACGCGCTGGACCGTGACGCCGTCGCCTGGCTGCTGCAGCTGCTGACCGCGCAGGTCCTGGGTGGCGGCATCGTCGTGCTCACCAGCCACCAGAGCGTGGCGCTGCCCGACACCGTTGCGGTGGCGACCATCACGCTTTGAGGCGGACAGCCCGTGCCCGCACCGCCTGCAACCGCCTCGCCCGACGTCGATGCGCCGGGCGCTGCGGCGCATGGCAGCGGGCTCTGGATGGCGGTGCGCAGCCTCTTTACGCGCGACCTGCGGCTGGCGCTGCGCCGCCCGTCGGACACGGGCGCGGCACTTGTCTTCTACGTCATCGTGGTCAGCCTGTTCCCGCTGGGCGTTGGCAGCGATCCGGACGTCCTGCGCGGGCTGGCGCCGGGGGTCATCTGGGTGGCCGCGCTGCTCGCGACCATGCTGTCGCTGCCGCGCCTGTTTGCCGAGGATTATCGCGACGGGTCGCTGGAGCAGCTCCTGCTGGCCGCCACGCCGCTGCCGTTGCTGGTGCTGTCCAAGATTGCCGCGCACTGGATCAGCTCGGGGCTGCTGCTGGCGCTGCTCTCGCCGCTGCTGGCCCTGCAGTTCGACCTGCCGGCCGGCGCGGCGTGGGTCCTTTTCGTGTCGCTGCTGCTGGGCGCGCCGCTGCTGAGCCTGGTCGGTGCGGTCATCTCGGCGCTCACGCTGGGCGCGCGCGGTGGCGGCGTCCTGCTGTCGCTGCTGGTGCTGCCGCTGTACGTGCCCGTGCTCGTGTTCGGGTCCAGCGCCGTGCACGCAGCCGTCTCCGGGCTGGGCGTTTCCGCGCACTACTCGCTGCTGGGCGCCATGCTGGTGGTTGGCCTGGCGCTGGCGCCCTGGGCTGCGGCCGCGGCGCTGCGCATCGTGCTGGAATGATCCTGGATTCAGCAGTCGACCGCTGCCTGGTGTGCATATCTTGTTGTGATCAAAGGAAAAGACCGCGGGCGGGCGTCATCTTGCCGTCAGCAAACAATGCGCGGGATCGCTGCATCGTCCGGCATCAGGCGGGCACGGCAGCTGGCGCGCGGCCGGTGCGCAGGGCCCGGCGCAGACGCAGCAGCGCGCTGCTGATTTGCGCTTCGTTCAGCGATGCGTAGCCCAGCAGCAGCGTGTGCTGCAGCGCATCCTGGGTCTGCTGGTTCCACAGCCGTGCGTTGCCGCTCTTGACCGCATAGACGCCAATGCCGTGTGCCTGCGCCATGGTCTCAACCATGTGGCCGTTGGGCCCGTCATCGGGCAGACGCACGACCAGGTGCATGCCGCTGCCGGCGCCATCGACCTGCCAGTCGGGAAAGAAATAAGCCAGGCCCGCGCGCAGGTGCTGGCAGCGCGCGGCGTACAGCTGTCGCAGGCGGCGCAAATGTGCCGCGTAGCCGCCTTCGCTGATGAACGTGGCCAGCGCCGCCTGCTCGAGCCAGGGCTGGCAGTTGTTGAGCAGCGCCTTGGCATTGCGCGCCGGCTCGCACAGCTCGGGCGGCAGCACCATGTAGCCGATGCGCAGGCCGGCGCCCAGGCTCTTTGAGAAGGTGCCCAGGTAAACGACCTGCCCGTGCTGGTCCATGCTCTTGAGCGCCGGCAGCGGCGTGCCGTCGTAGAAGAAGTCGTTGTCGTAGTCGTCCTCGGCAATGTAGCAGCCGGACTTGCTGGCCCAGGCCAGCAGCTGCTCGCGCCGCGTCAGCGGCAGCGTCATGCCCAGGGGGTACTGGTGCGAAGGCGTGACGTAGACCAGCGCGGCGGAACGGGGCAGCCTGGCGGTGTTCAGCCCGCTTGCGTCCAGCGCAATGGGTTGCAGGCTGGCGCCGCAGCTCTCGAAGACCTGCGCTGCGCCCCGGTAGCAGGGGTTTTCCACGGCCACTTTCACGCCCGGCGCAATCAGCAGCGTGGCCAGCAGGTTGAGCCCTTCCTGGATGCCGTTGGTGATGACGATGCGGTCGGCGCTGGTTGCGATGGCGCGCGTTGAGCCCACGTGCGCGGCAATGGCTTCGCGCAGCGCCAGCAGCCCCTGCGGGTCGCCGTAGTTGCTCAGGGAGGTGGACGCGTTGCGCAGCATGCGGCACAGCAGATCGCGCCAGATCCGGAGCGGGAAGAATCGGGCGTCGGGGCGTCCGACCCAGAAATCAAATTGCAGCTGCCCGCCGTGCGGTGCAACGACCACGTGTGACTTGCCGCGAAACTGCAGGCGTGCCTTGGTCTTGGGCCCGTCCGGCCTGAGCTTGCACGCATTGTGCATGGGTCCCTCGGCCGGCACCGCATGCGCGACGAAGGTGCCGGTGGGCTCGCGGGATTCGACCAGCCCCTCGGCAGCCAGGCGGCCAAACGCCGCGACCACCGTGTTGCGCGACAAACCCAGGTCCCGCGCCAGCTCTCGCGACGCGGGCAGCTTGAAACCCGGCGCCAGGCGACCATCGACGATGAGGTCGCGGATCTGGTCCGCAATCTGTTCCTGCAGGCTCCTCTTGGCCGTCTTGCGGACGACCAGGGGCAGTTGCATCGTGCTGCCTCTCTTTTTTATCAGTCCGGCGCCACCGGGAGACCGGCCCGGCATGCCTCGTGCCCGAAGCGGCTGCCTTCGGTCGCGGACCCGGATCGCAAATCCGCGACATGGCGTGTCAAACCCCCACCCAGTATGCCAGCTTGCCGAGATGTCGGCAACTCTGCGCTGCGCTGCGTGCCGGGAATCCGGGCGCCTCCTGAGCGCCAGGAAATGGGATACCGGCGGCGGGGCAGCGAGCCGGGCGCCAGTCAGGCAACAGGCCCGGGCCGCCGGTCCCGTGCCTGTTCCGGTACCCTTGGGAGTGACTTGATGCTGGCCGCTCAGAGCTTGAGAATGAATTGATCGCGCTCGAGAGGATCGTCAGAATTTGTCCAATCAAGACGCAAAGCGCAGGCATGGCCCGTGCCATGGCGAGCATTTGCAACGCCGAGTGGGCAGATTCTGGCGGTCAAAGCGGGCATGAGGGATTTTTTCTCAAGCTCTCAGGCCGCGCTGCTCCAGTAGCCTGCGTTGAACGGGCTGCTCATGCGCAGTGCGGTCTGCGAGACCTCGACCATGCCGTCCAGGACGACGGTTTTCTCGTTTTCAACCCTGGCGTTGGCCTTGCTGCGGCTGCGGCTGCCTTTCTTGCTGCGTGTTCCGTTGGCGGGCATGGCGCTTGCTGCAAAGGAATAAAAGCAGCGGAACGGCACGTTGCGTTCGGCCCAGTAGTCGGCAGCGTCGCGGAAGACGTCGAGCAGCAGCTCGCGCGCCTCGCGGTCGAACTTGGACGTGCAGGGGATCTTTTCGACGACGACGATGAACCCCGGCTGCGCGCCGGCCTTGTGCAGCGGGTCGGTCAGGCAGTCGTACAGGGCGTCGAAGTTGCGCCCAAAATGCGCGGGCAGCAGGAAGCTCGTGCCCGTGGCCTCAAGCACTTCCTGCCTGGTTTGCGTGTCGGCCAGGTTGACGTACAGGAAGTGCTGGCCCAGGCTGCCTGCAGCCTTTTGCAGGTCATCGGCATGGAACGCGCGGATGGACTGCACGATGTTGCTGCGCAGGCCGCGCAGCAGTTCGTTGCCTGCTGCCGGATTCTGCTGCCTGTGCGCTGCAAGGGCCGCTGCTGCGTCTTCTGCGCTCAGCTGCACGGGTTGAAATTGCTCATGCATTTTCATGGTTCTGTGATTCTTTTGAAACTGGAATAATGATCTTGCGTGTAGTAGCACGTATCTGGCTGCGTGGGGCGGCTTCCGCCGCAGACAATGCGGTGCCCGCCGCGGCTCTGGGCATGCGCAGGCGCAACGGTATACTCTCTGTAGTAGCCACGGTGCCTGATCGGAAGGAGCCGCTCCCGGTTGCCAAAAACAGCGCCGTCCCTGTCGTATGCAAAAGGACCGCCGCGGTGGACCAAGTCCAGAACCTGCTGTCCCTGCGGCGACAACTGCGACATGGAGAGCGTCGCGCTGGTGTTGCCGGGCGCTTTTTGTGCCGGGCGGTCCGCGACCCCCGACCACAGCCCTGCACCTGCTGCAACGACAAGCAATGCCGCAGCAGCACGCGATGCCATTCCCACGGACAAAAAACCTTTCGGACGTTTTGAGAAAAATCAAAAAATCCAAGGATGTATTGTGCCTTGGAACACCCGCAAAATCAAGGGTGATTGAGTGTTTTGCTCACCTTGCGCCTGTATTCGGGCAGCGTGGCAACAACTCTGGTAGGGTCTGCAGCCGAAACCGCTGCCGCGGGCTGCGGTAGCCTTGGCGCGCGTTCAGCCGTTCAGCGCGGCCGGCCTCATGACGCCTGCGACGTGTGCGCGTTGGCGTCCGCCACGGTCAGCGCCGTCATGTTGACGATGCGCCGGACCGTGGTCGTGGCCGTGAGGATGTGCGCGGGCTTGGCCGCGCCCAGGAGAATGGGACCGATGGCGATGTTGCCGCCGGCAACCTTCTTGAGCAGGTTGTACGCGATGTTGGCCGACTCCATGCTGGGGAAGACCAGCAGGTTGGCGTCTCCCTTGAGCACGCTGCCGGGAATGAACGCCGCGCGCTCGGCGCCGTCCAGCGCCACGTCGCCATGCATTTCCCCGTCCACCTGCAGCCACGGCGCCTGCTCGCGCAGGATCTGCAGCGTGCGGCGCATCTTGACTGCCGATGGATCGTCGTTGGTGCCGAAGTTGGAGTGCGACAGCAGCGCGGCCCGGGGCTCGATGCCAAAGCGCTGCATCTCCTCGGCCGCCAGCGCGGTGATCTCGGCCAGCTCGGCGGGGGGCGGATCGGTGTTGACGTGCGTGTCGACCAGGAACACGGTGCGGCCGGGCAGCAGCAGCGCGTTGGTGCAGGCCAGCACGGGCATGCTTTGCGCGGTGCCGCGCGCGCCGTCCTTGCGCCGGCCTATAACCTGGTCTATGTAGCGCAGGTGCGCCGGCGTGGTGCCCCAGGTGCCGCAGATGAGGCCATCGACCTCGCCCTGCTGCAGCAGCATGGCGCCGATCAGCGTGGGGCGCCGGCGCATTTCTATCTTGGCCACCTGCGCGGTGATGCCGCGGCGCTCCATCATGCGGTGGTAGATCTGCGAGAACTCGCGATGGCGGCGATCCGATTCGGTGTTGACGACGTCGTAGTCACGCCCTTCAGCCAGCCGCAGGCCGTAGCGCTCGATGCGCTGCGCAATGAGCGCGGGCCGGCCGATGAGCGTGGGCCGCGCCAGGCCCTCGTCGACCACAATCTGGGCCGCTCGCAGCACGCGCTCGTCCTCGCCCTCGGCAAACGCGATGCGCTTGTGCTCGGCGCTGCGCGCGATCTCGAAGATGGGCTGCATGGTGGCGCCCGATGCGTAGACAAAGGCTTCCAGCTTCTGCCTGTACGCGTAGAAGTTGGTGATGGGCCGCCGGGCGACGCCGCTTTCGTCGGCCGCCCGGGCCACCGCTGGCGGGATGCGGGTCATCAGCCGCGGGTCGAACGGCTTGGGGATGAGGTATTCGGGGCCAAAGCGGAATTTCTCGCCCACGTAGGCGCGCGCAACGACCTCGCTTTGCTCGGCCTGCGCCAGCTCGGCAATGGCGTACACGGTGGCGATCTTCATCTCGTCGGTGATGGCGGTGGCGCCGCAGTCCAGCGCGCCGCGGAAGATGT